>JANMVQ010000431.1:0-23820 GCA_031392845.1 Chloroflexota bacterium
CCCAAATGGGACACCAACGATACGCGCGACGGCCATGGCCCAGCTTACGACGTGATCTTCTCCCGCCCCGGCCTGGCCGAGCTGACCGCCGAACAAGTATATGCCGATTGGAAGAAAGCGCAACGCAAAAAGAAGTGAGAAATTGAGAATTGAGAAGTCAGTTTGCGATGGTGAACGACAAATGACTCAGTCTCTCAATTTCTCAATTTCTCAACCTCTTAATCTCTTAATCTCTCAATGCTTCACAAACGGCGTGTGCTGGCTGGGCAACAACCGGATTGCCTCGCCAAACGGGAACTTATCGAGGTCGATTCCACCTGGTGTGACCACCCACAATGTCGGCATCTTGGGCGCGCGCTCGGGGAACGAGCCCCAGCCGTCGGTCAGGTAAATCGCCACACTGCGGCCCCAGCCAAAGGCATGCCCACGAATGGCCTCGAAGAATGGGCGGAAATCGGTGCCACCGCCGCCTTGCGGTGTCGGGATGGGCGTATTGGCACGCATGGGATACGGCCCATATAGCTCAGTATCGGCGTAATACAGCTCACAGCGCATGTGCGGATACGCTCGCAAAATGCCCTGTAACTCGCCGACAAAGCAACGCAAATAATCATTGTTAATGGAACTGCTTGTATCTACGCAGACCAACACTTGCACGCTCTCGCCCGAAATCGTGTCGAGATACACGCCATTGCCTACAAAGCGCCGGTCGAAATCTGTAAAGTCGGTCGGCGTCTGAGTGAGGTAGCGCCACAAATACGTCCGCCAGTCCAGCCGCGATCCTGCCCAATCGCGCATCTCGCGCATTAGATTGCCTGGTAATTTGCCGGCCTGTTTCCCATTGGCAGCTTGTTTGGCTTGCTCATGCGCGTTTTGCCAATGGCCTTCATTAGCGACGTTTGAAGAGTTTGAAGAGTTTGAAGGTTTGGAAAGTTCAGAAGGTTCGGAAGGTTTAGACGAATTGGCTTCGGCGTCGGAGGGGGCTTGGGGGAGTAAGTCTTTGCCCGGTGCAGTACCCAGTTGGGGATTGCTCTTGCTGTCGCTTTTGGTATTGCTATCGCTCTGACCATTGCCTTCGCCACTACCACTGCCAGAGCCACTTTGCTGTTGGCTGGACTGTTCGCGTTCGCGCAGCACGCGCTCGTAGGCTTCTGCGACGCTCAGGTTCTCAAGATCAGGCCGGATCACCCCGCCTTTGGGCAAGTCATAGCCCTCTTTCAGAATCATGCCATTAATCACCGCGTCGGCGGCGATGTTCCACAGCTCCGGGTCGCGCCCTTCGCGCCGGGGAAGATGCTGTAGCGCTGCGTGCAAAATCTCATGCAGCAACAAGCCATCTTGTTCTGGTGGCGTCAGCGGTTCCCAAAAACTTTTGTTGATGAACACCGAGCGGCCATCGGTCGCTGCCGTCGGGATCTGTTCGCTTAATTCAAAGCGAGCGAACATCGCCAGTGTGTAGAAATACGGGCTGCGTGCGCTCATCCGCAACAGCGAAGCACTGACGGATTTTTGAGTGGGTGAATCGAGTTTCATGATTGATAGGGTGAGTTTGGAGAGTTCGGAAGGTTTGGAAGGTTCGTAAGGTTCGGAGGATCGTGAACTTTCTGAACTTTCTGAACTTTACAAACCTTCCGAACTCTCCAAACTCCTCACATCTTCAACAACCCCTGATACTCTCCCAACCATTCTTGCAATTGCTTGTCAGCTTGAATGAGATTAAAAAGTTGCGGCAACTGTTTGCGGACGCGCAATTGATTAAATAAGTCGGCGGCGACGAGTTGCACCCACTCGATGGCTGCGACTTCGGTCAGCCACTTGAAGGCGTGATAGCCGGCTTTGGCGGTAGTGGCACGCGCCATCAAGCCGACAGCAGTGGCGTAGCGCATGGAGGGTTCTTCAGGGAATTTGATATTCTTGCCCTTGCCAGCCAGCACTTTTGCCAAGTCCGGCAAATTGCCATAGAGCGCCACGTAAGCATTGAATTCGGCAGCTGTGGCCGCGCCAACCGCAGGCGTGATGGCCATGCTGTTACTGTGCAAAGCATTGGCCATCTCCCACGAACGCGGCGAGGGCCAAGCTGGTTGATGTGGGTCAAGTTTGTGCAATAACTCTGGCCGAAAGGACAAAAACGCCACGATTTGTTCGTGATAGTTGCGTGCAATTGCATAAGACTTGAAGCTCTCAAAATCTGGCGCGACATCTAAATGCAAAAACCGGTTGGCCAATGGCGCTGGCATATCGAACACTGCGGCGCGGTCTTCGCTGCGGTTGCCAGCCGCCCAAATAAACCAGCCGTTTGGCACGCTGTAATTGCCCACCCGCCGATCCAAAATCAATTGTTGGGCCATGCCCTGCATCGTGGGCGGGGCCATGTTGATCTCGTCCAGGAACAACACCCCTCGACCTTTGCGCGGCAGAAATTCGGGTGGATACCAGCGGCTGACGCCATCGCGGGCGACAGGCAGGCCGCGCAAATCAGTTGGCGCAAGCTGGCTGAGTCGTAGATCGACGAAGCCAATGCCATGCGCGTTGGCGGTTTGGGCCACAATGCTGCTTTTGCCGATGCCGGGTGGTCCCCAAATCATTAGGCTAAGTTTCAGTTGGTGTCGCACCAGTTGGTCGAGATATGCGGAGAGTTCGGATGGTTTCATTTAGAGGATGTCTATCTTTAGGTTGAACGTCCTCTAAGCTAACCGGCAAGCATTAGCAAAATGTAAGAGTCGTTTATTTGTGGCTGACAATTAGCAACGAGTGTTATGAAATGGCCCGAATATAGCGCTCCGCCGAGCGCTGGACACATCGCTTGGCATCGTGGAGGATCATGGCGTCGAACCACGCCGCATAGATGCGGTCAAAGGCGAAGCCCGCTACGCTGGTAGCCACCTGATGCACCTTGGTGGCGGGTAGCGGGATCAGGTTTGGGTAGCTATACATGAAGCTGACATATCGGTGATCCGCAACAACATAGATCGAGTCGCCGGTCAGCAATACCCCTTTGCCTTCAGCACCGTCACGCCAGTGCAGCACGCACGATCCTTCGAAGTGGCCCCCGCAGTTGATCACTGTCACGCCATCTAGCAAACTCAGGGTCTCACCTTGCCAGAAGCGAATGCATGGATCTGGCCGCGTCACCCAAGCCCGGTCATGTTCGTGGATATAAACTGGCACATCTCCAAAAGCCCGACTCCATTCCACGATGGCGGAGTAATAGTGCGGATGCGACAGGGCGATGGTCTGGACGTCGCCCAACGTATTGATCTTGGCGCGTGTCTCATCGTCGATCAATGCGACGCAGTCCCACAGCACATTGCCGTGCGGGGTTTGCACCAGTAAGGCCCGCTGGCCAATGGCAAATTTGGGCGTGACACCAATGCCAAGCAGATTGGGTTCCTCAACTCGGACATCGTTACGATGGTTGGTCACGAAGTCCGCATATGTCAGCCATTCCTGACCAGAGACCGGCACATATTGCCGCTCATCTTCGCAAATCAAACAATGGGCGGGGGGATCAACGGACTCCGGATACTGCACACCGCAGGTCTTACAGATAAAGGTGGGCATTGTATTTTTGAACGACTTCTTTCAGACACTTGTTGTCAGTGGGAAAGTGTCTCAACATCTGCACAAAGCATCCTGAGCGAAGTCGAAGGATCGCGCTTGTGAATGAAGCTGAGACTTCGGCAGGGATCGCCTCCTTCGACTTCGCTCAGGATGCTTACTTCCCCGCTCAGGATGCTTACATCTTCACTCAGATGCTTACTCCCCTGCTCAGAATGCTTCGCTTGCGTCGTTCACTCGCTTTCACCCACTGGAAAGCCCACATTGAACCCCGCGTCACAATAATGGATCTCGCCAGTGACACCAGCAGCCATGTCCGAACACAGATAGGCCGCCGAGTTGCCCACATCATCAATTGTGATGTTGCGGTGCAGCAGGCTGGATTTGGCGAACTCATTGATAAGCGCACGTGAACCGGAGATGCCTGCCACCGCCAAAGTGCGGATTGGGCCAGCTGAAATCGCATTCACCCGGATGCGCTTCTCGTTGGCGCCCATGTCGGCAGCCAGATAACGCACGCTGGCTTCGAGCGCGGCCTTGGCTACTCCCATCACGTTGTAGCTGGGCACTGCGCGCACCGAGCCGATGTAGGTAAGCGTCAGTATCGATCCGCCTGGTTTCATGATTGGCAATGCCGCCTTGGCTAATGCGGTAAACGAATACACGCTGATATCCATCGCCGACAAGAATCCCTGGCGTGAGACGTTGTAATAAGGACCTGACAAATCGTCCCGGTTGGCAAAGGCGACCGAGTGAATCAGCACATCGATCTCGCCATATTTGGCCTTGGCCTTTTCCATGACGGTAGCGATGTCCTCGTCCTTGCTGACATCACACGGTTCCACAAAGTCAGAGCCCACTGATTCGGCGAGTGGCCGCACCCGGCGTTCCAGTTTTTCGCCCGCATAGCTAAAACCCAGTTGTGCACCTTCGCGATGCAACGCCTGCGAAATACCCCAGGCAATACTATGATCGTTTGCGACACCGAAAATTAGCGCGGTCTTGCCGCTCAGTAAACCCATGTGTTTTTTCCTCTTCTTTAGATTTGGGAGAGTATTGTAAGTGTCGAAAGTGTCGAAAGTATCTGGAGTGTGAGAGGTGTCGACACTCCAGACACTTCCCGATACTTTTCTACAGCATATCCCCACAAATAGATACTTCTAGGCCCAGCTCGGCCATCGCCGCGGCTTTGGCGTACATCGCTTTTTTAGCGTTGGCTTTGCTCGGAGCGTAAGCCACTTGGATATGGTTGCTTTTGTGGCGGGCCATCATTTGATCACGGGTAATTCCGTTGAACACCGCGTGCATGATGGGCCATTCGGGTGTGCTGAGTTGCCAGCGCTCTTGGGTTTCGGCTTCCGGTAGCGCCACGACTTGGGCTAGGCCAGTGTCGAAGCACAATTTGCCGCCAGGTTTGCTGCCATCCACAAACACCCGGCTCCACACAATATGCCCGGGCTTGCTAATGCCTTTGAGCGAGCCACCCCCTTTGGCAAAATACATAGCGGGCTGGCGCTCGGATGATGCACCCTTGTAGCCATCTATAAAGTGGGCGGGCGGCGCGGCACCCGAAATGAGAAAAACCCATACATAGTCACCTTCAAATTCACGGCCCCAGCGCAAATCGTGCAAGGTAGTCTCGGGGGCAAAGCCCATCTGGGTCCAAAGTTGATTGGTGACGAGTGCATCTAGCCCGGCGCATTCATCAACCTCGTTGAAATGCGGCAAGGCCTGTCCTTTGAACAACTCCTGCCCAGTTTGTTCGTGTAAGACGGGTGGGCGATCCACGTTATTTAGCAAGCCTTCCACCAGATCAGAGGCCGCGCAAGTGTCTGCTAAACCCAATTGATATTGAATGCCAATTGTGGTACAGCCATATTGATCTGCCAAGCGCAGCGCCGCGATATACATCTTGCATTGCTCAAGTGTCTGACTAATCGTTAATTCTGTGGCCGGGTCCTGTCCCCAGTGAAAGGTCATCCCGCGCCGAATCAACCAATCTAGCACGGCACGCGCCTCAACATCGCTGACCGTTTGCATTTTGGCAAAGAGTTGGCTTTGGCTCAAGCGTTCTTTGTACAGGCCGGTTTTGTGCAGCAACTCGTCGGGGATGATGGCGTTATACATCCCCATGCATCCCTCATCAAATACGCCCATGATGGCCTTGTTACGCCGAAATTGCTGGGCAAACTTGCTTCCCAGCCGGGCGGGTGCAGCGGGCACGTCCACTTTGCCCAGTGGCTTTACATGCGATAGGTTGTGCTTAATCTTGCCGGTCTTCAGCCAACTTTGTAGACCTTTCAGAAAGAAGGCATCATCGAAGTTATCACTCCATAGCGAGTGATAGGGCGTGCCTGCTTTGGTTAACCCACCGTTCAGGTTCAACATGCCCACCAGCCCCGGCCAAGTGCCGCTCCAATTGGCTATGGTCAAGATAGGGCCTTTGTGAGTCGTCAACCCCGGCAAGACATGATTGCTAAATTGCCAAACCGATTCGGCAACAATCACCGGGGCATTTTCGGGAATCGTTCTAAAAACATCTATGCCCATTTTCTGGCTGTCGACAAAGCCATGGCCCTTGGCTGGGTCAAATGCATGGGCGCGTTTCACTTTACCGCCCAATGAGGTAATCGCCACTTGTAGTTTGCGTTCCATTTCGGCTTGGGTCGGCTCACATTTAACATTCGCAGAGGCCCGTGAATCGCCACTGGCAACCAAGTAAACAGTATCCATGCTCCCATTGTTGCCGAAAACATGGCTTGCCGCAAATGATGCATTCTTCCTAACTCGACTGTCCCGGATCGGCTACAATATAAATAAGAGGTCACAATGAAGTTCATCGCAACAATATCTCTGCGTTTCTATATGCATCTATTGCAAGTTATCGTGCAATCGCCTAGGATGCTACGATTGCCTTTGTGCCGATCCCCCAAGCACTTTTTAAATGGGGCTCTCCCGCGTTTAGCGGGAAATAGCGTTGTCATGCTGAGTGAAGCGAACCGAAGGTCCCAATTGCGAATCATGCACAATTTACGCGTCGGGGACCTTCGGCTCACTGCGTTCAGAATGACAAATTTCCCGTCAAAGCCGGTAGCGCCTTAAATGGGAATCCACGAGGTAAATAAGCTGATGCCCCAGCAAATTCGCAGATATTTTCCGTCTGGCCTACGTGCTCGTGTCATGGTAACTTTTGGCATTGTCACTTTTATTGTGACTTTAGTTGTCATCTTTATCTCTGGTCAGGTTTTTACGAGGCAACTTCAGGGTGTCATTCGCCTTTTAGCAGATCAGCTCGCTGAGCGCACTAATACGGGCCTGAATACAGATTTAAATCGACGCCTGAGCCAGATAGATCAGCTTGCATTTCATGTTCAGGAAGCAGACTCAGGTAACAACAGTCAGGCGTTGCTAGAACTTTTCAGCAAACTACATCCAGATATGAATTGGGTATCGCTAACCAATGCTGATGGACAAATCGTCGCTTCAACTAATCGACAACTACTGGGTATCAACAGCGCAAATCAACAATGGTTTCGCGATGCCGAACAGTTGGCGCGTGAGCCTTCGGATAGTAGTATTCAACGTGCGGTCATGTCTGCCCAGCAATTGGAAAATGCCCAAATGGTTGTGCGATTTAGTGCGCCAATGCAAGATCGCACCGGCAAGTTTGATGGTGCGGTGGTTGCGGAGATGAGCGCTGAACAAATCTATGTATTGATGACCCAAATTATCGGTGCCGATGAAAAAACTTATGCTGGCATCTTAGTGGATAGCACAAATCAGGTAGTGGTAGGGCCGTCAAAACTAATTGGGCAGCATTTGCAATTGGAGACTTCCGACAACACAAATAGTTCGGCTTCAATTATGGGCCAAGCTGAATCAGGCGAACGCATCAACCTAACACTAGCCAGCGAAAACCCGACCCAACCCATTGACAAAATGAAGTGGCGTCTTCTGATTCAACAAAACAGTGATCGCCTCTTTGAACCTGTTCTGCAAGCATGGCAGGAACTGATTTTGTCGGGGATCGGGCTGGGTTTATTGATTGCCGGAATATATTGGTTTCTGGCCGATCTGGCCATTCGTCCTATTACCCAACTTACGCAGGTGGCGGCCCGGATGAAACACGGGGATACTCGGTTGGCGACCTCAGAGCATTCGGAATTTTCTGAGGTGGCCATGCTATCGTCATCGTTGAATACGTTGGTGAATGGGCTAGCGGCCAAAGAGAATGAGTTGCGTGTGCTCAACAATTCTCTAAGTCATCGGGTGCAAGAGCGTACTCTAGAACTCGTGCTCATCACCGATTCACTGCAGAACGAGGTCACCCAACGCCGAGAATTGATCCAACGGCATGAGCAACTTATGGCCGAACTGCTGACTATAGCCAGCTTGGATTCGCTGACCCACACGTTTAACCGCCGGACACTTTTTCAATTGGCGGAAGAGGAGTTCTTACGGGCCCGTCGTCTGAATATGTCGCTGTCGATCATCATGTTGGATCTAGACCGCTTTAAGCAAGTTAACGACACATTTGGGCATGCTGCTGGTGATGAAGCGCTGATCAAGGTCGCGGAAAACTTCCGCCATGTGGTACGCGAATCAGACATGATTGGCCGCTACGGTGGCGAAGAATTCATCTTTGTGTTGCCGGACACTGATGAGCAGGAAGCCATGTTGGTGGCGGAACGACTGCGTAAAGCGGTGTGGGAAGCGGGCAAAAACACTTCTATTGCCGAAAAATGGGAGTTAACAGCCAGCTTGGGCGTGGCTGCTCTTAATATGCATACGGAAGACCTGAACGCGCTCATCAAGTCCGCTGATGATGCCCACTACTCGGCCAAGCACGCTGGCAGAAACCGCATCGCAGTCAGCAACGCTTAAAGTTTACAAATGGCTGGTTTGGGGCATTTCTGCAAACGTGCACGACGCAAAGGGAAGAAGGCTTTGCATCTTTGCGTTGAAAGCCTGATATCACCATGACATCGATGCACAGCACCGATACAATAGGTGGGGTGAGCAATGTGAGTGATAACCCGAACCCTATCAACCCTATTCGAGTGCTGCATTTTGCCGATATCCACATCGGTATGGAGAATTTTGGACGAATTGATCCAGCTACTGGGGTGAACCAACGGGTGCTGGATTTCATCATCCGGCTAGAAGAAATTGTGAATTACGCGCTGGAACACGAGGCTGATCTGGTGATTTTTGCCGGTGATGCCTTTAAGACCCGCGACCCGAATACGACTTATCAACGTGAGTTTGCCCGCCAAATTATGCGGCTGTCGCGAGCGAATGTGCCTACGGTCTTGCTAGTGGGTAACCACGATATGCCGCTCATGGACAAGCGGGCCAGCAGTGTCGATATTTTTGCCACCCTCGACGTGCCCAATATTTATGTGGGCCGCAAAGAGCAACTGTTAAAAATCGAAACCAAGCGTGGTCTAGTGCAAGTGGGGACCGCCCCATGGCCGCAGCGTTCACGGTTGATGGCTCTGGACGAGCATCGCGGCTTGAATATTGAACAACTGGATCAGGCGCTTGAGCAGCAGGTGACGGCGGAATTGCAGCGTTTGGCCAGCGATGTGGACATGGCTTATCCCGCCCTATTGACCGGACATTTCTCGGTTAGCGGCGCTACGTTTGGTTCCGAGCGCTTGGTGATGATCGGGCGCGACTCGATCATTAAGTTAAGCGAACTGACCCATAGCGCGTGGGATTATGTGGCGCTCGGTCACATCCACAAGCACCAAGATGTAAATACCGGTAACTACCCGGCGGTGGTTTATTCGGGCAGTCTGGAGCGTATTGACTTCGGCGAAGAGCAGGAGGACAAAGGCTTCTGCTGGATCGAGTTGCGTCGAGGCCAGACCACTTGGCAATTTGTGCGGCTGAAAGTGCGGCCATTTGTCACCATTCAGGTAGATGCTACCCAGGACGGCGACACACCGACCGAAGCGGTGCTACGCGCCATCGAGCGGTACGATGTGAGCGACGCTATTGTGCGGGTGCGGGTCAAGTTGTTGCAGTCGCAAGAGTCCTTGCTGAAATCCAAAGAGATCGAACAAGCTCTAAGCACTGCGCATATGGTGGCTGGCATTGGCAAAGACGTGCAACGCGAAGTGCGCTCGCGCCTGGGGGTGCAAAATGCCGAGAGCCTGCCGCCCGAAGATCTATTGCGGCGCTACTTCCTCAGCAAAAACATAGCCAGTGATCGCATCGACGCGTTAGACGTGCTGGCGCGAGAAATCATGAACGACTGAAAAAAAGCAAGAATTAAGAAGTATGAATTATGAAACGACCTCGACACTTCATAATTCTTACTTCTTACTTCTCAATTCCTCTTATGGGTTTTTTACAACGACTAAACGAGACTCCCCTGCTGGCCGATGGCGCGATGGGTACCATGATTCATGCGCAGGGACTGGATTTTGAGCAGTGTTTCGAAATGCTCAGCCTCACCCATCCACAAGTGTTGGTTCAGATTCACCGAATGTACGCGGAAGCCGGTGCAGACATTCTAGAGACCAACACCTTTGGCGCAAACCGTTATCGAATGGATCTATGGGGTGCGTCCGAAAATGTCCGCGAAGCCAATGCCCGTGCCGTCCAACTGGCACGCCAAGTCGTGCGCGAGAGTGGGCGCGATATTGTCGTGGGTGCGTCGATTGGTCCGCTAGGCGTGCGGTTGGCCCCGCTGGGCAATGTGCGGGTCGAAGATGCTTACGATGCCTTTGCTGAGCAAATCACAGCCATCGCCGACGCCGGGGCCGATGTGCTTTTCTTTGAGACGTTTTCGGACTTGCGCGAGATCGAGCAGGCGATCCGTGCGGCGCGCAACGTGTGCAGTTTGCCCATCGTAGCGCACATGACTTTTAGCCGCGAAGGCCGCACGATCATGGGTGATACACCCGATACAGTGGCACCCAAACTCATCGAATTTGGTGCACAGGTAATCGGAGCCAATTGCTCCACTGGCCCGCGCGGGGTGTTGAGTGTGGTGAGCGTGATGCGTAAGACGCTGGGTGTGGCGCGCGAGACGTCAGGTGTTACACCGGATGTTTCGCACGTCACGACCAACGATTCCCCCATTCTCATCAGCGCCATCCCGAACGCTGGTTTCCCAGAACAGCGCGGTGGGCGCTTACTCTATCCCGCAACACCCGATTACTTTGCAGGCTATGTGCAGCGTTTTGTTGATGCAGGCGTGCGTGTGGTGGGTGGTTGCTGCGGTACAACACCGGCACACACAAAGGCCATGCGCGTGGCGCTGGATCGTTTAGCGGGTAGCAATCGTCAGTGGGTGGTAGGCCTAGAGACGCTGCCAGTAAATGATGGGCAGACAGCAGATAGCAGTGAAGCGCAGTTGTCGAGCAGCTTAGATCAGGTCGTGACTGCGCCAACCAATTTGGCCCAAGCGTTGGCGGAGCAACGCTTTGTGGTCACTGTCGAGATGGAGCCGCCCAAGAGCGCCGACACGAATAAGTTGGAAGATCGGGCGCGCATATTGCGCGACGCCGGCGCGACTATGTTGGATATTTCCGATATGCCAATGGCTCGTATGCGTATGAGCGGTCTGGCCGCCTCGTATCGGGTGCAGATGGGGGCTAACATCGAGACGGTGTTGCACTTCCCCGTGCGCGGGCGCAACCTGCTGCGCGTGCAAGGTGATCTATTGGCCGCCCATGCCCTCAACATACGCAATCTGTTTGTGACCATGGGCGACCCCAGCAGCATCGGCGACTATCCGCAAGCCTTTGACCATCATGACATCGTGCCGACTGGATTGGTGCAACTAATCAAAGAAAAGTTCAACTGCGGGCAGGACAGTGCTGGGCAGAGCATCGGCACGGCTTGTTCGTTTGTGGTGGGCGTGGCTGCCAATCTCACCCCAGGCGATTTCGACAAAGAGGCCAAGCTCCTGAAGAAAAAGATCGACTGCGGCGCAGACTTCGCGCTAACTCAGCCAATGTTCGATGTGGAGACGGCGCTGAACTTTATTGCGCATTATGAGAAGCTGTTTGGCAAACTATCTTTGCCAATTTTGGTGGGCATTTTGCCGCTGGCCAGCGTGCGGCATGCCGAATTTCTGCGCAACGAAGTGCCAGGCATGATGTTGCCCGATGCGCTGGTGCAACGCATGGCCAAAGCCGGTAATCATGCTCGTGCAGAAGGGACCGCCATCGCCGCAGAGCTTCTGCGCGAGATTCGACCCAGCGTACAAGGGGTGTATTTCATCCCGCAATTCAGACGCTATGACATTGTGGCGGAGTTGATTGAGGGGTTGTAGCCTGAGGACACCTGTCAGGTGTCCTCAGGCCCTACTTCGCCCCCAGCGCCTTAAGCGCCTTCTTGCTCTCTTCCAGGAACAACAACGACTTGCCTTCCTTCACATATTGCCGGTAATCCGCGATGGCTTTGGGCTTGTCCTTTAGCTTCTGATACGCCTGTGCCCGTCGATAGACACTATCCATTTGCGAGGAATTGGCCGCTAAGGCGCGGTTGTAATAATCCAGCGCTTGCTTGAAATCCCCGATAGCGTAGTAAGACAACCCGCAGGTATCTAGGATGGCTGCGTCTTCAGATTGCACTAGATCCAGTGCCTTCTGACAATCTTTGACCGCTTCTTCACCTTTCCCCCAATTGGCATATACCCATGCGCGGGTGTTATAGGCGGCAAAGTATTTGGGTTGCAGCGTCACCATCTGATCTGCGTCGGCCACGGCCTTTTCATAGTCGCGCAGATTCAGGTGCACGAAGCTGCGCAGATTCAGTGCGAAGTAAAACTTCCCGTTTCTTTCGAGCGCCTTATCCAAGTCGACCAACGCTGCAGACACATCTTCTTTGTGATCGCGCTCAATCTGGAGCCACGCTTCGTCTATGCTGAGCGACTGGGCATAGGCCAACCCGCCTAGACGCGCTTCGGCCCGACTGGTATATGACCACTCATCATTCGCGCCTTTGTCGATGGCGCTGTCTAGGTCTTTGACGGCATCGGCGTGCCGGTTCATCGCCAAATAGGCTTGACCACGCCCGCTATAACCGATGCCTTTATCCGGCTCTAGCTCAATCACTTTTTCGAAGTCTTTGAGCGCGAGTTCAGGCTTTTCTTCCAGACGCAGGTTAATCCAGCCGTGCACCCAGTAGGCTGCCGGCGATTTGGGGTCTGCCGCAATAGCTTGATTGGCCGCCGCCAACGCGCCTTTGCCATCTCCTTTATTTAACAGACTGTAGGCTTGTTGCAGCGAGGCATCTACGGAGGCTTCTGGTGTGGCCGTGGTTTTGGCCCGGTTGGAGGGCACAGCCGTAGCAGATTTGCCCGATTCGGCCGAGGGCGCGCGAGTAGCCGCGCTACGCACCTGTACCGTGGGTGCTGCGACTGCACGGCTAGAACGACTGGCGAGGGAATTGCCAAATCCGAAGAATGCAGCTGCACCGATCACGCTGATGCAGAGACAAATCATCACCAGACCACCTACTGCAGCGAGAATCCATTTCAGTGGTTTATTACCCTCACCTGACTCGGGCTGATTATTTGACGATTGTGCTGTCGGCCCCGGCAGCAGTGGCTCATATTGTTGATTACTCATGATGTTGTTTGTCTCCTTGAACTGCATCTACTCCGCTCATATTTTCCGACAGAAATTTCACTTTCGGTAAACAAAACCGACTAACAGAAAAATTATGCAAGTTCTACTTATTCTGTCAAAAGGCCTGAGTAGACACCAAGAATTTCTATTGCCAGCCCAATTTAACATACACTGTTTGCCAGTGCACCTCACTTTCTGGTCTATCAAAATACGGCACATAGCCTAGCCGCAGATAAATCTTGAGCGCCGCGAGGCGAAAGTCCTCGGTATACAGGTGGATGTGTTTGTAGCCGGCTGAAATTAAGCGCGCCGTGACCGCCGCGCACACCGCCATCCCCAAACCCTGCCTTGCGTGGGCTGGGTCGGAGGCCACCCATCCTAGCTCGCCGCCAAACGGGTGCCAGTCGGTGTGGTCGTGCAAGCCCATCGCGGTGGCCACCATCAAGCCGCTTGCATCATGCATCAGCATATACCAACTATCAGGCGGGATACGCGCCACCCACAGGCGCAGCTTGCTGCCGTCCCAACCCGGCCAACCCGATAGCGCCATGACTTCATAGAACCGTACTTCATCACCGGGCTGATATGTTCGCAACGAGTAGCCTTCTGGCAATTGCGGCTGTGGAGGTGTGCTGAGGCGCTGCTCCGGCCAGGTCATCACAAGTTGCGGAGTGTGCATTATTTATCAATCATAATCCAGCATACACTGCAAATCGGCATATTCAGCAGCACACCGGCGAACTGGCCGAACGTCTGTGGGTGCGTGCCGGTATCGAGATCGATTGGGTCGGGCAGCCACATTTCCCGTAAACTACGCCCCATGGCGAAAATATCTCTCAAAGACAAGATCGTTCTCATTACTGGGGCGAGTAGCGGGATTGGCGAAGCATGTGCGAAGGCGTTTGCGGCGGAAGGGGCCAAGCTGATCTTGGCGGCGCGTCGAATCGATAAACTCAATGCACTGGCCAAATCCCTCGATGTGGCGACCCATGTAGTCGAGTTGGATGTGACCGACCAAAGCGCCGTCGCTGGCGTGCTAAGTGGCTTGCCCGCCGAGTGGCGCGAGGTCGATATCCTGATCAACAACGCCGGTGTGGCCGCCGGTTCGGCCAAGTTGCAGGACTACAAGATCGAGGACATCGACAAGATGATCGATGTCAATATCAAAGGTCTGCTTTACGTGACCCAGGCGATTCTGCCCGGCATGGTGCAGCGCCAACGCGGGCATGTGATTAACCTAGGCTCGGTGGCGGGCTGGTATTCCTATGCCAACGGTGCGGTGTATTGCGCCACCAAAGCGGCGGTCAAGTCCATCACCGAGGCGCTTAAGCAGGATTTATTGGGCACGGCCGTGCGCGCGTCGGCGGTTTCACCGGGTTTGGTCGAGACCGAATTCAGTGTGATGCGCTTTAACGGCGATGCCGAGCGAGCCAAAAAGGTCTACGAAGGCACTATCCCTATGACCGGCGACGACATCGCCGAGATGATCATCTTCATCGCCACCCGCCCAGCGCATATCAATATCAACGACATGATCGTGATGTCGGTATTTCAGTCCACGCCGACTACGGTGCACCGGACAGGCGTGCCGGGGTTGAACGCTTAAGGGATGAGGGGGTGAAGGGGATGATGAAATCTGGTTCTCCCGACCTTGGCGGGAAAATTGTCATTCCGAGCCCGTAGGGAGAGGAATCTTTACCTATGATGGCGCTCGCGTTGACCGCAGTAAAGACCTTCGGCTCCTCCCCTCCGACAAGCTCAGGGTCGTCGGAATGACATCTTCCCGTTTTACTCGGTAGAACCTGAAATCTTTTCACCTCATCACCCCTTCACCCGTTCACTCCCCTCATCCCCTCAGGCATGCTGCGACGTAAGGCTTTGACCTCTTTCTGCAAGTCGGCAATCTCGGCGTGGCGCTCGATGGCGATTTGCTCCACATCAATAAGGCGCGTGCGCAGCTCTTCGACAATTTGGCGTTGTTGTTTGAGGTTCACATGGGCCAGGGTCAATTGCTGATCGTTGTTTTGCAAATAATCGTTGGCCTGATCGAGTAGTCGCTGGCGCGACTTGAGCTGGTTATCGACGAGCGTGATCTGCTCTCGTAGATCTTGCAACTCACGCAGCGCAGCATCACGTTCGCGGGTGAGTTGGCTTTGGGCCATCTTGCTGTTCTCCGACGCCTCGGTCAGTCGTTCATTGTCCAGTTTGGCGCGTTTGAGATCTTGGCCGGTCAGGAACCAGCCTGCCCACACACCGATCAGGATACCCATTAAGGTGATTGCAACCGCAATCACAATTGCGTAGAAGGGCGCAATTTGAATCACGGTCTGTGTTTGTTCGGTATAGCCGACAAATAACAGTGTTCTAATGTAAGCGAACATTAGTACAGACAAGGTATATAACATTTTAGTACTGGGGCAACTGGAGCTGCAAGATTATAGCCTCACAGAAGGCTACCCCAAAAGTCCCGCCTTTCTGGAAATCTGTGTTCTTCTTATTCCGATTTCAGCCTGAAATACAATTCACTTTATGCCAAAGGCATCTGCACCGACTCCAGAACAGAAGCGGGCCAATCGTACCGCCGAGTTGCGCGAGCAATTGAACGCGCATAGCTATCGATATCACGTGCTGGACGACCCGATCATTAGTGATGCGGAATACGATATCCTGATGCATGAACTGCGGGCATTAGAGACAGCGCACCCCGATCTGATCACGCTGGACTCACCGACCCAGCGCGTGGGGGGTGCGATTGCGGAAGGTTTTGCCAAGGTGCGCCATCCACGCCCAATTTTGAGCCTGAGTAACGCCTTTGGCGCAGATGATGTACGCGCCTGGCGCGAGCGCATCGGTAAATATGCCGAACAGACCCTCGGCCCGGATTTTGATTCAACCCAGCTAGACGACTATGTCGTCGAGCCAAAGATCGACGGGCTGACAGTGGTGCTGCGCTACGAAAATGGCCTGTTTATACAGGGTGCGACTCGCGGCAATGGCAGCGAAGGTGAAGACATCACGCCCAACCTGCGCACGATTAAGGCGCTGCCCCTGTCCCTACGCCCCACGCCCCATGACTCACCCGCCACGCTCTTCGTGCGTGGTGAAGCCTACATGACCCTGGCGGCCTTCAAAAAGATGAACGCGGCGCTCATGGCAGAAGGCGAGAAGATGTTTGCCAACCCGCGTAATTTTGCTGCGGGCAGCTTGCGCCAGTTGGACTCGACCTTGACCGCACAACGCCCGCTAAATATTTTTTGCTACGCAACACTATCGTCGTTGTCGTTGGCCGAAAGCACTGATGTGCCACGCACACAGTCGGAGACGCTGGCTTGGTTGCGCCAAATTGGCTTTCCGGTCAGCGATATTTCGCGACGCTTCAATAATCTAGATGAGGTCATTGCTTATTGCCAGACGTATGCAGCTCGGCGCGACGACCTGCCATTCGAGATTGACGGCATGGTGATCAAGCTCAACGATTTGGTTTTGGCCGAACGGCTCGGCTATGTCGGCAAAGATCCGCGTGGGGCGCTGGCGTTCAAATTCCCAGCGCGTGAAGCCACCACGGTCTTAAATGACGTGAAGATTCGCATCGGGCGCACGGGCAATATCGTGCCAAACGCGGTATTGGAGCCGGTCTCGGTCGGCGGAATCACTATCAGCAACGCCACGCTGCACAACTTTGATGATATCGCCCGCAAGGACATTCGAATCGGGGATCGGGTGATGGTGAAGCGGGCAGGCGATGTAATTCCCTATGTGGCAGGGCCAATCGTATCGGCTCGCACTGGCGCGGAGCGGGTGATTGTGCCGCCTACCCACTGCCCCTTCTGTGAGACCCCGATCACCCGGCGCGAAGGTGAGGTGGCGCTTTACTGTCTGAATGACGATTGTCCCGGCAAGCTCGACCGCGCGATTGCCCATTACGCCGGGCGTGGGTCAATGGACATCGATGGTTTGGGCGACAAGATCGTAGTGCAGTTGATCGATGCCGAACTCATCGAAGACGTTGCCGATTTATACGCACTGACAAAAGAGCAGTTGATCGAGTTAGACAAGTTTGGCGACAAGAAGGCCGAAAAGCTATTGGCGGCCATCGAAGCCTCGAAGCGCCAATCGCTGGAGCGGCTGATCGTGGGTCTGGGCATTCGTCACATTGGCGAGGTGTCGTCGCGAGCGCTGGCCCAGTTTTACGGTAGCCTGGATGCGTTGTTGCAAGCCAAAGCCGAGGAATTGCAGGAGATCGAAGGGGTGGGGCCGATTATTGCGCAGAGTGTAGCGGAGTGGATTGGGCGAGACAGCAACCGCGCCCTCATTGCCAAACTACAGCACTATGGCGTGAACCCCATTCAAGAGGTGCGCCGTAACCCGGCGCCGGTCGTCGGCCCATTCGCTGGTAAAACCTTTGTGATTACAGGCACCTTGTCGCAGGAGCGCGATGCCGTTGCGGCGTGGGTGACCGAGCGCGGCGGCAAGGTGACAGACAGCGTGAGCAAGAAGACCAGCTATGTCGTGGTTGGCGAAGCGCCAGGAGCGAGTAAAATCAGCAAAGCTCAGCAGCTCAATATTCAAACACTCAATGAAGAGGAGCTACGAAATCTAGAAATTTAGAATTAGGAATTAAGAATGCAGAATTAAGAAACAACATCCCCGGCGTTTCTTTCTGTTCTTCATTCTGCCTTCTTAATTCTCAATTCTCAATTCTCTATCATGGCTGACATTTCTTTTGCCACCATTAATGTCGTGGACGGTGTTGAAAATACCGACACGCCGCAGTTGCAGGTGATCTCATCTAGCAAGCACTCTGCACGTCCTGAAGACACCTTGGCGGTTTTTCTTGATTTGCCCAGCGCGCCTGCGCTGGTGTGTAACGAGGTGGTGAAGACACTTAGTGCTGCCTACTGGGGCGCACCGGGTGGGGTGACCACAGCGCTCAAATTGGCCATCAAATTGGCAAATGACCGATTGTTGGAGTTGAACCGGGGTGTGCCACAACAACAACGGGCAGAAGGGTCGATCACCTGTGTCGTGGCCAACCATGACAGTTTGGTGATTGCGCAGGGTGGACCTTCACTGGCCTATGCTCGCAATGCCAGGGGCGGGTTTGAGAGCATCATGCCACAAGATGGCTCTACCCTGATTGGGGTTTCAAAAACACTGGATGTGTATTTCACCAACCTTAGCGCGCGCCAAGGGGATGTGCTGGTGTTGACGGGTTCTGGCTCATGCGTGAATGTGGCACAACGGATTGTGGAACAGTGCATGGGCAAAGGCGATGCACGCATGGTGGCAGGTTATCTGAACGCCAACATCAAACAGGGCAAGCTGGTAGGAGTGGCGGTTTCGGTAGGTGCGACCTCGCCGATTGAAAAGTTGGTGAACCCAGGGCCAGAATCTGCACCGGCCCGCACTAGCAGTCAACGTGTGCCAACTTTGCAGCGTGAACCCGCAGCTGAAGCGCCATCAGCCCGACGCGTTACTGGGTCAGTGCCAATCAATATTGCGCCGGTTGCCGAAGAGGAAACAGCGGCCCCGGTCATCCCGGCAGCAGTGAGCGAGACACTGAGCAATGCAGCGAGGTCCATCAAGCGCGGTCTGAGCGCCTTTGGCGGGCAATTATTGCCGCAACCGACGAGTCAGGCCATCACCCAGGCGGGACAGACTGGCCGCGCCAGCATCTTTGTACTAGCCGTGATCGCTATCTTGATCCCGATTCTGGTCGCTGCTGTAGGTGTGCCACTCTATCTGCAATACACCGGCGAAGTAGAGCGCCAGCGGTTTAAAGCAGACGCACGGTCGGCGGTGGATATCGCGCAGCAGAGCAAAGATGCAGCAGCTGTGCGGATCAATTGGCCGAACGCGTCTTTGGCTATTCAGCGCTATTTGGAAAAGAACCCGATCGATAGCACTTTTGATGATGCCCGGAAGCAGGCTCAGCAAGAGTTGGATCGCGTGAATCAAGTGACGCGGGTGCCGGTAGTCACGCTTTCGGCGTTGACCAGTGGCACGCATCGGGTCGCGGCCTCGGCGTTTGCGCTATATGTGATCGACACTGCTGCGAACACCGGGCAGTATCTGGTGCTGAATCAGGATCACACCGGCATGCAAGGCAAGCCCGTCAATATGACTTTCCGCAACGGTCAAGGCAGCAATATCACATTTGCAGATGTGTCTTGGGCGTCGACACTCAATAACCGCTGGCGCTCAGAAGGCGCGGTGGTCTTTGGCAGTAACAGCGTGTTTGAATATTTGCAGTTAAACGGACAATTGAGCGGACTGGCGTTGCCGACTGAGGCATTGACCGAGGTGGTGCGTGCGGGAGCGGGTGAGCTTTACAACAATACGCTGTATTTGTTGGATGTGGGCGTTGGGCAGATCTGGCGATTTCAATTGCAGGGAGATGCACTGGTGCGGGGCAACCCTTACTTTGGTTCCCCGTTCAAGACATTGCAAGACAGCATCGATATGTCTATTGATGGCGCGATCTATGTGCTACAACGCAACGGCGCGGTGTTAAAGTATTTCAATCGGCAACCCCAAGCCTTTACGCTTAATAAACTGCCGGATGCTATGGGGCAAGCCAGTGCTATGGCAGTGACCGGCGCAGATATTGCTACAGGTAATCTTTACCTGGCGGATAACAGCGGGGCCATTTTTGTGTTCAATAAGAATGGCGATTTCGTGCGCCAGTTTCGTGGGGCCAATAACGAGTTTCAAGGGCTGCAGGATATTTCGGTCGATAGCACCAACAATGTGGTGTATGTGGTGACGATGGATCGCGTGTTGAGCTTCAAGTTGCCGTGAGCAAGATGCTGCTGTTTTGGGCTCTACCGATTAAAACGGAATCGCAGAAGAAATGAACCACGAATCTCACTAATCTTCACGAATTATTAGTGAAGATTAGGTAACTATTCAGCCACAATTAAAATCCGCTAATCACGCTAATCTTCGCAAATAAAATTAGTGTAAATTCGCGTTATTCGCGGACAAAAACCAAATTTGGACTGAATAGTTACAAGATTAGTGATATTCGTGGTTATATCCTTTCAAACATGGGAGAGCCCTCTGTTTTATTCTTTTTCTTCTTTGAAGTCGTAGAAATTCCCGTCTATAGGCCAACGTGTGGCATCGCTATCGCACACCAGCGCGTCGCCATCTCGACGTAGTTTGCCACCTGTGCGCGGACTGACAAAAATACTGTCACCAGTCAGATGCACGTTGCTTTTTTCTTGGGGAGTGGTGCGGTTGTCGGCGTAGTTTTGGGTAAATACGCTGGGGGCCAGCAGACCCACGCGTGCAGTGGCTTGCAGAGCGGAATCGATCCCGACCATGGCTTTGAGCGGCAGCAGGCGTTTGAACAGACCCGCCCGTAAATACGAAACCGACAGCTTGTTACGTGTGACAAAGCCTGCGTCAGCAAGTTGTAATTGCATCCACTTCGGGTGAAAGTCGAAATTGAGCTTGACGAATTCGATCGGCTCGCGGGCGTACGGGCTCCAATTTTGTTTGCGAAGCGCATGCCGGGTGATGGACTTGAGGTTGCGCTTGTTGGCGAACTCCAACACAAACGCGCTGCCCGGGGCCATAGCCCGACGAATTTGCTTGAGCGCGGCGGGCACGTCGGCCATATGGTGAATGACGCGAATCATGGTGGCGGCGCTGAGCACCCCTTGGGTAAAGGGCAAATGATACAAATCGGCGGCCACGAACTTGAAGCGCCGGTCGTGTCCCCAGCGTTCCATAGCTTGCTTCAGTAATGAGCGCGAATAATCGAGCAGAATAATCTCGTCGTAGCCGGTGTAAAGGTCGGCCAGCCGACCAAAACCTGCGCCAAATTCCACAATACGCACCCCTTTGGGTGGCAGCAGGCGTTGAATAGCCACTCGCTCAACCGCGTCTTCGTAAGCGCGGTCACCGTTTTTCCAAAATCGGGACTGGTAGTCTGAACCTTCGTAATCGCAAATCATTTTTCTAATGTTTCAAGCGCTGCTGAAATCACAGGGTCATTGGCAGGTGTAAATTCATCCCAGTTTGCGCCAATCAGAATGTCGGGCTGTAGGCCCATTCCTTCCCAACTACCGCCGTTGGGCAATTTAAATGTTTCTTCGGCCAGCCAGATCAGTGAGCCGTCTTCGAATGAGTGTGCGCGCAGGGTTTCGATATTGCCAGCGGAGACTTGTCCAATGATCTTGGCTCGACCTTTGGCTTGTAGCGCACCGGCAAACACCTCGGCATACGATGCAGTCGATGGCCCAACCAAAATCACGAGTGGCACGGTTTGGGAGTTGCCGATCCGCTCTGGGCTGATGTTGATGGTCGAGCGGGTGCCATTGCGGTCGACCAGGCGCCCGATCAACCCGCGCGAGAAAAATCCAAGATGCGCGGTCAGAACGGGATAAGACCCGCCGCCATTTACACGCAGATCTACAATCAGCCCATCCAATTTGCCGTTGCGTGTGAGCGTTTTGAGCGCTTCGCGCACGCGCTGACTCATGTCTTCTTCAAAAAAAGTGGGGATACTGATATAGCCGATGCGTTTTGGGGCGGGCAGGATGCGACTTTCGACAGTATTGATGCTGGATACATTCCGTCGTCCAACTGTAATGGTGCGCGGCTCTTGGGCTGGGGTACGGACAACGAGGGTCACCTTGGTATTGGGTTCGCCTTCCAATAGCTTGTCTTGGCGCACCCCATCGTCATTGATGGCAGGCATCCCGTTGATGCTCAGAATATGATCGTGTGGGTAAATGTTGGCTTCGGAAGCAGGGCTATTTTCATAAACTTGCAATATATAGAGATATTTTTGATCGCGGTTGGCTTCCAGCACTACGCCAATCCCAACGTATTGTTGCGTGCCTTGGTACTCTTTGTCTTCTTCTTCGGCCTGCTTGGGCGAAAGAAAGCTGGAGTGATTGTCGTTGAGGTTATGGATCAAATCTTGGATCAGGATATAGAACTGTTCATCGGTGATGCCTGCTTTGATGCGGGCTTCGGTATCGGGTTTGATGCTGTTCCAATCTAAGCCGTTGAAATTGGGATAGATATAGCGGTCGTTGACGATATTCCACAATTGACGAAAGGTGCGTAGTTGACGGTCGGTAGCGTCTGGAGCGACGGCAGTAGCCGCTGGTGGGGCTTTGTTGCTGCCGATGAGTCCATTATTATTAGAATCGAGGTTGCTGTTGACCGATGGGGTTGTTTGGGATGTGTCAGTGGCGATAGCAATGCTGGGCTGAGTGGTATTGCCTTCAACTCCTGCGGATATAGGATTAGGTAATTGCGCGGGCAAGCCGCTGCTTGGATCTGCAATCGCCGATTGAGTCGCGACACTTAAACCCCCAGTCGACAATGCGGTGGCAAAAACAGCCAGCACGCACAGCGTGGCGATGCCCACTGCAAACATGATCACACGACCAGTGCGTTGACGACGGGAATGGGTATCAAGCGAAGACTGAGTCACAAAGTTATAGTAGCTTCAGGATGTCGCGCAGATGGCGCACCCGAATTTCGTAGTCATTGGCAAAGATATTGCGCGGGTCAACCAGAATGACATGCATGCCGGCATTGCGGGCTCCCACCACATCGGCGAAAAAATTATCACCAACATACACCGATTCTTGTGGTGCGATATTGCCCGCCATCGCCAGCGCCTTCTCAAAGATGGCGGGTGCCGGTTTGTAACACTTGGCTTGTCCGGCCGACAAGGTGAAATCAAAAAATTCGGTCAGACCATACCGCTCGACATGCGGTGCAAGGTCTTCGCTGCGGTTGGAAACCAACCCAACGATATAGTTCTCAGCTTTGAGCTGTTTGAGGACGACACGGGTATCGGCAAAAATCACATCGATGGGGTCATATTCGTCAAACAGATCGTTGATCTGATCGGCGCAGTGATCCTGATCTTTGATATCAATCGAGTGTAGAAGTAGCCGATTGTAATTAACCCAGAATTCGCGCTGATCGTAGCGCGCCATGTCATCGTCGGCACGTGTGCCCGCCCAGTAGGCGTGGGCTTCGCGCTCGACAAATCGGATTTGTTCTTTACTCAATGCCAGCCCCACCCGGCCTGCATATTCGGCAAAGGCTTCAAATCCTTCAGGTTGGCTGGTGCGTAAAGTGCCATCCAGATCAAACAGCACGGCTTTGTAATTCTTCATGGTTGTCGGGTGCCGATTCTAACCGCAGCATTTACAGTTCGTTATGCTTCGATTATGGTTCGTTTGACGATGTTACTATATGCGCATGGCTCAAAAACGAACCTTTATCTTGGCATGTATGTTTTTGTTATTGGGTGCCTTGTCGACTGCATGTGGTGTGCTGGACAGTGTGACGAGTGCCGTTACTGGCAGCGGTGGTGCAGGCACCGTGGACAATCTCTGGCCGGATGTGCCGCCGATGCAAGGGGCGACTAAAGCGGATTTTGGGTTGCCGACGCTAGTGCAATTGGCCATTAAAGGAGTGTCGCAAGGCAAGTTTGAATTCATTGCTTTCACCACGGAGCGCAGTGGCAATGATGTAGCCAATTATTATTCTTAGGACTTACGCGAATGCTCCCAATACTTAGGCGAATGAGCGAGAATGGTGAACATGATAGCAACGGTGAGCAGATTGGATTATTGTCAATTTTTGATCGGAGCGCAGATCAACTATACCTGTACGTATTTTGCCGATC
>JANMVQ010000437.1:0-19522 GCA_031392845.1 Chloroflexota bacterium
ACTAGTGCCCCGTCAAGCCTTAATTATGGGGTAGAGATGCTTCAGTTTCACGCGCGCCTCTAGGATACGGAATTGCCAGTCAACGCCACGTTGTTTGGCATTGGTTTTGTCGGACCAGATCGCGATTTCAGTTTGCAGGGCGAGAATTTCACCGATCCGTTGGTCGCGCAAGCATTGGCTGGTGAGGCAGCTCAGTTCGCATTCGGCAACGTTGAGCCAGCTGCCATGTTTGGGGGTGTAACAAATTGAGATGCGCTTGATATAGGCGCGGGCTTGGTCTGGCTCGAAGGCTTCATAAAACGCTCCCTTGGTGTGCGTATTGAGATTGTCGCAAACCAGGGTCACTTTCTCGCAATCGGCATAACGCGTATCGAGGATGTGAGCGACTTCGATGGCCCAATCAGCTTTGGTTCGTTGGATTCGAGCGCTGGCTTGTCGAAAGCCTGAGAGCGGCTCAGCAAACATGAAAATACTGGCGGTGCCGTTCCGTTCGTATTCGTAGTCGACCCGCTTGGCATGCGCCTTCGTCGCTGCAATCGGCACGCGAGTCTCCTTGAGCAATTGGACTGGCTGTTCGTCCATGCACAATACTGGATGCTTCGGATCGTAGGCGGTGGCATAGGTTTCCAGCACCTCTTCCATACCCGCCACAAATTCTGCATCTTGCTCCGGCGGAATGACCCAGTATTCGATCTTCCGTTTGGTCATCCCGTTTTTTTTAACACATTGCGTACCGTCTCGTGGCTAATAGCATCCACCACTTCCAATATCACCATTTCATCGGCCAGCAGTCTCAATGTCCAATGACCATATCCAGTCGGGGGTTGCCCCAGCCGCATCGCAATCAGCTTCGCTTCGCCTTCCCCATCCAGTTTGCTAGGCACTGGCGGCTCCACCCGCTTCCGTCTGTTCAAGGCCAGTTCGAACCCTTCCACAACCAGCCGTTTGCGCAGACTCTCTATCGTTTGCTCTCGACCATTAAACGCCTCTGCAATCTTGGCATCTGTCCACCCCGGCCCATTGGCATCTGCTTTCAGCAAAATCTGTGCCCGTCGGAACTTCTGCCCCGTTCCTTTCAGTTTCTTTACGATCTCTTGGCACACTGCTCGCTCTTCATCTGACAACCGCACGACGAATTTCTTGTTCATGGGATCCTTCCTATTTCTCTGAAGTTTCCCTCCCATTCCCTTTCTCTGCAACCCTCACTTTTAGCCTTGACGTGGCACTAGAGAGAATCTTCGACTTCGGGTGGCATGTCAGTAATTGCTGCGCTCTCGATTCACACACCACCCTCTCCTGAGCGATAGTCGAAGGATCAGGATGCTTTACGTAGGTGTGCATCGTATTCGTTGTACTTAGCTTGACACTCATGAGATGCATGTTGAGCGTCTCTACTGGCTATCGCAAAAGCCATCGTCGAAGCCCATGGCGGCACCATCAGCGTGACATCCGAAATCGACCACGGCACCACGTTTACGATTGCGATTCCGTTGTAGAGACGCGAAATTTCGCGTCTCTACGTCGTACGCAACCACACCTTCATCTCGCTCACTTTGCCATCTGGCACGAGCCGATTGTTCCAGGCGTAATACGGAATCGCTGTAATCGCAATCGGCTTAGTAGATGGCGGTTTGTTGTGTCGATAGAGCAACCCGTCCCAGCCATCCTCCTTCGCCAGATGACCGGCACCTCTCAATACAGTCACACCGCCCAAAAGATCGCCGCGGTGCTCCGGTGTAAATTGACCCAGCGTAGCGGCATCAATCGATAGTCGCTCAACCTGATTGAAGTCGTGGTCGCTGCCCTCAACGCAATAGACTAGCGGTCCACGCTGCAACGCAACCCGCCCTTGCATTTGCCGAACAGAAGGATGTGCATACACCGGCTGCGCTGGCATACTCATGTTGAACTCAATCACGTCGCCGGTATGCCACTCGCGATCAATAGTCAAATAGCCGTTTGTTGGCGTTTGGGAGGTTTGTAGGTCTGACGTTTGAGAGTTTGAAGATTGGCCGTTGATCTTGAGCGTCCACTGGTCACACCAACCGGGCACCCGCAGACGCAGTTTGAATGAATTTGATGCATCGAGTGTCAGGGTCATCTTGACGTTGCCATCCCACGGATATTGCGTCTCCTGCCGCACACCCAAACGCAAACCTCCAAACGTCAAACTCGCCGTATTCTGCGCATACAGATGCACCCACACGCCCTGGTCTGCTCCATCGTCGCTGGTCGAGTAAAAATAGCCACCCACGCTGGCAATGGTGCGAGCGACATTGGGCGGGCAGCACGGACACAGGAACCACGGCACCCGATGATGATGTCCCAGGCTGGCGAGGGGGTTCTCGTAGTAAAAGTGCGAGCCATCCAGCGATACACCGCTGAGCGTGCCGTTAAATAAGGCGCGCTCCAACACATCCATGTATTTGCCATCGCCGCTGAACTGCAGCATCCGGCTGCTCCACAGTACCAGACCAATGGCGGCGCAGGTCTCGGCGTAGGCGCTCTCATCGGGCAAATCATAGTCGCGGGTGAAGCCCTCATTATTGTGCGAGGGGCCAATCCCACCGGTGAGATACATACGTTTGCTCACCATCGCGTCGAAGATGCGCTCACTGGCTTGTAATAGCGAGACATCATCGTATTCGTCGGCTAGGTCGGCCACCGCGCTAAACAAATACATAGCCCGCACGGCATGCCCCACCGCTTGGTCCTGCTCGCGAATCGGTTTGTGCGACTGGTTGTATTCGTAGTTCTTGAACCAAAATTTGGTTGGATCGTCGCCGCGCTCACCTGCCTCAATATCATAATAGTGCGGCTGCTGCCCGCGCTCATCGATCATGTATTTGGCCAGATCCATGTAGCGCTGCACTCCGGTCGCCCGTGCGAGTTTTATCAGCGCCAGCTCAATTTCAGGATGACCACAATAGCCGCGCTTCTGGCCAGGGTTGGGGCCAAATAAGGTGCCAATGTGATCGGCATAGCGACACATCGCGTCCAGTAGTGTGCGCTTGCCAGTAGCTTGAAAATACGCCACCGCGCCTTCGATCATGTGGCCGGCACAGTACATCTCATGCCAATCGCGCAGGTTCTTCCATTTCATCTCTGGCTGGATAGCCTGAAAGTGCGAGTTGAGATAACCACTCGGCTCCTGCGCGCTGACAATATGAGCAATCTCTTTGTCGGCCAGTGCTTCCAGCTCCGGATCGCGCTTGTTACTGAGCGAGTAGCCGACCGCTTCAATCCACTTGGCCGGGTCGCTATCACCGAAAATCTCAACTATCGGCGATGGCACCGGACGGGTGTAATTCAGATCGAACACCGAAAAGCGATTCGTGTCAGTACACATCTGGTGCACATGCGGGATCGTCACCGTGCGGTTCACCTCAATCTTCGGTGCCCAAAATGGATCATCGAACTGAACCTGAGTGAATGGAACAGGAGAGAGTTTCTTTTTAGCAGACATAGTCAAAAAAATCAGCCTTTTAGGCCGCTAATGGCAGCACCTTCGATGAAATAGCGCTGAGCGGAGAAGAACAGCGCGATGGCAGGCACAATCATGGCGGTCGAAGCCGCCATCAGTAAGTCCCAGCGGGTTCGCATAACGCCACGGAAGGCCGCGAGGCCAATCGACACCGTAAAATAATCAGGCGACTTAATATAGAGTAGCGGGCCAAGAAAGTCATTCCAAGTGCCGAGAAATGTGAAGATCGCAATCGTTGCCAACGCCGGCTTAGCCAACGGCATCATGATCCGCCAATAAATGCCAAACTCGGTGCAGCCATCCACACGAGCGGCATCGGCCAAATCGAGCGGAATGCCTTTGAAGAATTGGCGCAACAGAAAAATATTAAACCCACCACCGCCAAACAACACAGGCACGGTTAACGGCAAATACAAGCGCGTGTCAATCCAACCCAAGCGCGTAAACATGATGAACTGCGGAATCATCAGCACCGCATACGGAATCATCATTGATGCCAGCACAATCGCAAACCAAAAGTCACGCCCCTTAAATTGAATACGCGCAAAGCCATACGCCACAAATGACGCCGATAGCAAAATAGCAATTTCGTTTAGGACGACGATGATCAGGGTGTTAAAGACATATGCGGCAAATGGCTTATACGTCAGCGCCTGGACGTAATTGCTCCACATGACTGGGTTGGGAATCAGCTGAGGCGGATACACAAACACCGCCTGCTCCTCCTTAAGCGAGCTGCTAATCATCCAAATAAAGGGCAACATGAACACAATGGCCCCGATCACCAACACCAACCAAATCAGGCCGCGCGACGCCGAATCCGTCCGTTGGATAGACCCTGCCCGCACAGGCTTGCCTTGCCGCAATGAGTTTGTGACAGCCATAATTTAGCGTGGCTCCTCGTAATACACGCGCCCACCCAGATACTTCACAATTAACATGGTAAGCGCAAGGATGATAAAGAACAGCACCCAGGCCAGTGCCGCAGCATAGCCCATATCAAATTCGCGGAAAGCGCTGCGATAGATATACAGGGCAAAAAACAGGGTGGCGTTTTGTGGGCCACCATCCGTCAACAAGAAGGCATTGGTGAAACCTTGAAAAGAACCAATGATACCGATAATCAAGTTGAAAAAGATGACCGGCGACATGAGTGGCACAGTAATGCTCCACAACTTCGTCCAGCGCCCGGCCCCGTCGATTTCGGCCGCTTCGTAATAATCTCGTGGAATGCCCTGCAAACCAGCCAGATAAATCACCATGCTGCTGCCCAAACCCCATAGGCTGATCAAGATCAATGACGGCAATGCCCAACGCGGCTCTAACAACCAGTTAACTTTGGCAAATCCCAAATAGCGCAGCAGTAGATTGAGCAGGCCAAAGTCGGGGTTAAGAATCCACGCCCATAGCACCGCGTTGGCCACAGCTGGCACAATGCTGGGTAGATAATAAATGGTGCGAAACAATCGGATGCCTTTGACTTTGCTATTCATGAGCAAAGCCAACGCAAACCCAAGCACCAATCCCAGTGGCACCGCGATCAATGTGTAGTTGGTCGTTACTTTGAGCGCCTGATAAAACAGTTTGTCGCTAAACAGTTTCTGAAAATTCTTCAACCCAACATACTCTGCTGGGCGAATCAAATTCCAATCCTGAAAACTGAGCCAAGCCGCCACACCGCCGGGAATCACCAACCAGAACAGCACGCCCAAGATAAAGGGCATGATAAAGATATATCCGAGTATATTGCGGCGCTGCTGATTCGTCAGTCGCAGACGCGTGGAGACACGAGCGGGCTTAGAAATGGTAGCCATACTGGTCGCTGATCATGGGGAACTGGTCGGGAATTGCTGGTTGCGAGTGATGGGTCACGAGTTGCTGGTTGCAAGTAACCCATCACTCGCAACCAGCAACTAACTACGAAAAACTTGTAACTGGTGCCAACCAGCTAGCCCTTCTTATTCTCTTCGGCCAAAATCGCATTGGCCTCAGGGATAGTCGCCTTCATCACATCGGCGGCACTTGCCTCGCCGATCATGATCTTGTCCCAAGCCGGTCCGACCACTTTGTCGACCTTGGCCCAGCCCGGCGGCATGTAGAGCACTTTGCCGTTTTGTGGCACAAACTTGGTCACAATATCGGTGTAGCCCTCCGGATGCACGCCCGGCGTAATCCATGTCTTCAAGCCTTCGGGCGTCATCAGCGCCGACTGGCTGGGCAGCCACAAACCGATCTTGCAGAACTGGGTCTGATAGAACGGGGTAGACAAGAAGCGCACCCACTTCCACGCCGCATCCGGATTCTTGGTCGCCTTCAGTGCGCTATGCAAGTGCGCCTGCACCGAGGTGCCGGGGTTTTTCATCTTTGGCAGGACGGCGGTGCCCAATGGTGCCTTGATCTTGTACATCCACGACAGCGCCCATGAGCCGTCAATGGCCATTGCCAGTTTGCCATTTTCCAGCATCTGGGTGTTGCTCATACCCAGCCCTTCCATCGCCTTGCTGCTTGGGGCAACTTTGTGCTTGAGATTCAAGTCGAAGACATTCTGAATCGCATCAGTCGCCTCGGGCTTGTCCAGCACCAGCAACCCGGTCTGCGGGTCAATCCAGTCGCCGCCATTGGTCAGAATGGCCGAATGCATTGGCAACGACCAAGTTGGCCACTGCACACCGTACTGCTCAATGTTATTGGCATCAAAGGCAGAATCGGTCGCATTCTTGCCATTCTTATCGTTTGTTAAGAGCTTGGCATTTTGGACAAAGGTGTCCCAATCCCACGCCTTGGCAGGGTCATTACTCGGCGGCTCAATCCCAGCCTTCTTCAAACGGTCGGCGTTGTAGTAAATGTGCGGGGCCACCCAACACGAGCCAATGCCATACCATGCACCCTTATAGGTGCAGCGGCCTTCTTCCTGCGGTTCAATGAAGTAATCGGGCTTGCCCACCAACGGGTCGGACTTCACCTGATTGGTAATGTCCAGCAACAGCCCATCGCGGGCATAGGTGCGAAACTCACTGCTGCCAATGAAGCCGGTATCCGGCGGCGTTCCCGCAGCCACGTTGGCTAGAAACTTCTCAACATACTGCTCAGGCGTATGCAACCATTGCACCTTCACTTCGGATTGCTCCGATTCAAATTGTTTGATAGCGGCTTTCACGCCTTCGTCTTCTTCAGGCGCACCCCACCCCATGAACGATACCGTTACTGCGCCAGCGGCCGCGGGTGCAGCAGCAGGTGCAGCAGCAGCGTCTACCTTGGGCGCAGCAGCTGGAGCCGCCGCAGGTGGTGGCGCGCAGGCGGCCAACGCACCGGTCACGGTCATACCACCGGCCAGTTTCAACAATTGTCTTCTAGAAATCTTCGCGGACATATGTCTAACCTCCTTTTTTGAGCGAACGAATTTATAGAACAGTTATATAGGCTGGTGCGATCGTGCACAAGCGGAGATACGTCAAGTTTATGTCGTTCGCTACATCGATTACTTTAGCATTGATGGGGCTATTAGCAAACCGGCGCTCAGTCATCACCCTGTTGACACAGGCACTGGACTATACGATGCCCAACCGGGATGGCTGAAAGGTGCTGCGGCAACTCAAGACCCATGAAAGTGGGACAATCCCTCTGCTTGGAACTCATCAGCATTAGAAAAATCAGCAGCATAGACCAGGTTCGTCCTGACGGAGAAAGCAAATGTTTGACGCAGAAAATGCCGGGAAAGCCAACTTCAACGCATACAAGGAATCTAACGGGGGCAGCGCCCCTGACCATAAGCCAATTTCAAACTGGGAAGACTTGAGCAACGAAGCTCGCGTCAGTTGGATTGCCGGTGCAGAAGCAGTCGCGCAAGTGGCGGATGTCTCACTGATCGAGGCATTGGGCCAAGCTATTGCCGTTATTGAGAGTTACGAGAACGATATCAAGGCGGGACATAGAAAAGTGAATCTGGTTAAGACTGGATTCTGCCAGAATGCCTATTACAGAGCGGCGATTCAGGACATCGTAAAAATCTCGGGGTTAGCGGGGAAACCGGACGCAGATGGAAAAATCGAGATATAAGTTGAGTGGGATTCAGCAAAAGTCTCCGCTGGCTGAATGAAGTCGATGGGTGCAAATAACCTTAGTCGGTTTTATTCAGCGTGCGATAACCATTTACAACAGGCTGGCTGAGTCGCGATCCAAATAAAGTTGGGCATGGGCGCATGTGCGCAAAATCGAGGCTGGGCAATCAGGCGTTATGGGGCCAGTGAGCGCAGCTTTTATAGCAGCAGCCTTGCGCGTTTCTGGTGCGATCACCAGCACGTGGGGCGGGCGAATCAGCGCGCTAATTGTTAACGAGAGTGCCTGGGTTGGCACTGCTGCCAGCGCTGCAAAATGTCCTTCACCCACTTGTTGACGGCGGCATGCCTCATCTAAGTTCACCACATGTAGCGTGGCGGTCGTTTCAAAATCAGCAGGCGGGTCATTGAAGGCCAAATGGCCGTTCTCGCCAATCCCCATAACGCACAGCACGGGCTGCTGCTGCGCTAATAGCTGGGTGTAGCGCGCAATTTCTACGCCAACATTCGGCGCATCACCCTTCAGACCATAGAATTCGCGCGGATGCACGTGCGAAATCAGGTTGTCGTACATATATTTGCGAAAGCTAGCCGGATGGGTATCGGACATGCCCAAATATTCATCCATGTGAAAAACGCTGATCTTGTTCCAGGCAATCGTTTCATCGGTCCCTATAGCCTTCAAAAAGGATAGCTGTGAATTACCTGTGGCCAGAATGATTGAGGCTGTGCCACGTGCAGCGACTGTCTCATTTAAGATTTTTGCCACGTGCGTTGCAGCCGCTGCGCCTAATGACACAAAATCAGAAAAGACAGTGACTTCGAGTTGATCGTAATTCATGTTGATATTGGGCTGTTCGCGTTTGATCACAGATTTGTTTTGATCCACGCCCGCGCATTCGTTTGCATCTCGGCATCAAACTTGTGCGGACCGAGATAGAACTGACCGGCATAGCTGTCAGGGTGATTGGCGTTACGATAATGCTGGGCGATACGCTCATGTGCATCCTGCATGCCCTGTAGCGTGAACAAATCATCCTCATTGTCATATTGAACCAGCAATGGCGCAGGTGCACGGCACGCCGCAAGATCAGACCAATCAGCATAGCGGCCCAGATGTTGCGGGAAGAGCATCCAGGTGTGCGACGAGATATTCTTGTCGAGCAAGCCCTCGTAGGTGGACATCAGGCCAACGATAACCGCCGCCTTGACGCCATCATGGGTAGCCAGCAACATCGCAGCGCGATTACCACCTCCCGACAGGCCGATGCAGCCAATCCGGTCGGCAATAACATCGGGGCGTGAACGCAGGTAGTTGGTGGCGATGCGATCCTCGTGACAGATCACACCGGCCATACTGGTGCCCAGAACATTGCAGTATTTTTCCACCAAATGCTCATGATGCCCACAGCAGGCGTTGTATTCAGCGATCTCTTCAGAGCACGCGCTATCCGCAGAAGGCTGCCACAGGCTGCGCGACACTGTGGTCAACGTGCGAATGTTGGCGGGAATGTCTTGCAATGGGAAACGGCGGCTGCCCCATAGAAAAGTATCATGCACCAACACGACATTGCCCGCGCGTGCCAAATCATTTGGATAAGCTTGCGTGCCGTAATAAGTGCGCCGGTATTCAGTCATCACTGCGGGAGGCGCATCCGGGCCAATAGCGATCTTCTCTTTACCGTAATATTTGAAGCCGCCATGATCATGCAGCGCAACGATACCCGGCAAGGGGCCATGGGCATCAGCCGGACGCAGCAGCCACGCTTCGGTACGCGGTCCATATCCAACCGACCACGACAACGCTTCGCCAACGACTCCATCTCGTTCCCATCGACGCTCTGTCCGCACATCCTGGGGCTGCTCATCGCCGTGGCAAAAGCCCAGTGTTTCGCGAATGCGGGCCTGCGTCGCGTGGCCAGGTTGGGCTATCGGGAATAATTCATGCTGCCGTTTGGCTTCGTGCACCAAATCGCTAAATGCCCCTAAATGCTGATAGTTTTTCATATTTAATATATTTTTAGTCTGTTTGTAGAACAACCCTAAACCGGATAAACCGGAACCAAATCTCTCGCCAAGATCACAAAGAACACAAAGGATTTCTTGGAGCCCTTTGTGATCTTGGCGAGAAAAAATCTTTGCACAAAACATAAGGATTCCGGAGTTTAGGTACTAACACGTTACATCTTTACCTTCATTACCAAATACAGCCATACGTTCATCATTGCTGACGGGCTTAAAACGAGAAGCGTGATAGTGAAACTGAACCGCCCGACGCCGTACGGAGCTGCCGTTGTGCGGTGTGCCATGCACCAGAAGGCCATCAAATAACAGGAGACTACCCGGTTTGAGCGGCACAGCAACAGCACGCTTGCCCAACACCAGAGAATCACACACCTGCCAATCACGGCGTTGAAAATGCACAATGGGTTCGCGCCCTAAGTCCGGCAACAAATGCATGCAGCCATTTTCCAGAGTCGCCTCGTCCAAAGCAACCCACACACCTACGACTGGCTCGCGCCGATCCAAATTGAAATAGGCTTTGTCTTGATGCCAAGGCTTCTCACGTCCCAGCCGAGGCGGCTTGAGCAGCGCTTGATCTTGAAACATCACCGGCAGCGCATTTAGAAGTCGTGTCACCACTGCCAATAGCGTAGGATGATGTGAAAGTGCTTTTAAGCGTGGTTCAAAGTCCACGAACCACATGAGCTTGCGCACGGCATCTTGCCGTTCTTCAGCGGTGAGGGTATCCAGCCGATCCAACATTGTGGCCTCAAATTGGATCGAGCGAAACTCGGGACAGCCCCCAGCGATCAAATGCACCAGCCCAGTGATGGCCTCACGCACTTCATCAGGTGTAAATGCCTCATTGACAACAAGATACCCCTGGGCGTAAAACTGTGCCAAATGAGCGTCCGTAATGCCGGCCAAACCGCCATCGACACCCTGTGCAATTTCGTAGACCTGATACAGCGTCGGGTCATGGATTTCAATAGCCGCATAGGGTGAAATGGGTTGACTGTTCATTTTTGAAAAATTTAGATTGGTTTGCAATTTAACAAGGACATCGCAAACTATGCAACTCGGTGCAGCCAAATACGAAGCTTACTTTCAAGGTTGTCATCATTTGAAATTCAGATTTGATGCGTTTAATTGACTTTAGAATTTTCAAATCTAATTTCGCATGATGACTGAATTGAGTCAGCGATAGCGCTGTAAAGAGAAGAATATGCATAAATTTAGCTCAATTGACTTAACCGGCCTAATCAGATCAGCTGCAATTGGAGGCGCTGCAATGATACTGCTAGCGTCATGTGCGAACCGCAACGCTAACAACCGCGTGCCTGCCACAATCGTCGCTGCCGACGAAGTCATCGCCACAGTCATCCCGTCCACCCGAACTACCCAACCCCAGCCAACAACGCCCAGTGCCACACCCAGCCTGGCAGCCGCATCCACTGTACCAGCTGAAATCCCTAAGCTAACGCTAGAGAAATTTGTAGATGGCTTGACCCGCCCGGTCTACTTAACGCACACAAGTGATGACAGCGGCTGGCTGTATATTATCGAACAACCAGGACGAATTCGGGTGGTGCAAGAGGGAGCTCTAGTTGAGACCCCGTTTCTAAAAATTACAGATCGTGTTGGCAGCAGCGGGAACGAGCAAGGGCTGCTAAGTATGGCGTTTGCGCCAGACTACAAACTCAGTGGGTATTTTTACGTAAATTACACTAATAAAGACGGCGACACGATCATCTCGCGCTTCAGCACCACCCCGGACCGTAGCGCCGCAAATGCCGATAACGAACTGGTGATCTTAAAAATCGACCAGCCGTATGCCAATCATAATGGTGGGCAGTTGCAGTTTGGGCCAGATAAGATGCTCTATATCGGCATGGGCGACGGCGGTTCACAGGGTGACCCCAAAGGCAGTGCCCAAAACCCGCAGGACCTACTCGGCAAATTATTGCGTATCGATGTGCAGAATGCCAATGCAACCCAGCCCTATGCCATCCCAGAAGACAATCCCAAATGGGACTCAAAAGAGGTGCGACCGGAAATTTGGGCGTTTGGTCTGCGCAACCCGTGGCGCTTTAGTTTTGATCGGACCACCGGCAATATGTTTATCGCAGACGTTGGTCAGAACACGATAGAGGAAGTGAACGTTCAGCCAGCCGACATCGGTGGGCTAAATTATGGTTGGAATAAGCGCGAGGGACAGGTAGCCTATGCTGGAGGTGAGATGCAACCCAATTTTACCGATCCAGTCACACAGTATCAACACAGCGAGGGCTGCTCCATCACCGGAGGCTATGTTTATCGTGGCCAGGCTATTCCAGCGCTACAGGGCGTCTATGTCTATGGTGACTACTGCAACGGCAACATGTGGGCGCTGCGTCAAGATCCATCAGGCACATGGGTAAATACAGCGTTACCTAACGCTGGTTTCCAGATCAGCTCATTTGGCGAGGATGCTGTAGGCGAATTGTATGTAATGGATTTGGACGGGACCGTGTATCGGATAAAGCAAAGTTGATGGCTGTTACTGCACCATACTCATCACCCGCAACACCATATCCAGCTCGGCGCGAGCATTGCTGACCAAGGTAGCTCGGCGAGCCAGACCACGCTCATCCTCAAACCAGATGCGAGCTGAAGGCATCAATCCATATGGAGTAGCGACACTGCCCAATTGAGCAGAACGCAGGCGGCGGACTGATACATTCCACAAATCTTTGGGGTGAGTGCATTCAAAACGAGCTTCATGTACGGTCGCATAAAACGAGCAGGCCATGTTGCGCACCGTCACGTCCCCATATTGCCGCCCCAAATCGCCATACCAGCTAAAGCGCGGTGCAGCGGTCACTCGCTCCGGCGCATCGACTGGGGAAGCAATGACATAATCATTGTGATGCACCCATAACATCAACGCGATCAATCCAAAAAGTAGCACGATCAAAATCGAGCCGATTCGTGCAATCCAGTTGGCCACTGCAACATTGGGTGGCACACCCGGTTCCAAATAAAATGCCGGTTGTTGTGAACCCGTGCCCATAACGATTTGCCCAGACACAGTGATAGGCTCACTGCTCCCCACTGGGACTGCATCCAGCAGCACAAAAAGTGTGTCAGTCGTGCCTTCTGATTGAACGGCCACATAGTAATTGCTACGCAGTTGTAAAAAGCCCATGTCGACCTTGTTTTGATACGTCGCACTGGGAATCACTCGCCCACTCACCCGCAACCAACTGCCTTGGCTGCTAATAGAAATATCTGAGGTGCGGGCATTCTTGATGGTCTCATTGGCAATGCGATCCGAGCGCGCCAAAACCGGCGAAAAAATCGACATCACCAACAACAGACTCAACGCAATTTTGGCACGGCGGCTTTCATGGAGGGCAAAGCATAGACGTGCTATAAGATCCAATCCACGAACCCATAGATTGTGCCGCGTTTGTACTTGCGGAACCTGCTTCTCGCTATCAAATGCCGCGTCCACTGCACCTCCAATTTCAGATTTACAAATCCCCATTGATCATATACGCATGCTAATAGAATGCCAAGATACATCGGCTACAATAAAAAATCCAGAAATCGGATGTGCCCGCATGCGCCCATTCGAACCTAAATGCTCGGAGTGCAGATTCAACAATGAATAGATTTAACCGTATCTTTACGATTGTGTCGCTGATCTTTCTAACGATCTTCGGTGCCGCAATTTTGCTTGTGCCACAACTGGTGGCCAATCTGGTCTTGGCGTTGGGTGACAGCGTCACCGGCATTTCTGGTGGCACCGCCGTCGCCCAATGGGCTGTGCGCATTTTGCTGGCGTTGGTCTATGTAGGACTATTGGGCCTTGTATTGTGGACGGAATTACGTCAGTCCGGCGTACACAGTATTCTGGTGATGCGCTCTACCGGCAGCGGCAAACTGCGGGTGTCGGTTAAAGCTATTCAAGATCGGGTCAAGGAAGGGGTCAATGGTTTGAGCGGTGTCATCAGCACCGATGTTGTCGTGAATGCTCGCAAGAACGCACTGGCTCTAAAGCTTGATGTGCTGACCTCACATGGAACTGACTTAGTGCTCAAAGGCGAGGAAGTCGTCGGTATGGTGCGCAATATCGTGCAGGAGCAATTGGGCCTCAAATTATTCGCTAAGCCCGACGTCACTCTCAAAGCCGCTCCCGCCCCGCGCCTCAATCTGTCACAGCTGAATATCTTGCGGCGGGATCGCCGTGAGCCTGAGCAGCTCCCCCCTGCCCGGCGACCATCCGTCAATGAAAACGCCGATATCGTCGATGGCGAAGCCACTTCCATCCCACCCACCCCATCGACCCACTCGGCCCCAACCACTAACGACATACAAGTCGATCCAAAATCAAACCCAACTTCAGATAGGATCGCCGAAGGTGAATGGAAGAAATAGTTAGCCCAGACACCGCCAGCGTCGATGACGGCAGCACCGACAACCTGGTGGTTACGCAGCAGCTACAACTTCCCAGCATCACCGTGCAACCCTTGCCGGTGCCGATGCTGGTGGAGGCGATTCTGTATGCTGCCAAGGAGCCTGCCGCCGTAGGCGCCATCGCGCTTACCTTGGACATTACGGTGCAGGACGTGGAAACCGCGCTGCACGATCTAAACGCCACATTTGAGCAACGTGGCGTGCGTCTGCAGCGTCATGGCAACCGCGTGCAACTCGTCACTGCGCCAGAAGCCGCCGAAATTGTGCAGAAGTTTTTAGGGTTGGAGGAGAACACCCGGCTGTCGTCCGCTGCACTGGAGACATTGGCCATCGTCGCGTACAACCAGCCCGTCACCAAGCCACAAATCGAGATGATCCGTGGCGTGAACTGCGATGGCGTGATGACCACCCTCGAAGCGCGCAATCTAGTACAGGAGCTAGGCCGCGCGGATTCTGTCGGCCATCCCATGCGCTACGGCGTATCATTCGAGTTTCTGCGTCACTTCGGCCTAAAGGGAGTGCACGAGCTCCCCCCCATCGAAAACCTGGATGTCTTGCCAAAGGAAGCGGCCAGCGATCAGCCGTTAGCAGTCAGCGATCAGTAGTCAACCCCATTTTCTGGGCCCATAACTGATGAAGCATAATTTCATACTTCATACTTCATCCTTCATACTTCATACTTCATACTTCATACTTTCCTAATTCTGCCTTCTTAATTCTAAATTTCTCTCATGCGTTTACAAAAATTGCTCGCCAGTTCCGGTTTAGGCTCACGCCGTGGTTGCGAAGAGATCATTTCTGCCGGGCGAGTCACCGTGAATGGCGCGGTGGCTGTAATAGGGGCGAATGTCTCGCCAGAAGACAAGGTGCGTGTCGATGGAAAACCACTGCGCACCGAAATCACACCGCTCTATATCGCGTTGCACAAGCCCATTGGCTACACCAGCGATCACGGTAGCGATGATTTCAATAACAGTGCGCTGAATCTGGTCAAGCTGCCCCAACGCCTATACCCTGTCGGGCGGCTAGACAAAGACAGCTCTGGACTATTGCTGCTGACAAACGATGGTGACCTGGCCTACCAACTGACCCACCCCAAGTTTGAGCACGAGAAGGAATACCGTGCCCTCGTTGCAGGCAACCCCAACCAAGATACGCTGCGCCGCTGGCGCAATGGGGTGCTACTAGATGGCGAACTAGAAAAGACCGCCAAGTGCGAGGTGAGTGTGATCCGAGTCATAGAACACGCTGCAGTGAGCGTCGGGCGTGAGGCTGGCGTCCGAGAGCCGAGAGCCCTGGGTCGTGGGCAGAAAACCGCTGCACTAGCACCTCTCAGAACTCGCTCGTCTCACAGGGAGACTTCACACACATCCACTATCCAACGTCAACCTCCTGATCCTCGACCCTTCCACGAACGTGGCGAGACTTGGCTGCGCATTGTGCTGCACGAGGGTCGCAAGCGTCAGATTCGACGCGTCGGTAAAGCTCTGGGGCACTCGGTCAAACAGCTCGTTCGTGTGCGTATCGGCAGCCTGACCCTCGGCAATCTGATGCCTGGCCAATGGCGGCAGCTGCAAGCCGATGAAGTGAAGCGACTGATGGGTAATCAGGGATAATTGCCCTGTTAGTTATCCGCTCACTATGAAGATTGCAATCGACGGGCCAGCTGGCTCTGGCAAGAGCACGGTCGGTGCCGCACTCGCCAAACGCCTCCACTATCTGTATTTCGATACCGGGGTTATGTATCGTGCCGTGACGCTGGCCGCACTGCAACGCAATATCGCCATAAAGGATGAGGTGGCCGTTTCCGAGCTGGCCGAGCACATCAACATTACCGTTACCCCGCCCGATCAGGACGATGGCCGTCAATACACGGTATGGCTCGATGAGACCGATGTCACATGGGACATCCGCAGCAGCGCAGTAGACAACAATGTGTCCATCCCATCATCCTACCCTGAAGTCCGCGCGGCAATGGTGCGCCAACAACGACGCGTAGCCGAGCCAGGCAATGTGGTGATGGTCGGTCGCGACATCGGCACAGTCGTGTTGCCCGACGCCGACTTGAAGATTTACTTGATCGCAACAGCCGAAGAACGGGCACGCCGCCGTTTTGAGGAATTGCAAAAGCGCGAACAAAGTGCGGACTATTCCGGCATTCTGTCAGCCATTCAACGCCGCGATGAAGTCGACAGTTCACGCAAAGCCTCGCCCCTCAAACCCGCTGCAGATGCCATAATTTTGGATTGCACCCATCTCTCGCCTGAAGAGACGATAGAAAAAACGCTAGCCTTGGTGCTGGAAAAATAAAAACGCCTGCCCGGTCTCAGCGTTACTTCGCTACAACCGGACAGGCGTTCTTGGCGTCCTAACCAATTAGCAAATGCCGACAAACTCGTCAAGATTGAGCATCCACTCACCCTCTTCGATAGTTTGCGCGACCGGGAAACCATTGAACGGCGACCCGACCGAATACACGTAAGCTCCACAGGCCTTTAGCACCAAACGGTCACCCACTTTCAGTTCGACTGGCGAGCGCACCTCAAACATAGTGTCCATCGAATCGCAAGTTGGGCCAGCCAGACGATACGTACGCATACCCAACGGGCGCGTCTCGCGAATCACTGGATGCACTTGCGGGCGGATGCCATCTGGAATTTCATACAAACCGCTAAACACCCCACCATCACAATACAGCCACGTTTGGCCGTCGGGACGCTCAGCCAAACCGATCACTTCCAGCACCATGTCCGCTGAGGTTGCACAAACACCTCGTCCCGGCTCTAGAAATACGCGCTTGGCACCCGGCGTGCAGGTCTGCAGCAGCGGAGTGACTACATCAGCCACATCCTGCGGCTTGATGACCGGGTTGAAATAGGGCGCGGGCAAGCCACCACCCAAATCAATCACATCCAGATCGATGCCAGCCTCGCGCGCCATCTGCCAGGCTGGCGCAACCGCGTGCAGGGCATCGGCCCAAGTCTCAGCCCGGTTGCACTGCGATCCGACATGAAAAGCCATTCCGACTGGCTTGAGGCCATGTTGGCGGGCATACTGCATCAACTGCACTGCCTTGCGTGGTTCTACACCAAATTTGTGAGTCAGCGGCCACAACGCACCTGTGTGTGGCACTGTCATGCGCACATAGACTTCCAAGGGCTCCGACAAATTGGATGAGATCGAAGCCATTTTGTCGACTTCGGCCTCAGAGTCAAACGCAAATAGATGCACACCCTTATCCAGCGCGGCACGAATATGCGACAGTTGTTTCACCGGGTTGCTATAGAAAATGCGGTCGCCTGGCACACCCGCATTGATGCTCCACTCCACTTCAGCCGCTGAGGCCACTTCCATATGTGCATTTTCAACAGCACCGATGGCCTTCATGAGTTGCGGATGGGGGTTGGATTTAACGGTATAGCCCACTTGCGCGTAGGGGAACGCACGTTGGATGGCTTTGTAATTGGCTACTGCACGTTTAGGAGAGAGGATCAATCCGGGCGTAGGAACCTGCCAAATAGGGTGGTTCGAGGCCGTGCCATGAAATGTATTCATCATGGGCTTCGGGCGGCTGATCCGACTGACTCGGCTTTTCTTGATTTCGGCAATGCTAGGGCGAGAAGTTTCGATGTTCTCTTGGACACCAACTTGTGCAACCACTTCGTTCATTCTGTAATTAACTAATTTCCTCCCTGGGAACGCCCACAGTCCGGTTTGCTTCTGCTGTTGTGCTACTGCCACCGGTTCTGAGGCCTGCGAGTGACCAGGGCGATTTATAGCATCTATCACTCACATGTAAATCCCATGGGCCTGACAATTTCCAGAAATTTAAGGTAATGACATTGTTCTTAATATTTCAACTTTCAACTAAACTGCGTTTCCGATGATTGATACTAACCAAACATTAAAAGTAGGCGTAATCGGATGTGGATCAATTGGACAACAGGGCCACATCCCCGGCTTCAGAAACGCGGGCGTAGAAATCGCCGCTGTAGTCGATAGCAACTTGCAACGAGCGGAAGAAGTGGCGACCAGAATGGGCATTCCCAGCGCATATAGTGACTACAAAAAGATGCTCAAGCGCAAGGACATCGACATGGTGTCGATTGGTCTTCCGAATGTGCTACACGCGCCCGTCGCGATCGATGCGCTCAAAGCCGGCAAGCATGTGCTGTGCGAGAAGCCCATGACCATTAACGCGGCGTTGGCCAAGCGGATGATCGCGGCGCAGCAGAAATCTGGCAAACTGCTCAGCATTAACCAGCACATGCGCTTTACGGCCGAAGGGCAGATCATGCGCAATGCGGTTGAAGCGGGTCAACTCGGCGAGGTTTATCTGGCCGATATGCGCTGGACCCGCCAAACGGGTATCCCCGGTTACGGGGGTTGGTTCACCAATAAAGATTTGGCGGGTGCAGGCGCTTCTTTTGATATCGGCGTGCATCTGCTGGATTTTGCTATGTTTGTCACTGGCTTCCCAGAGATCGCCTCAGTCAAGGGCTATCTGAGTGACCGTTTGGGCAAGCAGCGCATCGGGCTCGGTGGATGGGGGATCGACCGGCAACAAGAAGGCCGCTTCGACGTGGACGACACCTGCATGATGACGGTGACCGCCAAGAATGGCCTGCAAATTCGGGTACTGGTCACTTGGGCAGCCTTTGTGCCACACGAGCTGCGCATGAGTTTCTTCGGCGACAAAGGTGGCGCCGACTGCGACGCCGAGCGCTACGGCGCAGATACTCCCGTGCGTTTCTATGACGCAGGCGATGATGGCAAGATCAAGGACAGCACGCCGGATACGTCTAGCTATGTCGGTGGCGGCTGGCTCAAAGCCATCGCCTCGTTCGTGGCCGCCGTCAAAGGCGAAGGCACACTGTTGGTACTGCCAGAACAAACTCTCATTACCACCCGCATTCTGGAGCTGGCCGCCAAAAGCGCAGCGACCGGCAAAGAAGTGGCGTTCTCGTGAGGCCAGTCAGTCGTAAGTGCGAAGGTGTCGCAGGGCTGCTCAGAAACATGCCATGATCGACCGGAACGCGGCGATGCAGCATCACATGAGTGTTCCGGTCGATAAGCCGAAAGTCATAAGTCCGATAGCTCGGAGGCCCGGACTTATGACTCGTGGCCCAAACCTCCCACCTCCTAGACAGTTTCCCCTCTCTCCTCAATCCCCTTCAGTCCTCTCGTCTCTCTCTTCTCCTTTTACGTTGTGAATTTGTCTGTTCTGCATACAATCATGTCATTGTTTTAAGAAAACATCCAGATAGTTCCTATATAACCTTTGGTGCTAGTTGTCTTTGACAACTTTGCCCCACTCAGGCGTAGAAAATACGAACTTTCCAAAACTTGCTTCCCACTTTGGTCTCATCGCAATTACCCGACTACTGCATTATGCGGTATAGCGTTATTCGGTCTTGCTGAAGTGGGGAAGAGAAGCCGAATTTAGTTAGTTTTTTTGCGTTAGATGGAGCAGAACTACTGATTTGAACTAGCACCAAAGGTTATATATTACTTAGAA
>JANMVQ010000328.1:0-1946 GCA_031392845.1 Chloroflexota bacterium
TGTTCTTTGGGCAAATCTTGTTGTATTCGTTGGGATGATTCCGCCCCAGTTTCCTGCGCTCGCGCGGCTGGCAATGGGCTTAGCAAGATCGTCAATGCAACAATGCTGGTTAGTGTTCGAAATGGGTGTAGTTCCATTAGAACGACGGCAAACAGGCGAAAACGGGACAAAAACGCAGATAGGGAGTTGAAAACGTGGGCACTCCGTGGAAGATATGGGTAAGAAGAAATCATACGACCACGGAGGAAAGAATGAAAACCCACGGAATCACCCGAGAAACCGGACATAACACAGGCTACGCCTGGGCTTACGAGCAATACGAGGCGATTGTAAAACAATTGCAGAGCGAAGAAAACCAGGATCTGACGCACGATAAAGTCGAAAAGCTGGTGGAGCGCGAAGGGCGAGAGATGCTGCGGCGAATGCTACAAGCACACTTTGATGAGCGCAGCCAGCGCAATACAACTGAGGTGGTAACGGATGCAGCGGGAGTGGGGCACACGCATAAACGGATGCAGCGGCGGACGTTAGAAACGGTGTTTGGGGAGGTAGAGATAACGCGGCAGGGGCACGGGGGAATTGGGCTAGCGAGTCTGCATCCGCTGGATGGGGAGTTGAATTTGCCGACAGAGCGCTATTCGCATGCGGTTCGCGAACGGGTGGCGGAGGCAGCGAGTAAGGAATCGTTCGATGAGGTCATCGAAGAGATCGACAAATACAGTGGGGCGCATGTGCCCAAACGGCAAGCCGAAGCATTGACGCTGCGAGCGGCACAAGATTTCGATGCGTTCTATGAACAGCAACAGAAACCGGCCAAAGTTGATGAGAAGAAGCCGATCAGCGCAGAAATACTGGTCGTCACCGCTGATGGCAAGGGGGTGCCGATGCGCAAGCAGGATTTGCGGCCACAGACGCAGGCAGCTGCGGCCAAACAAACGCCGCACTTAAAACATCGCCCCAGCAAAGGCGAGAAACCCCATCGCAAACGGATGGCCACCGTCGCGGCGGTTTACACGATTGAACCCTGGGCACGCCTGCCTGAACATATCGTCGGCGAGCTGCATCCCAGCAAGAACTCGCCAGCTACCCCGTCCGCATCACCCCGGCCCCGCCCGCAAAACAAGCGGGTCTGGGCTAGCTTGAGCCACACTCCCCAGGAAGTCATCGAGCAGGCCTTTAGCGAGGCAGATGCTCGCGATCCCGAGCGCGCCAAGCGCTGGGTTGCGTTAGTCGATGGCAATCCCACTCAGCTCAGCCTACTGCAAGCCACCGCCAAAAAACTCGGTGTTGTGCTGGTCATCATTCTTGATCTCATCCATGTCCTTGAATATCTGTGGTCCGCCGCTTGGGCCCTATTCAGTGAAGCCGATCCTAACGCTGAAGTGTGGGTCTCTCAGCATTTACATGCCATCTTGTCTGGACACAGCAGCACCGTTGCCGCCGGTCTGCGCCGCTCTGCCACCTTGCGCGGACTCTCGCCCAAACAACGTGAACCCATCGATCGTTGTGCCGATTACCTCCTCAAGTATCGCGACTTCCTGCACTACGATGACTATCTCGCCGCTGGATTTCCCATTGCCACCGGTGTCATCGAAGGCGCCTGCCGTCACCTCGTCAAAGACCGCATGGAACTGACCGGGGCTCGCTGGACGACTGATGGTGCCGAAGCGGTCCTGCGTCTACGTGCCCTACGCGCCAGTGGCGATTTTGACCGCTATTGGTCCTTTCACCTTGAGCAAGAACATCAGCGCCTCCATACCTCGCACTATGCCAATCATAAAATCCCGGCGCTCGCCTGATTTTGCGCTTTTCAGTGTGGTTATGTCCTCTTTTCTGTCGTTCTAAAGGAACTACACCCTGTTGATATGGCCGGTGTTGATGCTGCCGCCGACGTCGCCGTCTACCATGACCCCACCTGCGCCAACGGCTTTGGCCCCATGACCTTG
>JANMVQ010000456.1:0-24558 GCA_031392845.1 Chloroflexota bacterium
CTAATGAAATCTTATGCAAAGCCATACGCCATATTGATGTTGCTGGCCCTTTGTTTTGAATATTCGCAATAATTGTGTTTGAATTCATGTTGTTTGTTTCCAAGTGTATATCATCTATAGCTGATCTACTCTAATCCACTCGGTGGAATTGCGCATTAACACGTACGGAGTATTGGGTAAGCGGGTCAATTGGCGTATAAAACATCAGCAGCGGCGTGTTGGAATTAGCCAATCGCCACAAATATCAAATCATTTGCATAATAGTTAGTCGAATAAAGGAAAAATCATGTCTAAGAAATTACTTTCAAGCCTAGCAGCCCTTGTGACTGCTATCGCCGGAATGGGGATTGTGAAAGCCGATACCGGCTATTCAGCCACATTCACTTCGTCCATAACTTATTCTAACGTCGGGACTAGCACCGCTAGTGTTCTGATGAACTTCTATGATCAGAACAGTGGTACCGCTATTCCGATCACTCGTCCTTCGCTTGCAACAGGTGCGAGCAGCTCATTGTTCTTGGGCAGCACCTCGCTCGCAGCTGGTTTTAATGGCTCTGCCATTATTTCCTCCGACCAGCCGATTGCAGCAACTGCAGTGCAAATTGCGACCAACACTGGCACTGTGGTTAAGAACCGCCCCTTGTCAAACGGCTTTGCATCGGGCGCACCACAGGTGTTGATTGCAACCACCCTGAAGAACAAGTTCAACTTTACCGAACGCTTCAATGTGCAAAATGCCAGCTCAGCCAATGTTGACCTGACGGTCAATTTCTATGACGCCGATAACGCTGGTGCCCTGAAGAACACCCAAACCATGGCAAATTTGCCCCCTGGCGCGGCTAAGACCTTCGATCTTGGCACTATTGCGGCGCTCCCGGATGGTTTCAATGGTTCAGCTGTAGTGACTGCGATTCAGAGCGGTTCTGGTACTCCTGGTACCCCCGCCAATATCGTTGCTTCGGCGCTTGAGCTAAATACGACAGGCAACGCTGCATCCGCTTTTGAAGGTGTCACCGGTGGTGCCAATACGCTTTACATGCCGTCCGCCTTGTGCAATGCTTTCGGTGGATTTAACTCTTTCTATGCAATTGGGAATGCTGACACCACGAATGCAGTAGTAGCCGTGACTTACAGCAACGGCGCCACGGACAGCGCAACAATCACCCCGGGTGCGAAGAAGAGCTTCAACACTTGTCTCGCAGCAGGTATGACCCAGGGCTTCAGCGGTGCAGCCACGATCGTCAGCACTGGTGGCAAAATCGTTGGTATTGGTAAAGTTCAGGGTCTCGGCGTCACAACCGCGTTCCTTGGCGAAACCGCCGGCAGCGCTAAGTTGGCTTGCCCCTATGTTCGCTGGACACCCACCGCGATTTATAACTCTGGTGTGCGCCAGCGCGGCTTCCTCGCCATTCAGAACGTTGGTGGCGCATTGGCCGCTGGTGTAGTCACGGTCAGCTATATCGATGCTAATGGTGTCGTAAAGGCGACCCAAACGTTGAACGCATTGGCCACAGGTGCAAAGCAGAGCGTAAGCTCATTACAGACCTCCTTGGGTGATGTGGACTTCGGCTTTGACGGCACCAACTTCGGTGGTGGTGTGACTATCGTCGGCCCAGCGAGTAGCCAGCTTGTCGCCATTACTCGTATTCAGTCATCTGACCCAGGTGGCGCGAGTGGTTACGGTGAAGACTACAACTGCATTCCTTTCTGATGCTTATAGCCTGATCGTCTAGACATATACTACGGGATACTTGCAATAAGTTAAGTATCCCGTAGTATTTTTTCCCTCTCTCATGAATAGCCATGAACTTAGATTCGCATTCGGTAACCCCGTGCTCTATGCTCAGATTCGTCGTGTTATGCAAAAGCGCCTGACTTACTTGTCGCGCGCTACATTGATCGATTTATGTACCGCTATACAGGCCGTGGAGCGCCAACAGGTGAAGGGCATGATGTTAGAAGCTGGATGTGCTTTGGGTGGATCTGCCATTATCCTTGCGCTTGCCAAACAATCCCAGCGCCCGTTTAGCTTATTCGATGTATTTGATCAAATTCCACCGCCATCTCCCAAAGATGGCCCAGACGTTCATGAGCGCTATAGAGAAATTCAGTCTGGGAATGCTGCTGGTATCAATGGTGATGATTACTATGGTTATGTAACTCATCTTGATGATGTCGTCATCGCTAACATGAGTCGCTTTGGCATTAACATAAATACGAATGCGATTGAGATTGTCAAGGGACTGTATCAGGACACGATGCACATTGATCAACCTGTGGCCTTTGCCCATATCGATTGTGACTGGTATGAGTCGGTTCTGACATGCCTGACCCAGATTGTGCCGCACTTGTCGATCGGCGGGTGTTTGGTGATTGACGACTACGAAGCTTGGTCTGGATGTCGCAAAGCGGTGGATGAGTTTTTCGCGATGCGCCGCGATTCTTTTCGCTTTGTCATGAAGTCGAATCTGCACATTGTTCGAGTGGCTAAATAAGGTTAACTCATGCCGTGTGCGATGCCAACAGCTGTGTATAAAGCGCTTCATATTGGCGAGCCACCGAGTTAATACTGAATTGCTCTACTGCGATTTTGGCTGCTTGCGTCATAGTTTGGGCTTGATCGCGCTCATGCAACATGCGCAGAATTGCTTGCGCTAGCGCATGCGCATCTTGCGCAGGAACCAATCGACCGGTGCGCTCATGTGTGATGAGATCGCGCGATCCAGGGATATCTGTGCTCACGATGGGGGTGCCAATGACCATCGCTTCCATCAAAATCGTCGGCAGCCCTTCGCGCAGCGAGGATGAGACCAATACATCTAGGTTGGCCAAAAGATCAGGCACATCATCGCGCACGCCTGTGAAGGTGACCCGATCCGCCAAGCCCAATGACCGGGCCTGCGCTTCTAATTCATGCCGAAGTAAGCCAGCACCCACGATCAGAAATTTCGCCTGTGGGCAGGCTTGGTATACCTCATGCGCTGCCTGTAGAAAAAACACATGTCCTTTTTGCAGTTCCAGACGACCGACAATGCCAATCCAGGGGGTATTCTGCATGAGTCCAAACTCGGCGCGCATATTCACCCCGCTAACGCGCGCACGGATGGCGTCGGTATCCAACGCGTTCGGAATCATCTGCAAGCGGTAGCCCCGCCGTCGACTGACCCATTTCCGGCCCATTGTGGCTGCGATTTGCGGAGAAATGCCAATATCGGTGCTGCACAACAGAGGATGTAGCCGACGCAATGCCGCAGCCAGTGCCGGATGGTAACGACCGACGATGTCGAACTCCGGCAGCAGATGCACTACCCGCACCGGGGTGTAGCGCGCCCGATACAGTTGTCGGGCGGCCAGGCTGATCAGATCGGCATACTCTGCGTGGGTGGTGACGATATCTGCCTGCCAGCGCCGGACCAGATTGACGAACGGCTGCACTGCGCGGGCAATGCTGCGAATGTTTGGATCGTAGGGCATCAGCAACTCACTGGCAATATTCTTTGCGGCCAACGCGTTACGTTGAAGTGCTTCATTGGCCGAGTTAAACTGCCACACCCCACACACCAATCGCTCAAAGCGATCCTGATCCAGGGCCTGAGCCAGACTGGCGGCAAACACCTCAGCCCCACCCATATATTGATCGTGAGGCATACCCAGCCCGAATTGGATGACCCGTACCTTGCGCGTCACGGGTGTGCGCCTCGCTCGGTCTCTAAATGTGCGCGAATCTGAGCCACCGTTTGCGCGGCTTGGGCTTGCGCGACAGGAATATAATTGCGTAATTGGCTTTGCACTGCGGCCTTTTGGCGATGCAACTCTTCAAAACGTTCAATGATATTTTGGGCATTGGTCTGTTCAATGGGGACACACCAGTGCTCTAAATTCAATTCCCGCAACACGCCAACAGACTTGTGCAAATACCCTACCACTAGAGTTGGCACCGATTGATTCATGGCGAAAATTGCAGAGTGCAGCCTTGTGGCGACGAAGAAATCCATATGACCATACGCGGCAAACAAACTCTCTGAATCCACAATATCGCTGTGCCAGACCACGTGCTGGGGGTTGGATTGCTCCAGGATGCGCTGGGCCACAACGCGATCATCGTCGGCAAAAAAAGGCCCCCGTACCTGCGCAAACAAATGCACCCGGCCGCCCAATGTGCCAACATATTCGATCAACCGAAGTGCCGCGCGTTCATAGCCATTTTGCTCAAAGCTGCGGTTGCCCTGTGCCACCCAGTTTAACAACGTCATGCCCACATGAAAAGATGCACCGGAGAGACAATTAGGCGTTTTATCCGTTAAGTGAATTGTCGGATTGAAATCAAAGGCGATGTCAGGGTGTACTTGCACATTCTTTTCAACACCCATAACCTGCAGCAATTGGCGTGAGGTCTGCTCACGCACCAGGGTGAGCGCTGAACGCTGAACGAGCCAGCCCACCACGCGCCGTTGCCATGATGCCTCGAGTGGGCCAATAGATTGCGGCAACAGCACCGTTTTTTTGCCGAGCATAGCCCCAAAAGCGGCGATCAACCACAAAATCAGAAACCAACTGCCCGCTGTGGCTGAGGCAAATAGATAACCGCCGCCGCAAGCCATCACCAGATCAGCGTCGAAGTAAGCCTGGAGGGTTTTGCGCCGAGTGGAATCTGCCCAGCCATAAACGCGAATTCGAGTGAGCCGGTAGACACACGCAATCAATACCAATAGCATCGCGTAGATGGGTGTCACCCAGCGAACAAGTTGAGCGCGGTTCTGTGCATCCGGGCGAATAGCCCATGAATAGAACGAAGGCACGGCTCGCTCATGACGTAACGTTTGATAAGTTGCAATGTCGTTGATAGCAACTGTGACCGTGGCTTGCGGATAACTTTGGGCGATTTGCCGCAGCGTCACGGCGAGGATCGCGCGGTCGCCTGCGTTGCAACAGGAATGAAAGTTGGTGATTAATATATTCATAGCAGCCCTTCGATCCAACCCGACACATACCAGCGTAGCGTGAGCCAGTCCCGGCACCAAAGGCAGCGCCACAGCGTGCTGCCAAAATATAGCGACTCGCGCGCGAGAAAGCGCACAAAGTTTAGGCCATAGCTCCACTTCTTAAAAAACTTCAGACGACTGTGAGCCATATAGTATTCACGCAGATAGCTCTGGTGGTGAGTGCTGGCGCTCCCGTCGTGAGAGATAACAATCTCAGGGTAATACGTGATGCCAAAGCCAACGGCTGCCGCGCGCAAACAAAAATCAATGTCCTCATACGAAAAGAAGAAACGCTCATCCAATAAGCCGATCTTTTCTAGGACCGTGCGTCGGATCATCATGGCGCAGCCAAACACAAAGTCTGGCTGAAACGATGTGTACTGGCCGACGTCGCGTTCGCCCATGCCGTTGACCGTGAACCAGTGCGGCTGCATTTTGCCACCAATGCCCCATAGAATTTCGGGGGTATCAGAATACACAATTTTAGGCGTGGCGATCCCTACGCGCGGTTTGCGATCCATATGATCTGCCAATTGCGTAATGATTTCACTCGTGGCATTAGTGTCGTTGTTCAGCAGCAAGATATAGTCGGGCTGGCTGTTTTGCAGCACATGCCGGATGCCACGATTGACGCCGCTACTAAAACCATAGTTCTTGTCCAGGCACAGCAACGTGATTTCATGCGCTGTGAATGCGGTACGAAAAGCCTGTCCTGAGCCATCGCTGGAACCGTTGTCAATCAACATGATTTGGATGCGTGGCGACATCCCTTGCAACAGATTGCGGATACACAAGATTGTCCGTTCACACGAGTTCCAATTGAGCACAATCACAGTGATGTTTGTGTCTGCCATGGTTAAGCCTTCCATTTTGACAACACCCAGATGGCACCAGACGCATACAACATGAACAAGAATATTTCTGTGCCCAATGTCACCCACGCAGCACCTGTCATACCCATCGCTGGAATGAGATAGAAGCCCATTAGAAGATTCGCAATCATGACAATGCATTGGAACACAATGCGCAGGGTTTGCTGTCCACGCGAAAGCATAACCAGCGCACAGGCAAAGCTGCCTGTCTTGAACAGTGTTGATGCGCTCAGCAGTTGCAAGATCGGCGCGGAGTCGGTGAAATTCGGGCCGTAAACCAACTTTATGATCCAAGGTGCGCCTACGCCAAGCATCAGGCTGGCGAGAACGCCGTAAACCAGCGCACCCGCAACCCACAGCCGCAGTATCTGCACATACTCGCGTTTTGAATTGAGCAGACTGCTGAGAATGGGCAGACTCACGCCAAAAATGATGGCAGGTGGGATATAGCTTACATTTAATGTGTTGAGCGCAGCTCGGAACAGACCCACTGAAAGTGCATCGGCATTTGCGCGCAATTGCAGTGTTGCGGATTGGCCATATACATTCGCAAACAGATCTGCCACCACAAATGCCCACGCGCCAACGGCGACTAGGCGCAGGTTGATCTTTGGTCGGCGCCCTTCCAGTAAATGCAGCCCCCGCACGAACAACAGCAGCGCGATCAACCACGAAATGCCAGTCTGAATAGAGATCAAGGTGAGCGGCATCAGTGAGGTGGATTGCAACAGAAGTAGCACAATCAGCAGCAATCCTGGAAGTGTCAGTTGTGCCAGTGCCACAGCCGTATTTCGCCGGTGCACCCGCAATGCCGCAAACCCGGTGTTCAAAGCGGTATCAGCCAGAACACCTAGGCAACCCACAATGAAGGCTAGCTCGAGTTGTCCACGATTACTGATGAGGGTGAAGTACAGCACTACACAACACGCTGCGCCAAGTTTGGTCAATAATACCGATGCAGAAAAATCAAGTAAGCGCGTCGGGTAACGTCCGCCTTCGCGCAATAACCAAGTGTCCAAACCAAACCCAATAACGCTGGACACTAGCGCCAGGCTGGCCAAGATGCTGGTGTATTCGCCGTATAAGGTTGGGCCAAGTCGGCGCGTGACGAGAATGGTCAGGATCAGGCTGAGCGCACGGGCCAATAGATCGCCAATGACTGCGACGGATGCGCCGGACAAGAGTGCCCGGATGGGCGATGATTTAGTGTGCATAAACCTGCTCTTTTCGGCACAGAAAAAGCGGTTCCCAAAGATCGATGTCTGCCCGTTGGGCCTGAGCCGTAGTCACGATATCCGATCCGTGTAATGCCTGCACTTGGAACCCGGCAGACCGCAATCGGTCGATCACATCCGGCCCATAGCAGCGCACATGATCTTCTTGCCCAAACAGACGCTCGCGCTCAGCCGGATCGGTCACCGACAAGTCTTCGAATGTGGTATCGGCGATGATCGGCACCAAGATCACAGCAATCCCACCCGGCTTCAGCACGCGCCAGAACTCGCGCAGCGCTTGTCGGTCGTCATTAACATGCTCCAGCACATGGCTGCAATACACTAGGTCGAATGACGCGTCCGGCAAGTCCATATTGCAAATGTCAAGGCGCAGCATAGCCGCTGAATCAAACAAATCTGCGCTCACGTAATCAATGTTAGATAAAGTCGATAACCGTGCGGCAATGCCCGGTTCCGGTGCAATATGCAACACTTTGCGCGGCACAGTTTGAATTTGAATGCGCTCACTCTCGAATAACAGCCACATCAAGCGATGGCGCTGCAGGGATAAGCAGACCGGACACCAGTGCATGGTAACTCGATAGAGTGGGAGAAATCGACTCAGTTTGTTTTGGCAGATGGGGCATTCATACGCGGTGCCGCGAAACAACCATAGCCGAACAACGACAGGCAATGCAAAAAAGAATTTGCCGAAAACAAAGTGGGTAACGCGTTGTAAAAACGCGGGAGAGTGCAAGGCTGCGATAAGCCGGGCTTTCAACACTTTCATTATTAAGATGCCCTTGCACGCAGCCTCATCGCATTCGACAAACCGGCATACCAAGCCAACTTGCCCCACCACAGCCCAACCGCGCTGGTGGGATGTTGACGCACCGCTGCCGATGCGGCGAACAGCTTGCGCACATCATTCAGTGCCAGCGCGGGCGCAGCCAGGGCGATGGCCGGATACCAGTGTGGCGACAGGCGATTAAGCGGTGAGGGTCGAAAGGCCGCATGCCGTTGTTGGATGCGGTCGTGTGCGGCACCAAATGCAACCAGATGCCGCCACATGGCGTGGGCCGTGCTGCGCGGTGGGCGATGGGTGACTTGCGCATCGGACGCAAAGTACAGAGGCTCGCCGTACTGTCTTAAGCGCAAGCTGAGATCGACATCCTCGCCCGCCGCGCCGGGAAACGCCTCATCAAACCCACCCAACGCCAGAAAAAGCGCGCGGCGGATGCCAAAATTCAAACTGGGCAAATACCACATTTCGGTTGATGTTTCGAGCGAGGGCGTGAGCGTCAGGAGGTTATCACACAATGTCCAATAGGCGCTAGTATCTGGCAAAATATTGACACTGCCGCCCACTACAGTATGGCCTTGATCGAAACAAGCACACATGCGCTCTACCCAATCGGGCGCGGCGATGCAGTCAGCATCGATGAACAACAACCATTCGCTGCAAGCCTGCTGGGCGCCGCGGTTGCGCGCTGCTGCGGCAGAGATCGGCGTGGGGGTGTCAATCATGGTGAGGTGATCGAGGGTCTGTTTGCATGACTGCAAACGCTTAGGGTGATCCTGCCCCACCACGATAACTTCGCTGATGCGTGCGTGTGTGGTTTGCTGCATAAGCGCAGCAATGACCTGATCGATGATGAGCGAGTTGAGGTTGGGGATAATAACGGAGACGTTCACTACTGAGTGAATGGTAATTCATCCAGTATGATTTCACCACATAGACGCATTTAGACGCATTTACCGGATATCTCTATGCGGACATCCCAACATTAATCAGACTTGATACAATAGAACATCTGTCCGATACCCACGCATGAAACTGTTAGCCAGCAAGCCCAAAGATGCCAAACCTGCCCCCAGCAAAGGGAGCAAGGGCGGCGGGGCCGCGCCCAAACGCAGCAAAGCTGCGGCCCCACCGCCAGCACCCCCGAAGCCGCTACTCACCCCAGATCAGTGGCTGGATATTTTGGGCTGGGGCTTGGTGATTTTGGCCATTGTCACGCTGTTAGCATCGCTTTCGGCCAGCAACAGTGTGCTGACCAGTGGCTGGTTAAGCGTGCTAAATAACTTGTTTGGCCTCGGGTTTTACATCGCCCCATTAATCATGGGCCTGGTTGGGTTTTATCTGGTGCTGCGCCGGTTTGGCGACCGCTATCCTCGGTTGCGCATCAGCATTGTCAGTGGCGTAGTGTTGGCGTTTGTTTGTGTCCTGGGCACGCTGCATGTGTTTTGGCTGCTGTCTACGCCTGCGCCTAACACGGCCAGTTGGGGCGGCAGTATGGGAGCGGGGCTGATCGGCGGACTGGCCGAAGCGCTGGGCAACGTGGGGGCAGCGCTGATCTTGTTGATCTTGTGGCTGGCCGCATTTATGCTGATGTCGAATGTGAGCATCGCCGAACTAATCGGCTGGGTTGAACGCCAAATCAACATGATTCGCAATGGCCGCCCCAGCGACGATGTGATTGTGCCAGGCTACGACGGCGATCAGGACTTTGTGATTAACGGGATCAAGCCCAAGATACCCAAGCAAAATCGCCTGCGCACGCCCGAGCCGGATTTGCAAATTGACCTACCGCCTGCCGCTCGCCCCATCGCCCCAAGTACGCCCCCCGTTAGACCGACCCGCGAGCCGGAACCAAAACTGGTCGCGCCCGGCCAAGCCGACCGTCTGATGACGATCAATTCACCCGGCAGCAAGCGGGTTAACGCCCAAGCCGACAACAAAGTGCCATTGGCCAACAAGCTGCCGCCAGCGCGGGTGATTGGCGGTGAGTCAGCCCTCAGCCCTCAGCGCTCAGCCCTCAGCGCTCATGAAGCTCCCCAAGCACAAGCCACGCAGATCTCGTCGCGCATAGCAGTTGAGCGCAATTGGGTGTTGCCCAAAATCGAAGATATTCTGGATCCGGGCAATGACAGCACGCTGAAAGAAAAAGACATTCGCGAACGGGCCCGGGTGATCGAGGAGACGCTGGACGCATTTGGCGTGCCGGGTCGCATCATCGAGGTGAACCGCGGGCCGACGATCACTCAATATGGGGTGGAGCCGGGCTTTGTGGCGATGAAGAACGGTAAGCAGGTCAAAGTAAAAGTCAGCCGCATCGCAGGTTTGGCCGACGATTTGGCGCTGGCGCTGGCTGCACCGCGCATCCGCATCGAAGCGCCTATTCCGGGGCGCGGATTGGTGGGCATCGAAGTGCCGAATGGCGAGACGGCGATTGTCTCGTTGCGCGATGTCATGGAGAGCGACGAGTTCGCCAATTTGGCCCACAAAGCCAAGCTGCGGCTAGGGCTGGGGCAAGATGTGAGCGGGCATCCGGTGGTGGCCGACATGACCCTCATGCCGCATATGCTGATCGCTGGCACAACCGGCTCGGGCAAGTCGGTGTGCGTCAACGCGATTATTTGCGCCTTGATGTGCTACAACTCGCCCAAAGACCTGCGCTTTATCATGGTCGACCCCAAGCGGGTGGAGCTGACCGGCTACAACGGTATCCCGCATCTGATTGCGCCAGTCGTGGTCGATGTGGAGAAAGTTACCGGCGTGCTGAGTTGGGTGGTACGTGAGATGGATCAGCGCTACCGCACGTTTGCCAAGTACGGCGCGCGCAATATTGTGGAGTTCAATGCCAAGGCGGAGGATGGGCGTCAGACAATGGATGATGGCAAATCTCAAACGTCAAACGTCAAACGTCAAACATCTGATCCCGACCTAAAGAAACTGCCGTATATCGTGGTGATTATCGATGAGCTGGCTGACCTGATGATGCTGGCCCCGAATGAGACGGAGAAGACGTTGGTGCGCTTGGCGCAAATGGCGCGCGCGACTGGCATTCACCTGATCATTGCGACCCAGCGCCCCAGCGTGGATGTGGTGACCGGATTGATCAAAGCGAACTTCCCGGCGCGGATTGCCTTTACCGTGGCGACCAGCATCGACAGCCGCGTGATTTTGGATTCACCCGGAGCAGAAAAGCTACTTGGACGTGGTGACATGTTGGTGATTACACCAGAGCAGCCCACGCCAATGCGTGCGCAGGGTTGCTGGCTGAGCAACGCCGAGATTGAGCGGGTGGTCCGCCATTGGCGCGCCCAATTGGGTGGTGACGTCAACGCAGCGACGAATATCACTACGGTGGTGAGCGATCCGATTACCGCGTCGATGTCCGCGCCGTCGGTCCCGATGGCCGGCACGCTGAATGGCGAACAAGTGGCCATGCCCACCGGCGAAGACCCATTTAACCAGGCGATATCCCCCACTTGGGATGAGGCGCGCGCGCTGGCTAACGCCGCCGGCGAGTCGGGTAAAGATGGCGGCGGGGACAAGCTGTTTAACGACGCGGTCGCCACAGTGCGCATGAACGGCAAAGCCAGCATCTCGCTATTGCAGCGCCGCCTGCGGATTGGCTATACCCGCTCAGCTCGCTTGATCGAAGATATGGAGGCCCGGGGCATTGTCGGGCCGCAGACGCCGGGCTCGCAGTTTAGAGAGGTGTTGAATTCGCCGTTGGGGGGAGAGGAGAGTTGAGATGTCTCATCTTTCATTTCTCATTTAGAGCCTATCTCTAAGGTCATTCAGCGAAATAAAATGACCGCGTCCTTCGACTTCGCGCATAAGAATGCGCTCCGCTCACGCAGAGCCGTGCTTGGCTGTTAATTATTTCGGCGGAATGACCTAAACTGATGTGTAAGCATCCTGAGCGAAGTCGAAGGATGCGGACGCGAATGGTTTAGAGATAGGTTCTTAGTGAATAAAGGCAGGTGATGCGCCATGATTGAGAAACTTACGATCCGCAACTTTAAGTCGTGGGAGATTTGCGACTTGGAGTTTGGCAAGGTCACGGCGCTGTTTGGGGCCAATAGCAGCGGGAAGACCAGTATTTTGCAGTTTTTGCTGATGCTGAAGCAGACGGCTTCCTCGCGGGATCGGCGCATTTTCAATTTTGGCGGATACGAAAGTGATTTTGTTGATCTTGGTAGCTATGATAGTGCAGTATATGGGCATGATGTTAGAAAGAGTATAGGGTTTGAATTAGCTTGGATTCCTTCATATCAAGAAAATCCCCAAGTCAAAATTTTAAAATCGCATGTTGCGGTCTTTTATAGTTATATTAATAACGAGATTGCAATAGAAAGTAGAGAATTTAAAAGTCTTTTAGAAGATTGGAATCACTTATATTCTGATGACGCCAATCCATACGAGTATAAAGAAAATATTGTACTCAATGATGATACTTATTTTGTTACCAATAGTTGGGATAATTCTGATAAACCTAAAAAGCGTGCACGTATTACCAGTTTTTATGGAGGATCTACTCTTGATTTTGATCCAGATGACAACGAATATTGGCACACTACTACTGAAAGCGAAGCAATAGGTTCTTCACTAAAAGCAATTCTAAGTTCAACACAATATTTAGGACCACTACGTGCTTACCCTCAACGTGAATATCGCTGGACAGGTGAACGACCATCTACAGTGGGCGTGCGTGGTGAATTTGCAATTCAGACCATGCTAGCTGATTTAGTAACTCGGCAAGCTAATGGTAAAAAAACGCAGGGGAAGTTGCTCGCTGCGACCAACGCTTGGCTCAAACGCTTGGGTGTGGTCGAAGAAATCGAGCTACGCCCAGTTGGCGAAAAATCTCGCTTGTATGAAGTCATCGTCAAGTCGCCCAATTTCAAGCATGAAGCCAATCTGGCCGATGTGGGTTTTGGCGTGTCGCAGGTGTTGCCGATTGTGGTGATGGCGCATCTTGTGCCGGAAGGGTCGTTAATTATTCTTGAGCAGCCGGAGTTGCATTTGCATCCGAATGTTCAAACACAACTGGCGGATTTTTTCCTAGAATTGTCGGTCGAGCGCAATATCCAGTTTTTGATCGAAAGCCATAGCGAACGCCTGATGCAACGCCTGCAGCAACTCTTGGTCGAAAAACCCGGCAAACTGGCGCCATTGAAAGACAACGACCTGCGTTTCTATTTTTGCCGACGCGATCCCGATGGTTCGGTGCTTGAGCCTGTGCATAGCGACTTGGATGGCAGTATCACCAATATCCCAGGGGATTTCTACGATTCGGTGTTGCCATTTTTGCAGCAACTAGAGGCTGACGGCTTGGGAACTGAACCGATAGACATTAGCGCCAATCATGACGAATATGTCGCTCAGCCAAGCGTGCGCGTGCTAAGAGACAAAGATGATCAATCCGAATAGTATTTTCGTTGATACAGCGGGATGGGCCTGTTTATTGTTGTCAGGCGATGTTCACAACAAGCTTGCGGCGCACTATTACTCATCCGCTTATAGAGAGGCACAGCGGTCAAAATTCCCCACGATAGTTACATCAAATTATGTGCTGTCTGAACTTGTTGCTGTGATTACCTCCCGCAAAATCGAGTTGCGCCAATCTGCGATCAAATTTGTAAATATTCTTCAGAATGAAGTCCATGTAACTGTAATTCATATCGACAAAGACACCGATCAGCTCGGATGGGATAAGTTGAAAATGTATACAGATAAACATTGGTCGCTTGTGGATGCAACATCATTCATCTTGATGGAACGGCTAATGATCAAAAACGCACTCACGACAGATGTGCACTTCGACCAAGCTGGCTTTGAGTGCCTCCTGCGCTAAAAATGAGATAATGTCACCCTGACAATATCTGAACCATGCTTGATTTAGAACTTCACTCACATACCCGCTACTCCCCCGACAGCCTGACCAAATTGCATCACCTGATTGATCATTGCCGCGAGGTGGGCATTGGCAAGATTGCGATCACCGATCACTATGAGATTGAGGGAGCGTTGGAGGCGCACCGGCGTGCGCCGGATCTGGTGATTGTGGGAGAAGAAGCGCTGTGCCCAGAGGGTGAGCTGCTGTGCTATTTCATCCACACCCTGATTCCACGCGGGATTCCATTAAGCGAGGCGATTGAGCGGGTGCATGACCAAGGTGGCATCTGCGGCCCGTCTCATCCGTTTGACCCGCGTCGACATGGCATTGGCCGGGCCAACATCGAGCGTTACGCGCAAAAGCTGGACTTCATCGAGGTTTTCAACGCCCGCACTCGCGATCACAAGCGCAACGATGAGGCTTGCGCCATTGCCGAAGAATTTGACTTGCCTAAAATTTGTGCCAGCGACGCGCACACGATCCAGGAGTTGGGCATTACCCGTGTGCGGCTGCCGCGCGAGTTCGATGGCCCGCAGGACTTTTTGGCCGCGCTGCGCGAACCCAGCACCGAATTGCTCACCCATTACAGCTCATATTTGGCCAAAGTCGGATCACGCGTGGCGACCATCGCCCATAGTCTGGGATTCGACCGCCCTAACCTACGCGCAACCTAAATCCGGCGGCGGTGTTGACTATACAAACAAATAAACGATCGCGTTAACGAATTACGGAGAAGAAATTGAGTAGTTCAGCAAATGGAAACGGCCAAAGTGCCATGACTCATCCACAAGGCGGACATCGCGTGGTTATTACTGGTATGGGTGCGATTACCCCATTAGGCCACGATGTGCAGACGTCCTGGCAGAATGCTATCGCAGGCCAGAATGGCATAGGCAAGATATCGCACTTTGACAGCAGCACTTATGATTTTCACATTGCGGCAGAAGTCAAAGAATTTGACCCGAACGCTTATTTCGGAGCCAAAGAGGTGCGTCGCATCGACCGGGTGAGTCAGCTAGCGCTGTTCGCATCCAAACAAGCCTTTGATCAATCCGGCCTCAAGATTGACGACGGTAACACGTGGGATGTGGGCGTGGTGGTCGGGTGCGCCATTGGCGGCATCAGCACCTTATTGAGTGAGCACAAGATCATGCTGGAGAAAGGGCCGCGCCGGGTTAGCCCCTTTACGGTGCCGATGATGCTGTGCGACACTGCCACTGGTCAACTGGCGATGGCCCACAAACTGCGTGGGCCAAACTTATGCGTGGTTACTGCATGTGCTAGTGCCTCAAACGCCATCGGCGAAGCCTTTGAGATGATTAGGGCAGGCCGCGCTAGCGCGATTTTGACTGGTGGCTGCGAAGCGCCTATCAGCCCTTTTCCTTTGGTGGCCTTTCGCAACATGGGTGCGCTCTCCACCCACGACGACACTCCTGAAACGGCCAGCCGCCCGTTTGATATCACCCGCAATGGCTTTGTGACTGGCGAAGGTGCAGCCATGTTTGTGATGGAATCGCTGGAGAGTGCTCAAGCGCGCGGCGCAACAATTCTGGCCGAAATGGTGGGCTATGGCTGCACCGATGATGCCTTTCATATTACCCACCCCGATGAGCTAGGCCCGGCCCGCGCCATGGCGCGGGCGCTCAAACAAGCGGGCTTGCGGCCTAACGAGATCGACTATTTGAACGCGCACGGCACCAGCACCCCGCTGAACGACTCCAATGAAACCAAAGCGGTGAAAAGCGTATTTGGCGAATCGGCGTATGATCTCACCATCAGCTCAACCAAATCCATGTTTGGGCACTCATTTGGCGCAGCTGGGGCGATTGAAGCCATGCTGTGCATCAAGGCCATTCAGGACGATGTTATCCCACCGACGATCAACTATGTTCACCCAGACCCGGAGTGTGATCTAAACTACACGCCCAACTATGCGGTCAAAAAAATCGTGCGCACCGCTATGTCCAATTCGTTTGGCTTCGGCGGGCACAATGGGTCGATTATCCTGAAGGAATTCGCGTCTTAGTTGAAAGGTAAAAGTGAGCTGCTTTACTTTTGGCTTTGCACTTTTAACTTGTAACTGCTATGAGATATGCTCACATCGTCGGCTGTGGCAAGTATGTGCCCAGTCGTATCATGACCAACGACGAGATCAGCAAGATGGTCGATACGTCGGATGAGTGGATTCGTCAACACACCGGGATTGGGCAGCGGCGCATTGCAGCTGACAACGAGAGTACTTCCACACTGGCTACCCAGGCCGCGATTGAGGCGTTGGATATGGCCGGAGTAAGTCCGGTCCAAATCGATCAGATTATTGTCGCCACCTCAACCCCAGAGAACTTCTTTCCATCGTCGGCGTGTTTGGTGCAGGATGCGTTAGGGGCTGACCACGCAGGTGCCTTCGATCTTAGTGCGGCTTGCTCCGGGTTTGTGTATGCATTGAGCGTGGGCACCGATGCCATCAAGGCCGGCAACGCCAACAATGTGTTGGTGATTGGGGCCGAGACCTTTTCGCGCATCATCGATTGGACAGACCGTAATACTTGCATTTTGTTCGGTGATGGGGCAGGTGCAGTGGTGCTACAAGGCAGTGATCAACCGGGGGGTGTGCTGTCTACGATCTTGCGTTCGGATGGCTCTGGCGGCGATTTTCTATGCGTCTCCGCCAATGGCAACCGCCCCAAAAGTGCGCTAGAGGCAACGGCACTAATGCCGACGAACGATTCGCATTTTGTACAGATGAATGGGCGAGAGGTCTATAAGTTTGCCACCCGGGTGGTGGACCGCACCTTGCGCGATCTATGCAATAAAGTGGGTTGGGAGATGCAGGACGTAGACACGGTGGTGCCGCATCAAGCCAATATCCGCATCATTGAATCTGCCGCCAAGCTGCTGGGATTGCCGATGGAGAAGTTTATCGTCAATCTTGAAAAGTATGGCAACACCAGTGCTGCATCCATCCCCATTGCGCTAACGGAAGCGCTTGAAGGAGGACGTTTGCGTCACAACGATAAAGTATTGACGATTGGGTTTGGTGGCGGGCTGACCTGGGCTGCGGCGGCAGTGCAGTGGAATGGCCTGCGGGCGACCAACCGCACCCAACGCGTGGTCAATCGGGTGGGCTATAGCCTCACTGGCATTCGTTCACGAGCGCGTCGCCTTATTCGTCAAGCCGAAGATCGCATGTTTGGCACCGACGCCCCTGCCGCAAAGCCAACTGTGGCTGCACCGAAGGTAAAGGAAGTTTCGGATGAAGAGGTGAAGAAGTGAAGGGGTGAACGGTTTGAAAGGTCACCTCGTCACCTTATCATCCCCCTCACTCTTACTTCCTTCATCCGCACCCCTCCGCTTATAATCTCGCGCCATGCCCAAGTATCAGTATGCGTGCCCAGATTGCGGGAACGAATTTGAAGCTACACAGAAATTCGCCGACAAACCTCTGAAGAAATGCCCAACCTGTGGCCGGCGTAATATCTATCGTGCCATTCGGCAGGTGGCGGTCTCGTTTCGGGGAAGTGGGTTTTATATCAATGACAGCAAGAGCAGCGACAGCAAGACCTTAAACAAGCCTAAACCCGAAGAAAAACCAAATGCAGAAGCGGTCAGCACCGATAGCAAAGACGCTTCCAGCACAGAAACAACTGCAACTCCGACTGCCGACACATCAAAACCAGAGACCAAGACCGACAGCAAACCCGCGCCCGTGGCTAACCCCGAACCAAAAGTAGAACAAAAAGAGACCAAGAAGGAGAGTAAGGCAAAACCAGCGGACTAATCATCTATCAAGAGCGCTGCACGGGTTTGATTATTGCGTAAATCCGTGCTCGATGAGTAATTGTTCGATACGTTGTCGACTTAGCTTGGCGGTGCCATTTTCAATGGCCGCCACCGTTTCATATGCGAAAACCAAGGGCAACCGGCAAGCACTGGCGATCTTGCCAGGCGGAAGTGAATCTACATACTTGTCTGCCTCGACCAAATTGGACCGAGCAAAGGCTGCCATGTCTTGCGCTTGCCAACCTTGCGGAAAGAAGTCGACACCGCGGCTTAAATCCTCTGCGCGATTTCGCAGAATGTTGACCACTTGCAACCCCTTGCCAAAGGCCACGGCTTGCGCCCGATCCGTTTGGACATTGGCATGCCAAGCCCATAGATCACTAAGCAGCAAACCGACTGAACCCGCAACACAAAACGTGTAGTCCTCCAAATCCTGTTGATCGTTGATCTTCCAGCCTTGGCTGGTCCAGTTCGCCATTCGATTGGCCAGTGTTGCTGTTACATCCCAGATGCGTGGCGCGATAGTGGATGGCGGTTGTAGCAACCAATCGCTCAGTCGCAGCGTCACTTCGGGCAGTATGTTTGTATAAGGCGCAAGCTGCCTGGCAATCCCGGGTGTAAATTGTTGGGCGTTACTGGACTGCAATTGTCGGGCAATGCCACTTAACAATGTGACTTTGGTCTTTGTCTCCAGCGTGGGGTGATCTTCGATTTCATCGATCGCCCGGCAACACAAATAAGCCGCTGAAACCGTTTCTTTGAGCGGTGGCGGTAAATAGCTGATTGGAATAAAGAAGGTTCGACTGGTCTGTCGCAAAACATAATCTGCATTGTGCGTTGTGCTGGGTTCTACCATGCATCAAGTGTAGCTGTCTTTTAGGCTGCTTGGTTGACATTACGGATACGCAATGCAACGGGTGTGCCCTTGGCTGCCCCTAATTCCGCAAGCTTGCCCAAACCCATATCTCAAGATTTAATCAACTGATGAAGCAGTTCTTGGTGGCGGGCCAAATAACCACCAATGACTAGCCATCAACAACCAGCCCCAGTTACCCAGGAGAAATTATGTCCGATCAAACTAAATTTGTTTTACAAGAAAGTGATATGCCGAAGGCGTGGTACAACGTTTTGGCCGATTTGCCATTTGAGCTGCCAGCCGTGCTGCACCCGGGCACCAAGCAGCCAGTGGGTCCAGCCGACCTAGCTCCGCTTTTCCCCATGGATCTCATCATGCAGGAAGTGAGCAAAGAGCGCTATATCGATATTCCAGAGCCGATTCGTGAGGTATATCAGATTTGGCGACCCACTCCTCTGTATCGAGCCCATCGTTTGGAGAAAGCGCTTAAGACCCCTGCCAAGATCTATTACAAATACGAAGGGGTCAGCCCAGCCGGCAGCCACAAGCCCAATACGGCAGTGGCGCAGGCGTTCTATAACAAAGAGGCTGGCACGCGCCGTATCGCTACGGAGACTGGCGCAGGTCAATGGGGCAGTGCCATGGCGTTTGCGGGCGGTATTTTCGGTATCGAGGTCAAGGTTTACATGGTCAAGGTCAGCTATCAGCAGAAGCCCTATCGGCGCAACTTGATGGAAACTTGGGGTGCGCAAGTCGTGGCCTCGCCCTCGCCCGATACCAACACCGGCCGCAAGATTCTGGCCGAAGACCCGAACAATACTGGCTCACTCGGCATCGCGATCTCTGAGGCAGTCGAAGATGCCGTAACCAATCCCATCCCAACCAAATACGCGCTTGGCTCGGTACTCAACCACGTGCTGATGCATCAATCGGTCATCGGCTTGGAATCGCAACGCCAGCTGGATATGGCTGGGGTGTATCCCGATGTCATCGTTGGCTGTATCGGTGGCGGCAGCAACTTCGCCGGGTTTACTTACCCTTTTATTGGCGACAAGTTGAGCGGGCGGGCCAAAGACCTGCGCGTCGTGGCGATTGAACCCGCTGCTGCGCCCTCGCTCACCCGCGGTGTGTATGCCTACGATTTCGGCGACACTAGTATGATGACCCCGCTGGTCAAGATGTATACGCTTGGCCACGGTTTCATCCCGGCGCCGATCCACGCTGGAGGTCTACGCTATCACGGCATGGCGTCATCGATTTGCGAGTTATATCGCCACAAAATCATCGAAGCTCGTGCCGTGCAGCAGAAGGCGACGTTCGAAGCCGGTGTGCTGTTCGCCCGCACCGAGGGCATCGTGCCCGCGCCGGAAGCCGCCCACGCTGTGCGCGGCGCCATCGACGAGGCCATCCGCTGCCGCGAGGAAGGCAAGAGCGAAGTCATTGCGTTTAATCTATGCGGCCACGGCCATTTCGATATGACCTCGTATGAGCGCTATTTGACCGGAAAACTCGAAGACTACGAATTGCCACAGGCAGAGATCGACCGCGCCCAAAGTGAATTGCCGCAGATTTAGGTAGTTCTCGCATTAAAACAAACAAGCCCGACGGGATACATCGGACTTGTTCGTTTTGGGGGTGCGAGGGAGCATGAGAGGCTGTCAAGAAGCTATTAGGGGATATAAAGAGAGTTATGCAGAGCATTTGGGCAAAATCTATCCGGTCTTTGCAGAATCTTCACGGTTCTTTCGCTAAGTTCTCATAAATTACTCACTTCAACTTTATGCAGTTGAGCAGACTCATATCATGACAAGTCCGCTTTCAAATGGGGCCAACAATTTGCCGAGTATGTCCAGCGCTGGTGAAGCAGCACAACCGCCGGGTGGAGGCACAGGGAGTGCATCGGCTGTAACAATTTTGGTGGCTGATGACGATTCCAAAATGTCTGAGATGGTGCGCCGCACACTGGCCTACGAGGGCTATAGGGTGATCACGGCCACCAATGGCCACGATGCGCTGATTCAAGCGCGTGATCAACGCCCGACACTAATTGTGCTGGATTGGATGATGCCCATGATTGATGGCCTATCAGTTGTGCAGCGGGTGCGCGCTGTAGAAGATACACCCATTCTGATGTTGACCGGACGTGCAACGCTAGAAGACAAGATTGACGCGTTTCATTCAGGCGCAGACGACTATTTGGTGAAGCCCTTCGCTCCGGAGGAGCTGGTGGCCCGGGTACGTGCATTATTGCGACGGGTAGAGCGGGCTAACGATGAGCGTCCAATGGGCTTTCTCGATCTAGCGTTTGACCCGAGCACGCGCGAGGTGCGCCGCGGCATGCGCGCCATAAATTTGACCCCGCGCGAATTTGATCTGTTAAAGTATTTCCTCAAGTATCCTAATCGAGTGCTCAAACGCGATCAATTATTGCAAGATGTATGGGGCTATCAGTTTGGTGGGGATGATACTGTGTTGGAGGTCTATGTAGGCTATCTGCGTAACAAGCTGGAGGAGCAAGGCGAGAGCCGAATCATCCAGACAGTGCGTGGCGTAGGTTATGCCTTGCGTGAATCGATCGGGCTGAGTGACGCGCACTGACGAAATAAGACCGACAAGTCGAAACGGCTTTTGACTGGTGCAACTGCACTCGCTATATAGTGCCTTAGATTGCCAAAGCTGCACGACTTAGTTGGTTTTACTCTAGGCCGATCCTGATGGAAACCCAAAATAGGTTCATAAGACGTTTGATTTAGAAGATGAAGGAGTGTGCCAATGCTATTGCGACTTCGATGGGCTATCCTGTTTACTGTATTTGTCGCCATTGTTGTATTTGGCGTAGCCTTTGGCGTGCGACATTCATTTCGGGCTGCAACTCGCGCACAACTGGAGCAAGAGCTGGCGCAGGAAGCGCAACTTCTGGCCGAATCTAATCGCGCTGCCAGCAACCTCAACCAAGCCAATGATCAAAGCACCGATATTGAGGGATTGCCTTATGTCATGCCGATAGCGTTTCAAGGGCATATCAATCATGTGCAATGGTTTGACCGCGAATGCCAAAAAGTTGCCTCATTGACTGAGCAAATCTCAAGTTTTGTCGCCCAGGGTCAATTGTTGCCGGTGAGCGCTAAAGGCATTGATGTTATTCACACTGGACAATTCTGGCTGGAAGAAACTTCATTGACAAAACTCAAGATAGCCGGACTCGATAACCAAGATGGCCTATATCTGGTCTACAGCAAGCCCATTTTGTACGGCAATCGGGTGATTGGGTTGGCACAAGCTGCCCGGTCGCTGGAAGTGCCCATGCAGGCTATGGCGGGCCTGTGGCAAGCCTTGTTTCTCGGGGGAATCGGGTTGACGATTGGTGCGTTTGGGGTCGCTTGGCTTGTCGCGGGTGCCTCTCTGCACCCATTGCGCCGCATCACACGTACTGCCGAGTCCATCCGCATTAGCCACGACTTTTCGCGCCGTTTGATTGGCCCTGAATCGACCGCACGTCATACCCCAGACGATGAGGTTGGCCAACTGGCCACGTCGGTGGATGCCATGCTGAGTGAACTGCGTGATGTGCACCAGCATACCCACCTCGCACTTAATCGCGAACTCAATCTCCAGCGTCAATTTTTGGCTGATGTATCTCACGAGTTGCGCACCCCACTGACTACTATTTATGGCAACTTGCGGCTGCTAGAGCGCGATCTTAACGAAGAGGATCGCAGTGCGGTGTTGCGCGATGCGCTTGATGAAACCGAACGGATGTCGCGTCTGTTGCACAAACTATTGCAAACAGCACGCGGTGAACACACCCATCCCCTTAATCTTCAGCCTGTGGCGCTGGCCCCCCTCATTGAGGATGTCGTGCGCAAGGTCTCAGTGCTGAGTGGTGATCGCCACATCGTGATGCGTCTAACCCCTCAATCTCAAACAATAGTCAACGCTGATATCGATGCCATCAAGCAGGTATTACTCATTTTGATTGATAACGCGCTCAAGTACACCTCACCTGAGGGGCAAATTACGGTGACATTGCGCAGCGACCACACACAGGCCAAGATCAGCGTGTTGGATACTGGAACCGGCATGAACGTTGAGCAGATGCAGCATATCTTCGAACGGTTTTATCGCGGGCAAGATACGCAGCAGACGCGGGGCACTGGTTTGGGATTGGCCATCGCAAAGAAGCTGTTGAATGCGCACGGTGGCAATGTCACCGTAGCCAGTCAACCAGGCCATGGCAGCGAATTCACTGTGACATTGCCGCTAAGTTTTCAACAGGAGGCCTAGGTTTTGTTTTTGGCCTCCTGTTGAAAACTGAATGACTGCTATGTTGTTGGTCCCTTCGAGTGTTTCATCTGCAGTAGACCTTTATTTACCGCAGCCAGATACGAGCGTGCGGTGGCGACCATCGTATCGGTATCGGCGCTGCGCCCGCTGAAGAGATATTTCTTGCCTTCGCCGTCTTCCATCTCCACGCGAATCGTCACATTGGCAATTGCGTCGATACCGGCTGTAACAGCATGCACATGGAACTCGTTCAGTCCGGCTTTGGCGCCCGTGATGCGGTTGATGCAATCACATATCGCATTAACCGGTCCATTGCCTATGGCCGCGTCTTCATGTATCTCGCCTTCTTCATCTAACAAGCGCACGCACGCTACGGGCATATTGCCGGTGCCAGTCGATACGCTAACTGCATCCAGCTTATAGAGTTCGTTGTGGTTTTCAAGCTGGTCAGTCATCAACGCTTCCAGATCTTCATCGGCCACCACTTTCTTCTTGTCGCACAACGCTTTGAAGCGATCAAAGGCTTTGTCCAGGTCTTCGCGGGCCAGCTCATAGCCCATTTGCTTCAAGCGGTCGGAAAAGGCATGGCGCCCGCTATGCTTACCCAAGACTAAGTTTGTGCTGTTCCAGCCCACGCTCTCCGGATTCATGATCTCGTACGTTAACGGGTTCTTTAGCATGCCATCCTGATGAATACCAGCCTCATGGGCAAAGGCATTTATGCCGACAATAGCTTTGTTGGGCTGCACCGGCATCGAAGTCAGTGCGCTGACCATTTTGCTGGTCCGCACGAGTTGGGTTGCATCGATGCGGGTATCGATGTTAAAGAAAGTCTTGCGCGTCTTGAGCGCCATGACCACTTCTTCCAACGAGGTATTCCCGGCGCGTTCACCGATGCCGTTGATGGTGACCTCGACCTGGCGCGCGCCTGCCAGCACCCCAGCCAAAGTGTTGGCGGTGGCCAGCCCCAGATCATCGTGGCAGTGCGTGCTAATAATGATGCCCTTCTCTTTGATGCCAGGCACATTCTTAATAATATCTTCGATCATCTTGTAGTACTCCTGCGGTGTGCAGTAGCCCACGGTGTCGGGGATATTCAAGGTGGTCGCGCCGGCCTGAATCGCTACATTCAGCGCCTGCCACATGAATTCGGGATCGCTGCGCCCGGCATCTTCGGGCGAAAATTCGATATCGGCACATTTGCTCTTGGCGTAGCTGACCATATCGCCAATTGTCTCAACTGCGTCATTGCGGCTGAGTTTGAGCTTGTATTGCAGGTGAATATCGCTGGTAGCCAAAAACGTGTGGATGCGCGGTTTCTTTGCCCATTGCACTGCACCCCATGCTTGGTCGATGTCTTTCTTTTGGCAGCGTGCCAGACTGGTAATAACAGGCGCATTGTCGCTTGCCCCGACTTCCTGCGCAATGCGGGTTACACTTTCGAAGTCGCCCGGACTGGCGATGGCGAAGCCAGCTTCGATAATATCCACCCCCAAACGCGACAACTGCCGTGCAATCTCCAGTTTCTCCGCCAGGTTCAATGTCGCGCCCGGCGATTGCTCGCCATCACGCAACGTTGTATCAAATACGATGACTCGGTCTTGGTTACTCATGATTTATCCTTATTTTGGTTTATCGGTTTTGTCGAGTTTGTAAGGTTTGGCAAGTTCGTAAGGTTCATAAAGTTGGATAGGGCACTATGAACTTTAAAAACCTTATGAACGTTCTGAACCTTACGAACCACTTTTCACCGCTATCACTCGAATGCGCCAATAGTCCGCAAACCATTGGCCGTCTTTGTAATTTGTTACGCGTAAGGTTTGTTCGGTCTGAGTGACAATGCTTTCAAGTCTGTCTTCAGGCACACCATTAAACAGG
>JANMVQ010000472.1:0-4240 GCA_031392845.1 Chloroflexota bacterium
GAACTTTAGGAAGTTTCCACGTCGGCCATGAATCCAAGCCCCATCCGAGCGGAGCGTATGCAAAACTGGCTTGAAGCGCAAATGCGGGCACGACCAGAGGCACCAGCGGTTTACTACGCAGGTGCGTCTACGACTTATCGTCAGCTGCATGAACAGGTCGAGCGTGTGGCGGTGGCATTACATGCTCAGGGTATAGGCGTGGGCAGTGTAGTGGCAGTGTTGATGGGTAATAGCCTGAGCACCGTTCAGGTGATCCATGGGCTTATGCGGGTAGGCGCAACACTCGCCATGCTCAACACTCGTTTGACGGTGGACGAGTTGGTCTACCAGGTGCAGGCGGCGCGCTGCTCATGGGTGCTACATGATGAAGGGACGTTTGTACAAGCGGAAGCACTGTCGGTACGATTGGGACCTAACTTAAAAACATCAGAGATCTCTGAGACCTCCGATGTTTTTGCGACGCCATGGCCTGCTATCACTTTGGATGCACCCGCTGTGATCATGTTCACCTCGGGTAGCAGTGGCACGCCGAAGGGAGTGGTGCTAAGTTGGGGCAACTTCTGGCACAGCGCGATGGCGTCAGCGTATCGGATTGGGGTGTTGCCAAATGAGCGTTGGTTGTGCGTGCTCCCGCTATATCACGTGGGCGGGTTGAGCATTGTGCTGCGTTCGTGTCTATATGGCACGGCCATAGATCTACATACGCGTTTCGACACCGACATCATTTACCGTGCTTTGAGTAACGAACCGATCACCCTGATCTCGCTTGTGCCAACGATGTTGCACCGGCTACTGGAAGGGGGCGCCGCGAGCGCGAAATATCCCTACTTGCGTTTGGTGTTGTTGGGAGGAGCGGCGGCAGCGCCGGAGTTGATGGCGCGCGCGGCTGCTAAATCCATCCCCATTGCCACAACCTATGGCCTGACCGAGGCCACCTCACAGGTGGCGACCGCATTGCCCGCAGATACACAACGCAAGCCGGACAGCGTCGGCAAAGGGTTGGTCTTTACGGAGATACGCGCGGTGGATGAGGCGGGTCGTGATCTAGTGCCCGGCGAGATCGGCGAGGTCATTGTGCGTGGGCCAACTGTCATGCACAGCTATCTGAATGACCCCATCGCCACTGCCCATGCTATTCGCGACGGTTGGTTGTATACAGGCGACCTGGGTTTTTTGGACGCGGAGGGCGATCTGCATTTGGTTCAGCGGCGGAGCGATCTAATTGTGACTGGTGGGGAGAATGTCTATCCTGCTGAGGTAGAAGCAGTTTTACGCAAGCATCCGGCTGTACACGATGTTGTGGTCGTGGGTGTACCCTCTGCCGAATGGGGCCAGCAGGTGGCGGCCTTGGTGGTGCCCGTGATGAGTGTACTCATTGATGTGGCTGCGCTCACCGCATTTTGCCGCCAGTCCTTGGCCGGGTATAAAGTACCACGCCTGTTCCGTCTGGCCGAAACATTGCCCCAAACTGCGTCAGGTAAGATCGACCGAACTCAAGTTGGGCGGTTGCTAATTGAGTGATTACACCTATTGGGACGCGGATTTGCAAGATGACAGGATTTTTAAGATAAGGCAATCCAAATAATCCTGCTATCCTGTAAATCCGTGTTCGATTAAAAATGTACCATCCCATAAACAACCTCGCATATCACATTGAGATAGAGGGTAGCGGGCCGCCGTTGTTGCTATTGCATGGTTTTACCGGCAGTGGACAGAGCTGGCAGGAGGCGCTGCCATTGTTGACGGCGCACTACACGGTGCTTAGGGTGGATCTGCCTGGGCATGGACGCACCGCGTTGCCCGATGATATCTTGCGTTATAGCGTGTCTATGGTTGCGCGCGATCTGGTGCAGCTGCTGACCCACTTGCAGATGGCCCCAGCGCAGGTGTGGGGATATTCGATGGGAGCACGACTGGCGTTAATACTGGCACTGGACTATCCCGAGGTTGTTCGTTGTTTGCTTTTGGAGAGCGGCTCGCCGGGGTTAATCAGCGAGTCAGAGCGTGCAGCCCGGCGCTCGAGTGACGAGGCCTTAGCCCAGCGAATTGAGCAACATGGCATCGAAGCTTTTGTAGCGGAATGGGAACACTCGCCCATGTGGGCCAGCCAGGTGCAGTTGCCGACGGCACAACGTGGACAATTGCACGAGCGACGGTTGCAAAATAGCACAATAGGCTTAGCCAATAGCTTGCGATATATGGGCACTGGCGCGCAACCCTCGGTCTGGTCGCGCTTGCCTGAGCTGCGTGTGCCGGTCGCGTTGGTTGTAGGTGCGCTGGACAGCAAGTTTGTGCAGATCGCACGCGAGATGCAGCAAGCCTGCCCAACAGCTTCCCTGCACATGATCGAAGGTGCTGGTCACGCGGTGCACTTGGAGCGGATGCATGAGATCATCCAGGTGTTAGGTCGAGATTGCGCAGGTGTTGGATACGGCACGTAGAAAAATTACAAATCATTAGCAAAAATGAAAGATGAACGATCATTCCCAGTCACTATTCAAGTGGATGTGGCCAACCCACAAGCTGCGCTAAAGCCGGTGTGGCGTTTCTTTGGCTACGACGAACCCAATTACACCTATATGAAGGATGGCAAGAAGCTGCTCAGTCAATTGAGTGCGCTTAGCCCAGAGACTGTGTATATACGCGCCCACAATTTACTGACCACTGGCGATGGTACGCCCGCCTTGAAATGGGGTTCGACCAATGCCTATACTGAAGATGCCGATGGTGTGCCGCATTACGACTGGACGCTCATCGACCGCATCTTTGACACTTATCGTGAACGCAACTTGCGTCCGCTGGTGCAGATTGGCTTTATGCCAGAAGCCTTGTCCAGCAAGCCGCAGCCTTATCAACATGCCTGGGTTCCCGGTAGCAAAAATCCTTTGCATACTGGCTGGGCCTATCCACCTAACAATTATCAAAAATGGGCTGAGTTGGTTTTTCAGTGGGTGAAGCACAGCATCGAACGTTACGGTCAGGCCGAAGTCGAAGGCTGGTATTGGGAAGTGTGGAACGAGCCAAACATCTTCTATTGGCAAGGCACGCCAGAAGAATATCACCAGACCTACGACTACGCAGTGGATGCGGTAAAACGGGCGTTGCCGACCGCGCGGGTGGGCGGTCCGCATGTGGCCGGCACCCGTCACGCACATGCGACCCAGTTCCTGCGCGACTTTCTCGACCATTGCTTGCGCGGGGTGAACTATGCCACCGGCGCCGTCGGTTCCCCAATCGACTTTGTGGCCTTTCACGCTAAAGGCGAGCCTAAGTTTATCGCTGGGCACGTCGAAACTGGTATTGCTGCACAATTGCAGGATATCAATAGTGGTTTTTCGATTGTGGCAAGCTATCCCGAACTGGCGAACAAACCCATCATCATTGGCGAGTCCGACCCAGATGGCTGCGCAGCCTGCCCTGAGCCGGTTTATCCTCAAAATGGCTATCGCAATGGCACGCTCTTCGCCAGCTATACCGCAGCGGTCTTTGCCCGCAAACATCTGCTGGCCGACCGACATAAAATCAACTTTGAAGGAGCGGTGACCTGGGCCTTCGAGTTCGAAGACCAACCGTACTTTGCCGGATTCCGTGTGTTGGCCAGCAATGGGATTGCCTTGCCGGTGCTAAACGTCTTTCGCATGTTTGGCCAGATGCGCGGCCAACGTCTAAGCATCACCAGCAGTGCCGACCTTGGCCTAGACGCCATCATGCAGTATGGCGTACGGGACCAAGCAGATGTTGCAGCGCTTGCCTGCACGTATGACAAGGGCGTATCCGTTTTGGTGTGGCATCACCATGATATCGATATTGTCGGTCCAGACGCTGCAGTCACGCTTACCCTGCAACAGTTATCAAATGCACAACAGCCAATGCAGGTCTTGCACTATCGTATCGATGATACACACAGCAATGCCTTTACTGCCTGGAAACGTATGGGTTCGCCCCAGCAGCCTTCCCCGGCACAGTATGCGCAGTTGGAACAAGCCTCCGAGCTAAGCCAGTTGCAATCTCCATCTTGGGCCACGCCCAACGCCGACGGCAATCTCACTCTGACGTTCAACCTTCCGCGTCAGGCGGTGTCGTTACTTGTAGTACGGTAAAGCTGACAGAGACAGAGGACGGAGTGATAGACGGTGCTGACATCAAATCGTCTGTCGGCTGTCGTCTCAGATTTCAGCATGCATAATGCAGTCATGCCATTCAATATTAAGAAACGCGGTAAGCTGACGTATTACAGCGA
>JANMVQ010000478.1:0-10687 GCA_031392845.1 Chloroflexota bacterium
GCTAGGGTCACAGCAGTTGGGTTGTATAGCACTTCTGAGCCGTTGGCATCCACCACCCCCGGCAGTGCGCCACCTTGCAATACCGCTATATTGTCTAACGCGGCGATGTCGGCAATAACTGAACACACCACAAAATAGTTATTAGCGCGCTGGCCCGCTTGCAGCGTACCCACGGTCCAAACCACTGTATTGGTGCTTCCCGGCAGCAACGTCACATTGCCATGCGAGAAGGTCGTATCCGCCGGGATGACATCCGTCACCACCACATTGGTCACCGCAGCTAGGCTGGTATTGGTCACGACCAGCGTATAGGTCACACACTTGTCCGCGCCCACCAACCCATTTGCGCCTGATGTGGTCGGATATTCATCCAACCGCAACGTCGATTGCATTCCCGCATCCACACTGGGATTGGCTTCATTCGGTTGTAAAAAGACCGGACGCGTCTCGCCATCAATACTCACATCACTGTCTATCAGATCCAACCCCTTCCCAGCATCTTGGCGTGTCCAGGCCGTGTCGATAGGTCGAGCAAACTGCACGGTATATGGCACCAACGGCAGCAAATTGGGGAAGGTGTAGTAGCCGCTGGCATGGGTCACGGTACTGGTCACAATGCGGTTGCCATAGCGCAATGTCACCGTCACACCACCAATGCCGCGCTCGGCAGTGTTGGCATCCTGCACGCCATCACGATCCAAATCGAACCACACCGTATCACCCAAAAGCGCCTCCACGTTCGCCCCGCCATCAATCGTTGGATCATCTTCACCGGGTGCAAGCACTGTCAGCGCACAGCCAGTGTTAGGCGAGACATCGTTATCCAAGGCATCATCGCTACCTTCATTGACCAACGTCGTGGCGTAGCCCACAGGCCAAGCGAAGCGCACACAATATCCGCCCGGCAGCAATCCTGTGATGGCATAGCTGCCCGAAATATCCACACTGGTGCTGATGACAAACGCACCTGTCACCGCAGCGTAGAGCGAAACTATCGTATCCGGAATGGGCGTCGTTTCATCGGCATCCTGAATGCCATTTGAGTTTGCATCCAGCCACACCCGGTTGCCCAAACTGGCCGGTTGCACTACCCCGGCATCCACCGTTGGGATGTCGTCACCAGCATTTACGATATACGGTTTTGTCACCGCCGTCCTTGCTGTGCGAGTGATTGCGACAGCATCGCTGTTTCGATCATCATTACCGGCATTAGGAATCGTAAAGAAATATGGCAATTCTGATGGCACACTAAACGACACTACATATGTGCCAGAAATTATGTTGGTAAAGCTGTAGTAGCCATCTTTACCCAGAAAAGTCGTGGTGCGTTGGCTATCAATAGCGTTACCGATTGTGTCGAGCAAGGTCACCACCACATCGTTCACGCCTTGCTCTCCTGAGCCTGTCGAAGGACCGTCTTGCAGCCCATTGCCATTGGCGTCTTCCCAAACAGTGTCGCCCAACGCCGCTGGCAGGAATATGCCAGCATCTATGGTCAGGTTTTTATCACCGGGCTCCAGCACAATCGGGAACGTGGTGTTCTCATCCCGTTTCACGTTGCTATCCGCCTCGCTGGTAATGCCCGGCGACTGCTGTTTGGTCCACACATAGCCGCTGGGCAAAGCAAAACTCAGGGTATACGCCACGCGCGGACGCAAACTGCTAAACCCATACTTGCCGTTTTGATTAGTCACCTGCACACTTATTGGGCTACCCTTGGCATACAACGTCACGGTCACACCCGGCACCACCGGCTCATTGAGGTCTTGCTGGCCATTGAAGTTGCGGTCTTCCCATACCAAATTGCCCAGATCAGCCTGCAAGATTAGGCCCAGATCGACACTGCCGTTGCGCTCGCCCGCATCCAGCGTGATGACTGGGGTGCGGCCGGTCGCACGATCAATGTCGCTATCGATCAAGTCGTTGCTGCCGACGGTGTGCACAGTCCATTCATGATCATCTGGCGCAGCACTGCTGATGTAGTAACGACCCGGCAAAACACACGGGAAGTCGTAGTTTCCAGTTGCATCAGTAGTAAAGCGGGTCACCAGAGCCTGGGTGTCAGCGTTAAATAGTTTCAGCGTCACAACCGGCACCGCGCCAGTTTCGTTGCCATCTTGCTGTCCGTTCAAGTTGGCATCCAGCCACACCCGGTTGCCCAAGCTGGCACACCGCACCAACCCAGCATCCACCGTCGGGTTACTATCGCCTGCGTTTAACGTGTAGATGCGTGTGCCAGCGCTAGATTCCAGCTCAGTGGCAGGCGTGGCATCGCTATTGGTCGAATCCGTACCCAGCGTAGACTTGGTAAACAAGAAGCCGGTCGGTGCAGTGAACAACACCACGTAGCTGCCGGGAATCAAATTGGCAAAAGTGTATGCCCCACTGCCGTTCAGCTGGGTCGCGCTGGTCTGCTCGGCCAGGGTCTGACCATTGCCATCGAGCAGCATCGTATGCACATCATTAACACCGGGCTCGCCAGCGTCCTGCTGACCGTCATAGTTTAGATCCTCCCAAGCAAAGTCACCCAAGCTAGCCGGTTGCCACACACCCGCGTCCACATCCAAGCGGGTTTGGCCGGGCAGGAAGATGATGCGTTCAGTCTGGCCGGTCAGCACATCCACATTGCTATCTGCATCTCGCTGGCTGCCGTCGCTTGGCTTGGTAAAGGCATAGCCCGTCGGAAGTGCGAAAATCAAGGTGTATTCGCTGGGCTGTAACTTCTCAAACAGATACAAGCCTTGGGCACTGGTCGTTTGAGTAACGACCTCAAGGCCGTCCTTGTCCAACAGCGTCACGATCACGCCTTGCACGGGCGGCTCACCTGCGTCCTGAATGCCGTTGTGGTTTTTGTCCTCCCACACGTAATCACCCAACGCTGCGAGTGGGAAATAACCAGCATCCCACGCGAGATCACTTTCGCCTGATTGCAGCAGCGTGAGTTCGCTCGCACCGGTATCGACATTGGCATCGCTATCCTCCAGATCCAGGCCATTGCCCAGCACACTCTCACGCGTGCGTGCATAGCCGTCGGGTAGCCCAAAAGTGAGCGAGTAAGCACCCGGCACCAATCCAGTGAACAGATATTGCCCGTTCACATCGGTCTGGGTGGTGCTAATCACTGCGCCATTCTGATACAGGTCAACCGTCACCCCCGCCAGCAAATTCTCACCCGGGCTTTGCAACCCATCGCGGTTGCTGTCGATCCAAGCGTAGTTGCCCAGGCTGGCCGGTCGCCATAGCCCGGCGTCGTGGTCGGGGTAGCTTTCGCCGGGCGCCATTGTACGAATCGGCAAACAGCCTGTCGTGGGGTTAGCGTCACTATCGAAAGTGTTGAAGGCATTTGCGCCGGCATCCGCGATCGCAAACTGATCGTTAGCAGGCGCGCTGACGCACACCTCATATTGCGTGCCAGGTGTCAAGCCATCGAACCAGTAGAAGCCCCCGGCATCTGTGAACTGCGTCGCCACCGTTGTGCCATTGACCCGCAGCGTCATCGTGATGTTAGGGATGCCTGGCTCACCCGCATCCTGCAATCCGTTGTGGTCGAGATCCTCCCACACCCGGTTGCCCAAACCAGCGATAGGCGTGAGGCCGGCGTCCCAAGTCGGGTCATTTTCGCCCGCTACCAGATTGGTCTGCGGGGTGTTGCCGGTGGCCTGGCTGGCATCACTGTCCACACCATCGTTGGGTGCAGCCGCAACATTAGCCGGACTGCGCACAAACCCGAATGGGAGATCAAAGTGCACCAGATAATCTCCGGGCAGCACTTTGGTAAACGTATACAGCCCAAAACCATCCGTCGTCGTTGTCAACACAACCGCATTGGTCGCTGCATTTAGCAGTGCGACATTTATACCCGCCACACCTATATTTTCCGCACCATCCTGAATCCCATTGTTGTTCACATCCAGCCACACCCGGTTGCCCAGTGCGGCCAGCGGCACGCAGCCAAAGTCCACCGAGTAGTTGGTGTTGTTGCTATTAGGATTGTTGTCACCGTCATCAAGGGGCTCCAAAAAGGGTGTGAGCGTCACTGGGCGGCTGGTCCAGCCCAATGAACCATCCGGCTCGCCATCATCGTCTAGATTCAGATTGTTGTCCGTTACCGGCACGCCGTTACCAGTGCTGCTGGCGCAGGTTTCCAACGGGCCACCCGGCTGAAAATTGACCGGGGTGAGCTGCATCATGAACGTCCCAGAGATATTGTCGAATGAGGTGAAATAGCCCCCAGCCTGTGTCGTGAGATTATCCAACTGGCGATCCACGCCATCGATGCGGCCATTGCCGTTCAGGTCGTAATACACCTTTACATTCACATTGTCGATGCCGGTGCTGGATTCGGCCACACGATTGCCGCCAATATCGAGCGGGCCATCGTTATCCAAACCGTCGTTATTGTTGTCGATAAAGACGCGGTTACCCAACGCCAGCGGCACCCAGATACCAGCGTCTATAGTGTCGTTGATCTGACCCGATGCCAGTGACACCCCCTCGACCAAACCATTCTGATCGGGGTCGCTATCTTCGTTGTCGGCGGCGCTGTTCTGCGCAGTGAATGCCCAGTTGTCCAGTGCGACAAACTGCACTTGATAATCCCCGGCAATCAAATCATTGAACTGATAGAAACCGGGTTTGCCATCCAGGCCATTGTCCGTTTGAACCGAACTCGGCCCAAACGGATACGGCACATAGCTCTGACCGTCAGAATACAGCAGCGTCACCGTCACGCCGTTCACGCCGATTTCGTCGGGGTCGGCGCTGCCGTCTTCGCCGGTCTCCTCAATGTCGAACCACACATAGTTGCCCAAGCGGGCCGGACGAAACAGCCCAAAATCCACAGTGGGGTCATTGGTTGATGCGGTTGTCGACAACACGTTGGTGCTGTTGGTCGCGCCGATAAAACCAGCCGTAAGCGTAATCACACTGCTGCGGATGCTGCCGCAAGTGCTGGCACTGGCTGCCAGCACCGCACCGTTGTCATCGTCATCAATGTTGCTGGCTGGGTCGGCGCTACTGGCTACATCTGCGCTGCTTTGATAGGGTAGCGTGCCCGGGGGTGTAGTGGGCGGTGTTACCCCCACTACATATGGCACACCCACTTTCAAGTTGGTGAAGGCATATTGACCACTGGCATTGGTCGCGGTTTGCTGCAACACACTGTTGCCATCGGCGCTGCACAGGCGCACCGCCACATTGGGCAATAATTCTTCGCTCGCATCGCGCACGCCGTTGTTGTTGCTGTCTTCCCAAACCAGATTTCCCAGCGACGCTTTGTAAAAGCCAAAATCGATGGTCTGGTTGCCACTGTTATCCGTGCCGTCAATACTCGCGTCCGGCTCGGCCCCAGCGCTGAGTTTAACCAATTTGCTGGCCACATAGCCGTCACCCCCGCGGTCCAACACGCCATAGGCTGCGCCATGGTTGCGGGCATTGGGATCGGCTGGGCTATCCGTATCATCAAAAACCGGGGTGCTATTTTGATATTCAAACAATGGCCCACCCGGCTTAAAATTTTGCTCCGGGAGCATGACAAAATAACCGCCCACCGCCAAGCCGCTGAAGTTATATTGGCCCTCGACATCGGTGGTCGTGGTCAGCACACGCTCGCTGGTTTGCAACTGGCTATCGCCGTTCTTGTCTTGGAACAACCATACTTCCACACTGGGCACACCTGCGCCACGTGTACCGGCATCGCCATCATTGTCGAGGCCGTCGTTGTTAGTGTCGAACCATACGCGGTTGCCCAGGCTCACGCCCGCGCGGAAGCCAAAGTCATAAGTATGGTTGTTGATACCAGGGCCAGCCGTGCTAAACGTTACACTGGCAACGGTCTTGTCTGCACTGAGCTCACCATCACTATCGACAGTATCGCGGCTATCGCCGTTGGCATTGGCCCCAGTCAAAGAATATAGGCTGAGGGCGGGCTGAGTGACATCAATCTTGATTTGGTAGCCGGTGTTGGGGATCAGACCCCTACTCGCAGGGACAATCGCGCTGGCATCGCTGGGGATGTAGATCAAGCTACTATCCGCCCGGCTGGGCAAGCGCGGGTCATTTTGAAAGAAATACTCGCCAGCCGCATTGGTCGTGGCAATGGCAGGCGCGCCAGTCGCATCTTTGACTGGTGAGCCGTCGCCATACAGCAGTTGCACCGCCACGCCAGCCACCGCTGGCTCGGCAGCGCCTTGCTGGCCGTCGCCGTTCTCGTCGATCCACACCCGATTGCCGATTTCGATCGGGCCTTGGTCGCACAGCGCTTCAATGTCACCCATGCCACCCGCTTTCCCAAAAGTCCCCTTGGCTAATGTGGCAGGTTGATAAACTGCATAGGTGCCGATGGTTTGGCCGGTTTTATTGTCGTAGCGTTGCACACCAAACTCGTTGAAACGGTTGTAGCGCCACTGGCCGTATTCATCGAAAACCACTGGGTCGTAGGCTGTGCTCAGGACAAATGGGCGGCCGGGGATCTGCGCGAGGCCACCGTTGCTGGCCTCGTCTAAACCTTTGTCGCTGGCGTATTCCTCGAAGTAATATTCCGGATATTGAAAAGTGGGTGAGGCATCGCCCAGCGTCGCACCTTCGGTGGTGTATTGGCCGCAGTGACCCTTGGCCTCCAGATCCCAAGTGCCGGGCAGCACGCCGGCACAGGCGCGCAAGGTATCGCCGTAGCTGCGGGCATATGGGGCTTCCTCGACGCGTTTGCCAGCCTCCGGCACCTGATCGCCATAGCGATCGCGGAAGCCTAAGATCATGTCGGCACCATCGAACACGATGTCGCTCAGGATCGGCTGCACATACGAACCAACGTTATCGACATCCTTCCAGGCCTTCCAGAACGGGCGCGTCAGCGTTAGCTGTGTGTCTAGAATCGTCGTCCACTGACCGCTAATTGGATCAAGCCGCCAGATATAAGCGCGCACATTTTCTTTTTTCTGCGAGGCTTCGGCAGAACAGACTGCGCCCAGAAAAACGCTGCCGTCGATGTGAACACCCAGCCCAAACGGGCGCACCTCATCAGCAGCGCAGTTGGTCGCTGTGTTGATAGGCGCAGGGTATTTCTTGGTGTTTTGGGCATCTGGCACAGCAGGAAACGCAGGGATGGCATACACAGTCTTGTCAGCCAGATTTACGGCATAGAGGGTTTGGCCATCGGGAGACATGTCCAGATCACCCAACCCAACTTTGCCGATCTTGTTGATCGATGCCACATCCGTAAACAAATCTGCACCTGGGTGCGGGTTTACGCCAGCCGTATTCGCGCCAAAAATGGCGTTTAGGTCGGCAAAGGGGGTGGTCGTAGCTGGGGCGGTCTTGGTATCGACGCGATAAATACCCCCTGTGCCCAGTGCGCCAAAACCGGTATGCCGTTTGAGAAACGCACCTGCATACAAGTTACGCAAGTGGGGCTGCCAAGCTAAACCATAGGTCGTGCCCATGTCTTTGGCCAAGGTTAGCGTAGCGGGCAATTGGTCATCTTTACCATTCTTGCGTTCGCTGTGGCTAAGGGGAAATTGCACAAGTGCGTGCGCATCGGGGAGCGTGTCCCATACGCCGTTGCGGTTTAGATCAATAAACGCTTCACCCGCATCGTATTTTTGATTGTTATTGGCATCGGTAAATGGTTCACCGGGGTCAAGTTGATAGCCATAGATATAGCAATTGGTCGCGATTGTAGGATCGCTCTGGCAATAATCGCCTGGGGCAATCACACTTAGATCGGCTTTGCCACCGCCGGAGACAAACTGCACGGTCGTGCTTGTTCCGCCTGGGCCATCCACAAAACCATTGGGCAAGACAAACTCGATGCGATACGGTCCAGCACCGCTATCGCCCGGTATGAGGGTGTAAGCCCCGCTGGCATCTGTTGTCGCCACACCGACTTGCCCGTTGTTAATGTCGTAGGCGGTGACTTTCACCCCTTTTACGCCAACATCAACAGCGTCGTTGAGGCCCACGACAGTATCCCGTATGCCGTTGGCGTTGTAATCACGATAGACAGTGCCACTGACGGGTGCAGTTGGGGCAGACGTCGCGGCATTTACGGGCATAGCACTGCCTGTAAATGCACCACTCAGCCCTAGTAACTGTGCTGCAACTAAAGTCAATCGTAGTAATCCTGAAGACTGAGATCGATGGGCTGCAAGAATCGCCATATTGTTTTACCTCCACGCAAATAACCTGATGTCAAACTGATTGAAAACAGCTTAATTGCTATTGAGGCAAATTTAAAGATCGTTAAGGCAAATTCATGCGAAATACTTGTGACGTGCAATTAAAGTCCTCAATAGCATGTCGCTGGCGAGTCGTTTACAGGATGGAGTTCCGCAACATCGTCCGGCTGAGATTTTTTTCATGCTTTGTATGCGGTTGTGTCTCGGCCCTAATTTGCAGGGTAGAGGACGATCTGAACTACTGAGAGCCCAGGGCGTCAAATATCAATCACATCGACGCTGCCCGCACTCAGTTCGCGCAAGGCGTGTGCAAATGGCAGGGCTTCATCAACAATAAAGGTCAGGGTCATGACAATGGACGCGCCAAAATCTTCGGCGTCGATGGTGCCGGAGTGTTTGCCAACCAATAGCTTAACGCGCTCGTAGAGCGCATACGGCGCATCGATCAGAACGGTCTTGCGTTCGACCCGTTCGGTGCGCGGCAATACATCTAAAGTCGCTTTGAGCGCGCCGCTAAATGCACGCACCAACCCGCCGGTACCCAGCTTCGTCCCGCCAAAGTAGCGAGTGACGACTGCGGCGACATCGCCCAACCCGCTGCCTTGCAACACCGCCAGCATGGGCCGGCCGGCGGTGCCGCTGGGTTCACCCCCATCGTTGCAGCCATCGGTCACGCTGCTGCCATAGCCCACATGGTAGGCATAGGCATGCGAGCTGGCATCGGCCAATTCGGCCTTAATGCGCCTAATGAAGGCTAGGGCCTCATCAACGGTGCGTACTTCGGCCACCGTGCACAGAAAACGCGAGTTCACCACTACGGTCTCGACGCAGGTTTCTTGGGCGGGGATGGGGTAGCGGGTGGACATGGTGCAGACATGAGGTCAAGCTGAGGCACCGACATATGTCATGGCTGCTTTGGCAAAATCGGCAAAGCGTTTGCTTGCACTTGCTGGCAGGGCTACCCATTCTTTCATGGGGCGTTCTTTACCCGATGGATCCCAAAGGGCTGCATTGGGAATAGAGAGGGCTTGCTGATGATGCGATCCGGTGAGTTTGAATGCGACTGTTTCTTTGTGTTGTGCGACAAAGGCCTTGCCGTGAATCTTGAGGCAGGGCTTGCCAAACATTTGGCCAGCACTGACGCCCTCGATAGAAGTGAGCGTAGTTAAAAGCTTCTGATATTCGTCGATTGCGGTTGTCATGGATGTATTTTTATTTCCTGTGACAGAAGCCATAATCTCTTGATCCATTTCTTCAACTGCACGATCAAGCATTTCATTCGTGATCTTTCTACCCGTGCCTGAGCTTTTGATAATTGGGAATTTCGTCTTACGCAGGGCACGTTTCTCTTCGGGCGCAGCCACAATCACCAGCTGCAATCCTTCCAGCACCAGGTCTTTGAGCAAACGGCCTTCCAGCGCAGCCTTGGCCTTCGCTGCGCGAAAGAGTTCATCGGGAATATCAATTGTTGTGCGCATTTGGGCAGTTTAGCATAAAAGCATATTTATGCTTTTGCTAAGACGCGCATACCGCGCGTCTTTACGCAGATTATCCGTAATATTCCGGCAACTTACGCAAGGTACGCCACTGTGCCAGATCATGGCCAAAGATCAGCATGGTAGTTTCACGCGCGGCTAGGGCCATGAGCTTGCGCGTGCTGGCGCGCACTGGTGGCTCGTCCAGATCAAATGGCAGGATGGCACGGGTGTCGGGGTCGGTCAGTGCGGCATACAAGATTGCATCGGCGGTCAGTAACACCGCACCGGTTTGTGGGAGATGTAACAAAATGGACTGATGCCCCGGCACATGCCCGCTGCTCTCGATCAATTTTATACCGGGCCGCAGTTCGAAGTCGCCATCGATCAGGCGATATTGCAAGCGTGAATCGTTCCATTTTGCAACAGGGAAGCCAAACCGCGCCAAACCACTGCTACATGCAAATTCATAATGCTTACGTTGGACATAAAACTCGGCTTGCGGAAACAGATCGTGGTTGCCGGCGTGATCCGGGTCGAGGTGGGTGCAGATCACAGTGTGAATGTCGGCTGCACCCAGTCCCAGTTTAGCCAGATGCGCGGTCACCAAATCTTCCTCATGCAGTTGCCAACCCGATGTACTACGTCCCACCAGACTGCGCGGTAGACCGCTGTCGATCAGGATATTCTGCCCGTCGACAGTCTGAATCAAATACCCTGGCACATGCGCACTGCCGTCACTGCGCAACCCCAACTGCATAAAGAACAAACGCATAGTCTGCATTATGCGCCCTGCCGCCTGGCGACTAAAGTCGCGGCAACCTGAAGCAAAGTCGGCCCCTCCGGGCCGACTAGAGTCCAGTCAACGTGGGCCGACTTCGCCTTAAATAGCCGCGGCCCGAAGAAGCCACCTGGCGATTTCGGGGGGCTTGACTCTCAGGTTACCTGAGGGTGCATGATCTTCTCAAATGGTAATTCTCTCCAATCAAACCCAAACGCAAGCCCCCCAAGGGGCATCATGGCTTCGACAAGCTTGGC
>JANMVQ010000484.1:0-6372 GCA_031392845.1 Chloroflexota bacterium
CATTGTTTTGATCTTGCCTTCGGGTGGACGGTGGAAGACCGTCTTGACGTTGCCAACAAACTGAAAGTAGCAAGCGAAGCCCTTGATCTTGCACCCGTCGCCATAGGACGGGTATTCGACGGTCTTGAACTGACCCACACCCTTGAACCGTGGGAAGCCAGCCTTCTCTCCGGACTTCACGCGGCGAAAGAAGGCCTGATACGACTTGTCCAGTCGGCGCAACGTCGCTTGCAAGCTGGAATAGTTGGTGCTGGCAATGTCCGCGTTTCGACTCGCCCGGCGTGCGCCCTTAAGCCATCCGGCTTGCTGGACATACCCAACCCTCTTCTTGGTCGTTTCGTAGACAAACTTGCGCTCATTCAGCGCGGAGTTATATACGGCGCGATGCGCTTCGATCATGGCATACATTGCCGTTTCTTGGGCGCGAGTTGGGTAGAGTCGATACTTGAACGTCTTCATTTGTCCTATTGCTTAACCACAAAAGCATGGTATCATACGTTACATGAAAAAGCAAGGGCCAAACCGAATTTCAATGTCTTTTCGTTTCACACTAGAAGTCAAGCGTTTGTTGGAATTGGTGTCGGAGAAACTTGGCGTGTCTATGGTCGCAATTATGGAGTTAGCAATTCGGGAATTTGCAGCAAAGCATGGGGTGAGCTAAGGAGCGGCTTCCGCCGCCTTCGGCAAATTCACCTGCCAGCTAAAGCAGGCAGTCCCCTTTGGAAAAAGATTATGGCAAATGACTTAATGAAGAATTCCCCATGACTCAATATTTCTCCATCTTCAACGAGCGCTGGGCCACCTTGTTTGTATTTCTGGGAGTGTTGGGCCTGATTACCCGCACACCGGCGCTTACCGCTCTAAGCTTGATTGGCATTACGCTCATGCTAACCAGCTTCGTGCTGCGGCGTTACGCACTGAGGGGCGTGCGCTACGAGCGCCGATTTGACCAAAACCGCGTGTTTGTCGGCGAAACATTCACGGTGTCGCGCATACTGAGCAACACGAGCCGCTGGCCAGTGCTCTCCCTATTAGTCCGCGATGATGCCCCACGCAGCCTGCGCAAAGCTGAAGATGAGCAATTGTTCTACGATAAGGACGAGCGCGTTAGTCTGACCCAAATAACGGCATTGCAGGCTCACGAGGTCACTCGTCGCGATAGCCATCTGCGTGCTACCCGGCGCGGCCACTATCAATTTGAAGGGGCCACTTTGCGCGCATTTGACCTGCTTGGCACAGTGTTGAGCGAACACTTTCTCGATCAGCGCGACATGCTGCTGGTCTATCCGCGCATCTTTCCGCTGCAAGCGCTCGACCTGCCTACCCAGCAGCCGATGGGGGCTCTGGCTACGATGCGCCGGTTGGTCGAAGACCCCGAACGCCACATGGGCACCCGCGACTATGTGCGCGGCGATTCCTTTCGCCAAATCCACTGGAAAGCAACTGCCCATCGTGGTCAACTGCAAACCCGCATCCACGAACACAGTGCCGAGCCGACCATCATGCTGTTGTTCAACGTTACGACTCTGGATCACGAGTGGTACGGCAGCGATGTAGAAGTTTTCGAGTGGGGCGTGTCCGTGGCTGGCAGCATCGCACAATGGGCGCACGAGAGCGGATGCGCCATCGGCATGACTCTAAACGGCAGTGCCCCCAACATGATGCACATGATGCGCGTTCGCCCGCGCCGCGCACCGGATCAGTTCACCCACCTCATGGAAAGCTTGGCTGTAATCGGTTCGTATACCCGCTTGCAATTTGATGTTTTCCTACTGAGTGAACAGCGCCATATCCCATTTGGAGCGACGTTGCTAGTGATTACCGCGCTGATCAGCGAGCCGATATTGATTGCGTTACGCCAGTTACACGACGCCGGCAAACGCATCACAGTGGTCTACACGGGCCGCGCCACCCCAGCTGAGCTGGGCAATCAGCCCTATGCATGGGTGCATGTGCCACCCGTTCGTCAACCGGAGTTTATTCACTTAGAGGAACAGCTCTAAGAATTCATGCCGCAAAGAACATTGGCCATCCTGATTGCCTCGGCATTGGCAGAGGCAGCCCTAATTTTGCCGGGGCTGCTGCTAGTGCCGACCCCGTTGCGTGAGTTAAACGATGGGTTGGCATTGGGCGTGGCTTGGCTTCTGATCGGCGCCATCGCCCTCACTCGCCGCCTCTTAGGTGCACGTGACGCCAATTGGCGCTCCCAGCGCATCGGGATGGGGGCATGGTTGATGGGCATGTTGGTGCTGTGCCTCGTCTGGATGTGGTGGTCAGCCCGTCTTGGGGCCGAGCTAGACCGCGAGACGCTGCTGTTGCAACTGGTGGCAGCACTGCTGATCTGGTGGCGTGGCTTAACACTGGGCGGCAGTGACCTGTCGCCGGATGATGCCCGGTTGCGTCTGCAATTGGGATTATTACTGTTTGTACTGGTGGCACTGTTTACGGTGTTTGGCGGCAGCTCGTATCTGCTGGGCTTTATTGTGCCGTTTTTATTTGGCGCGTTATTCGCCCTGCCGCTCAGCCACTTGCAGTACGTCGCACAGTCCGAGCTGGGCCGCGCGATTACGATGAACAGGCAATGGTGGCGAAATATCTTTATGGCCGCAGCCGCGCCTGTTTTGTTAGGCATGTTGCTGGCTGGCTGGGTATCGGGCGATGCGATCACGTTTGGCATGCGCTTGCTACTTGGATTGCTATTGCTGCCAATCTTTGTGCTAGCGGCGATCTTTGCCGAAATATTGGCGTGGCTATTGCGATTGTTCGGCATGCGCCCGCTGTCGTTGAGCGGTCTTAACTTGAATTTCGGGCAACTCCAACCCAGTGTGCAAGATCAGACTGCGCTGGCCACAAGCACGCCATTGCCGCCAATTTTTGGCTATATCGCGGTGTTTGCCATCATCATCGGGGCAATTGTGGCCGGGCTTTTGTTGATGGATCGTCGCCGCCGCGAAAACGCGCTGGCCTATAGCGAAGCAACTCAATCCCTCAATCCACTCAACTCCCCAGACCCATTGCAAGATGCTGCGCGCGCGCTGATGAACACCTTCAATTTGCGGCGCTGGCTGGCCAGCATGACCATCCGGCGCATCTACGCCCGCATGAGCCACGAAGCCGCTAAGCGTGGCTTTGCCCGCAGCCTGCACCAAACCCCGATTGATTATTTGTCGCAACTGCGGCAAGCCTTCCCGCAAACCGCGGGCGAAACCCGCCTGATTACCGATGCCTATATCGCCGCCCACTATGGTCAGGTGCCAGACACCGATGCGGCCCTGCAAGAAATTCGGCAGGCTTGGGAGAGGGTTAGAACAGAAAATTTAAAATTCAAAAGGCAAAACTATAAATAAAGTATTGCAGCGTAGACGACTCTTTTTTTAATTCTGCCTTTTGAATTTTAAATTTTTCACTGCCAGCTCCAAAACGCCATCAGCCCATTGGCCAGCACGCGCGGGCGGGCTTGTTCTACCCCACGAATTGGCACGACAATGATGCGCGGCTCATCTTTCTCAATCACGGAGAGCACAATAGCATCGCTGTCGGGCGACCAAATCCGATGGCTGAAGGCAAACTGATCGAAGAATGGCAAAAAGCGATTGGTGAAGATATCAATTGGCTGAAAAGTCAGTAATAGCCGTGGTTCGTCATCGTCATCTAGGTTGAGTACAAACAAGTTCAGGTGTAATGGCCGTGTGCTGTCTGGTTCCGGCTCGCGCACCGTGCCCCCATCCAAGTCGAACTGATGCGGATCGACATCTATCAACGGTTTAACCCGATCATAAGCATCCGCCAACGTAAAGTAGGCCAACGATTCGCCGTCGGGCGACCAGAAGAATGCGATGACCAAATCATCCGTGATCGTTTCCACTTGCTCGGACCATTCGTGAGTGGGATCAACCAGCCGTAGCGGGCCATAGGCATTGCGAGAAGGCCCAGGGGCGCTGATAAACGCCAATATCTCACGGGTCGGGTTCCAGTTCATGGCGGCGACCCCAAAATGACTAATTTCGACAGTTTGTTCGTCCATGCCATGCCCGTCAATGATAATTTCTGATTCGTCTTGCTCATTCAAATGAGCAAAAGCCCAATTGCGACCAGTGCTGGAAAAACTGGGGGACTGAAACAGTCCAGGGCGCGCAATGTTGTCATCATCCTGAATGCCATTTGGGTCAAACGGGTCGGCAAACAGCAGGCGCGCATTCTCCTCACCGGGAAAGCCCGTGTGCAACAAGATTTCGTCGCCCTGCGCATTCCAATTCCAAAAGCAAGGCCGACCCATCGTCAGAACACGGTCGGTGTGCTCACCGTCAATCGAAACCAAATGCAGACCAAACGCATCGCCAGACGGACGCAGTGCGATAAAGCTGACATGTTCGTTGTCGGGTGCCCAATATAAATAGACCGGCACTTCGCGACGGCTGAAAAAGAGCTGGCGAACGGGCACGCTTTCATCATCCTCAAACAAATAGATGGCGGCGGTATCTTCCGTTCCGCCTACTGCCGCAATGTGTTGACCATCGGCAGACCAGGCCGGAAACTGATACACCTCCGGCCCACGGCCCAGCAGGTGCGGGTCGGAGCCATCGGGCGCAATCGTCTCCAATTGGCCATCGGTGTTGATAAAGACGATGCGATTGATACGTGCTTGCGATTCGGGGGTTCGTGGCATAGCGTGGGGATATTGTAGCGTCTACAAAGCAACGTCGCTTTTGAGCACCGCCGAAAAGTAGGACGTGAAGAGCAGTTTGATCTCAGCCAGGATGCGTTCAGCGATGTCAGTATTGCCACTGTCCACTTCGCGGACATATAGCAAAAGCAGAGCCTGCCACGACGCCTGGGCGACTTGTGCATGCAGGTGGCAATCCGTCTCGCTCATGGCGGGAGCAAAACAGCGGATTAATGCCGTGATCACCTTGAACACTTCTTGGCGAATCATGGCAGTTGTTTCATACAGTACGCTGCTCGGCGTTGCCTCCATGCATAGGCGCATAAAACCACTGTGGCCCATAGTGCTGGCCGGGGCCAGATTAACGAGCATCTCGACGGCCTGCGCAACCGTTAAATGTTGGGCCTGCGCCAGCGTATGCTGCATACCGATCACCAACCGGTCCAGCTGACGGCGGGTCATCTCCTCCACAATCGCATTCTTGTTAGAGAAGAACTGGTAAAGCGAGCCGATCGGCACCCCTGCCCGCGCGGCAATTTGATTGGTGGTGCTGGCCTCAAAACCAACCTCTGCCATGACTGCTTCAGCCGCGGCCAAAATAGCCTCCACCCGCTGCTGTCCGCGCACCTGCTGCGGGGCACGCCGCATGGAAGTAGTGGCCTCTTCGTGAGTCGACTGAGCTGTATTTTTCATCTGAAATATGGAGAAATGTTCACAAAGCCTTGACAATGTGAGCTCTTGCTCATATTATACATCCTCAACGTGAGTAATTGCTCATATTTAGACGATGCATATTTATCAGTGCTGGCTTGCAGCAGCCAAAAGAGATAAAAGAGATAGTTGTAAGGAGTGTTCATAATGACCCAGAAAGCGGTTATAACCCAAACAGTACCGAAGACAATCCCCCAACTGCGCGGATGGCCGCTGATTGGGAATGCCCCGCAATTACGCAAAGATGCCATCGGGACGATAGATCAGGCTTGGAAAGATTTAGGCGATGTATTTAAGCTCATGATCGGTCCAAATGCATCGGTTGTGGTGTCGCATCCAAAACTGGCAGAAGATATTCTCATTGAAGGCAAACACCTCTTCCAGCGACCTAAAACGTTTGAGGGCGGCACATTGCTCACTTTATTTTTGGGCGATAGCGTGTTGACTGTGGACGGTGACTCTTGGCTGATGAAGCGCCGCTTGATGCAGCCAATCTTTCATCGCCAGCGCATCGTGACCATGGGCGACAAGATGACCAGCGCCATGAGTAACATGATTGAACGCTGGCAAAAGCTGCCACAGGATCAGGTGCTCAATCTACCCGAAGAGATGAAGTTGGTGACGCTCGACATTATCAACCGCACCATGTTTAACGTAAATGTGCTGCCCGATGTGGATAAGATCGGCCATGTGGTCGATGTGGGTGTGCACTTCATGAATCGCTATGCCCAAAGCCCAGTTCGGCTGCCGCTAAGCTGGCCATTGCCATCGCACAACAAATTTCATGATGCCAAAGCGACGATGAATAACTTTTTGGACAAAGTGATTCGTGAGCGCCGCGCCGAGCGCCAGGCCCAGCCCGATATGCATACCGGTGATTTGCTGGACATGCTCCTCGAAGCACGCGACGAAGAAACGGGCATGGGCATGAGCGACGAACAAGTGCGCAGCGAAGTTGCGACGGTTTACGGTGCAGGTCACGAAACAACCGCCCTAGC
>JANMVQ010000582.1:0-21011 GCA_031392845.1 Chloroflexota bacterium
TGGCCTGATTACATAGTTCCACTCTCCATGGAACTTGTCTGGAATTAGCCGAATTTTCTATCTGTCATTGCTACAGTTACCCACATGGCGCTGCTTTACGCAGATCGATTTCAATCAGGTTATATTTGCGCGCTGCCTTACACCTACAACCCCATCGGCAACATGACGCGCATGACCGCGACGCTGGCAAGTGCCAATCTCGGCGATATGGTCTATGGACAAAACGCTGGCCCACATGCATTGACGCAGGTCGGCAACATGGCTTGGCAGTATGACCACAACGGCAACCTCAGCAGTAAGCCTGGCTTCGACTACGGCTGGGATTTTCGCGACCGGCTGCGCGTGGTGACGGGCACGAATAGCCTCAAGCAATCGCACACCTACGACCACGCAAATCAGCGGGTGAGCAAGTGGGTGCAGGCGGCACAGGGCAACAAGCTCACGCTGTATCCCGACCGCATGGTCGAAGTGCGCGATGGTCAACTCATCAAGTATGTCTTTGCTGGAAACACACGTATCGCTGAAGTGCGCACCCCGATACAGATCGTTGAGTTGATTCGCGGGTTTGCGGGGTGGTCATCGCGTACTACCCTGTATCCGGTGTATCTGCCAGTTGCGTTGCAGTCATCGGTTCGACTGGATGTGCTGTGGATTGGGTTGACGGTGAAGCCGATGTTGCCCGAGGCTGAAGTGGCACAAGAGACGACGCTTTTCTATCACGCCGATCATCTGGGCAGTGCGAGTGTGATTGTGGATGGGCAGGGAACTGTGCTGGAGCGCAGTTCGTATCTGCCGTTTGGGGCGGAGCGGCTGCGTATAGGCAACTCCGATGTGACGCGACGATTCACGGGGCATGTGCGTGATGTGGATATTGGGCTGGATTATGCAGGGGCGCGGTATTTGGATGTTGTTACAGCTAGGTTTGTGAGTGTGGATCCATTACTTTTTCATGACGCAGAAAATCTGATAGCGCAACCTGGGACTTTGTCTCTGTACGCATATGGAAATAATAATCCCGTACGCTTTTCTGATCCCAAGGGCACATTTGTGCTGGATGCGGTGTTTGCGGGTGGTGGAGCAGTAGCTGGAATCGCTGGGCAGGCTATTAGCGATTGGGTAGCTGGCACGCGCAGTGGCTGGGAAGCCTATGTTGGGGCTGCTGTGTCTGGGGCGCTTTCAGGTGAGTTTATGTTGTATAACCCAGCAGGAGGTCCTGCAAACATTGCTGCAGCCGCTGCCTTAACAAGTGCGGCTGGTAACCTTGTCAAGCAAACTCTTGAAACGGCAACGGGAAAGTCAAGCGGATTTAGTGGCAGCGACTTTGTAAAGGACGTTGCTATTGGAGCCGCCTTCAGTCAAATCCCCGCTACAACAGTCTTGGGCCAGAATGCGGGACGCAATAGCCAACTTGCAATCGGGAAGAGTTTAGTGACCAAGATTGAACGAGGCTCTGTTAACCCGGCCAATGTGAAAATCGCTACCGCGGTGAAGGCATTTAACGGGTTTGGTCGGCAGAATGCGCTGGGAAAGAGTACCTTTGCATCGGGAGTGACGAACGGGCTTTTGGCTAAAAATCAATCGGCCTCAGATAAAGCTAAACCCGATGTCACAAGACAAATCAATGCTGCAACTATTTCGCAAGGAAAATAACTTGGAGGACGGAAGTATGTTTACAATTCTCAGATACTCTCACTTAGCTAGACTACTAATGCTCGTAGTCCTAGTAGTTACGGGTGTAATTAGCATCTCATTGGTCAGAGCCAATAATAAGCGAGCAATAGCCACTGAGGTATTGGCGATTGCAAATAGTGTTAGTGGAGACTACTCCGGGCAAGCCACCCTCCAAGGTGTCTACAGCGGTACATGGATCAGCAAGTCCGTGATTGCCGATAAGGACAAGATGGACTTAGGCTATATCGACCTTGCATTCAGTCTTACCCCATCAGTTAACAATGTGATCGGCAATGTCATCCTCAGTCGCACGCTAGTCTTTAGTGCCACCGAAGGCAATATTGCCGTCACCGGTCAGATGAATGGCAATAATCTGCATCTGGAGTCCAGCCAGTTCACTATGAGAATGAATGAGGCTCGTGTAATTGGTGGCGAGCAAGTTGCGCCTGAGCGTATCGTCACACGCCAGTTCAGCTTGGACACCGAGCAGATTCTCAACGACGGTGCGACGCTGCTTGGTACTTATCGTGAGACGATCTGGGGTTATGCGCCGGAGCCGGTGACGGTGGTGGGCAAGTTTGCGCTCGAGCGACCGATCTTTGGCGCATCTTCAAGCAGCGGACGCAAGACGGTATATCTGCCCGTCATCCGCAGATAGCCATAAAGAATAACGCATTACTATTATCCTTTTCACTTGCACTTACGCGCTTTCTGTAACATCTAAACACATGCAATATCGTTCAACTTTTTCGCCGGGAAGCGGCTTGTCCATTGCTCTTTGATCAAGCGCTTCAATTGGATGGGTTCGGGTGAGACTGCCAGAGCATCTCTAATAACCGTCGTCAAGCTGCTGGCAATGTGGGAGGTTCAGTATCGTGTCCTGCGAGGCGCATTGCATTGGCCTGCGGAATTAACTACTCGCCTTCAACCAATTCTCGGTCGTCAGCCCAGGCACCTCGCGATAGTCGCCGTCAGTGGTCAACAAAATCAGGTCGTTACGCAGCGCAACTGCGGCTATGAGTGCATCCACCGTTTCAAGTTGCCAACCTCGTTGCCGAAGTGACGCCTGCAAACTTGACGCCACCTCGGCGTCGGCAATATCAATCGCGTAATAGAGAAAATCAGTCCGAATGCGTTCCCATTCAGCAAGGTTCTCCGCAGCTCGTGGGAGCAGGCGAATCCCAAACAGGAACTCGGCGACCGTTGGGGTTGCAAGTGCAAAAGTGTCGCCATTTTCGATACTTGCATGGATCCTCCTTCGCAACGGATGTGACAAAGTCACTAACGGCGAGAAGTGATTGGTATCCAGTAGATAACGCGCCATTTCACCAATCGTTTACGCCCGGCCTTCGGCCAAGCGATCTGTACGCGACATAGCTTTGATCTCAGTCTCGACCGCCGCCCACTGGCGATCCCAAGCCACTGCATCAAACGCCGCATCGTCAATAAAACGCGCTAAAGCATGGGTAGGGGTATCGACGCCAGGATAGGTGATGGGTGTGGCCGGTGGCAAAGCCTTGATGCGAGCGACAATCACTTCGATTGGCTCAACATAGATCATCGAGGCTGGCTGGTCTGAAAGTCGACGCAGCACGTCGATCACATAGACATCAAGCGCCATATGCTTTTCAGCCGCTTGCGGCATAAGCCGCTCACTCAACTCATCCGGCAGCGTAATTACAGTCGCCATTCGCAGTCACCTCCATCCCTTTTTTACAGCATGTTGATTATGACATGACAGGGATCAGATTCTCAAAAATGTCGTGCCCAAAACTTAATCCCACTTCATCACAATTTCTACAACCTTGATCGTCTATCTTTCAAGGTCTTGGCGCGAATTCTCCGAGATGTCGTGCTGCTCGGCTGATGCCAGCAATGTGGATTTTGACAACCCCAATCCCTGTTGAGTAAAATTACTCGCTGTAATGAGTAATTTGAAATATGATCATGACAAAGTCAAGATTTGTCAACAACAGTCGGCTCGAAAATAATAAGTCGGGTTCCATCAGCAATAGCTGGTTCAAAGATAAAAATATCCGCAATTGGATCAGGCGCAGACACTTCGGGGAGCATATCCACCAACTCACAATAGTCTGCGTAAACCAACAATCCTTTCTCCCACAGCCCAGCCAGATAGCCACCCCAGGCGATGGCATGGCGTTCGGACAACGCCCCACCAAAATAGGTTATTTGTTCTTGTATGCGATTGCGCACATCTTTAGTAATCTCTTCAGATCGCACTGGATCCTCACGCATTGGGGCCATAGCATTACCTCTAAATTACTGAATTTAAACCCATTGTTAACCACACCAAACGCAGTCAAAAGAATAGCAATGATCGCAAGCAGCCGAAACAAACCACCATGATTTGATCGTGGAGAGGACATGAGCAGACTCAATAGTATCTCTACGGCATGAAACGGGTGAGATACTTCTTCATGAATATCAAGCAACCCATCCCATGCAAACCTGTATCCTAGGCGCAACCGGATTTATTGGCGGCCACATCGCCCGTGCAGCACATGCGCACGGCTGGCAAGTGCGCGCTACCCGTCGCAAACCCGGTTTTGCCGGAGCCATCGCCGATATGCCGGTAGAGTGGGTGCAGGCCAACCTAAACGACGTTACCTCATTGCGTGCGGCCATGCGCGATTGCGAGATTCTCTTCCATGCCGCTGCGACTTATCCGCAGGATTTTCGTCACATCGACGCCGAAGTGCGCCAGGCGACTTCTGAGATGCGCAACGTCCTGCAAGCCGCCCAAGCCGAAGGCGTGCGTCGGATGATCTACACCAGCAGCTTGAGCTGCCTCGGCCCCAGCGGTGACGAAAGCACCTCATACACGCCAGGCAGTATCCGCAGCGCCTATTACGAGGCCAAGTTTGCGATGGAGCAACTGGCCTTGCAGTTTGCGAACAACAACGACCTCGATGTCGTCGCGCTGCTGCCCACCGCCGTGTTTGGCCCGGGCGACATTAAGCCCACCACCGGGGTGATCATTCGCGAGGCCGCGCTGGGACGTGTGCCGGTATATTTCGATGCCACAATCAACGCAGTCGATGCCCGCGATGTGGCCCAGGCACATATCAATGCCGTGCAGCATGGGCAACGCGGCGAGCGCTATTTGATCGGCGGGCACAACGTCACGCTCTACGAATTTCTGAGCCTCATCGCGCAGTGTGCCGGGCGCAAACCGTCCCGGATTCAACTCTCGCGCAACACGCTCAAACGTTTGGTGCAGATCGCCGACGCATTACCCTTCGTCAGCTTGCCCGAAAACTTCCGCACCTTCGAGCAATGGCGTCCCCTCAACGATGCCAAAGCCCGCCAAACGCTAGGCTATACCGTGCGGCCACTTGAAGCGACGGTTAAAGATACATTGGAGTGGTTTAGGGCACAGCATCAACGAATGGGCAGCGGACCTTCGGCGGATGAGTAGATGCATCCGTTTATTCGCTGTTTATTCGTTGACCCGGCAACCCCACCACCATGCGCGTGCCAATCCCCAACACGCTCTGCGCAGTCAAGGTGCCGCCATGCGCCTCGACCAGCTGCTTGCAAATCGCTAGCCCTAACCCGCTGCTCGAGAGTGTCTGCGGGTTGGCCCGGCTCTTGTCCACCTGATAAAACCGCTCAAAGACGCGCGCCAAATCTTCTTGGGGAATGCCGCGCCCGGTATCGGACACGCTCAGCTCTACGCCATTATTCGCCGGTCGCGTCTGCACGGTGATCTTGCCGCCGGCTGGCGTGTATTTAATGGCGTTGTCAATCAAATTTGTGACCACTTGGGCCAGCCGATCGCCATCGCCGTGGATATTGGGCAATGTGTCAAAGTCTGTCAGAAGCGTCAATTGGGCATCGGCGGCCCGCAAAGCTAGGCGCTCTACACAAGCCTGCGCCACATCGTTGAGTTGCATCGGGGCACGCGCCAGCTTTAGATCGCCCGATTCCAAGCGGGCCGAATCCAGCAGCCCTAATGCCATACGCCGCAACCGATCTGCCTCAGTCTGTATTACTTGCGCCGCTTGTTTTATCGCTGCCGGTTCAGTTACCGCACCGTCTGTAATGGCCTGAGCAAAGCCCTGAATCGAAGTTAAAGGCGTTTTTAATTCGTGCGAGACATTCATTACAAAGTCGCGCTCGGTCTGACGGGCCGCCTGCACTTGGGCAGCCATGTTATTAAAGTCATTGGCCAATTCGCGCATCTCAGTGGGGCCGGTGAGCGTAATGCGTTGATCGTATTGGCCACCCGCGATGGCCGTGGCTGCGCTGGCGACTTGCTGGATGGGCCGAGCAATCGTACGCGCCACCAGGACTGCCAAAATAGCCGATATCAATAGCGCAATTCCAAAACCGATCAAAATCGGCTCAGCCAGATCTAGCAACGCGTCCGACGTAAGGCGCGGTGGTCGCACACGTGCTAGCGCCAGCCAACCCGCAACACCTCCGACTGGCAAACGTGTCGCGCCATACAGCCATTGGCGGCTGCCATCGTTGAACTCTCCAATCGCAGTGCTGTTCCGTAGTGCAGCCGGGGTAAGCAACCCCGTCCGCACATCCAAAGATTTTCCCTGCATCGGGCGCATGGTGTTCGCTATATCTGGGCCGCCCATATCTTCAATAATTTTGCCGGTGTTGTCCAAAATCAAAATGCGTAAATCACGACCATTGCGGCGCAAGCGATTTTGCAGCTTGGGCAAGTCTTCTTGCAAATCTAATTCGCCAGTCAAACGCAAGTTTGCGGTAGCGGTCGCGACTAGGTCGCGCTGAGTTTGGCGTGTTTGCAACGCCACCAGCAAAACCAGCAACGCCAAAAACGGGATGATCAACCCTACCACGATCACCGCAGCGTGTGACAAAAACAAACGCGCTCGAATGCTCATACTTTCCCGTTTACCCAGTGTTTGTTAGAAGACATAGCAATCAACTATAGGAGGTTTTATTGTAAGTGGGCGGATCAGCCCGGCTCAACCCAATCGCCTCACGCACCACCCCACCCACCTGCGCTAGCCATTGGCGCGCCACATCGGGCTGCGCCTGCGTAAGCGCAACGACGATGGCAGTCTTTACCTCACTCTCGCATCGATCCAGCAGCACAGCGGCCTCATCCAGCGACAGACCCGTCGCTTGCGCAACAATACGTTTGGCTCGGGCAACCAACTTGGTATTGCTGGCTTGCACATCCACCATCAAGTTGCCATAGGTTTTGCCCAGCCGAATCATTACGCCGGTGCTAATCATATTCAATACCATCTTCTGCGCGCTGCCAGCCTTCATGCGGGTGGAGCCGGAGATGACTTCCGGGCCGACCAGGGGTGCAATCGTAATCTCGGCGGCATCGTGCACTGGGGCTGGGCGGTTGCAAGCAATGCTAATTGTGAGTAAGCCCAACCCACGCGCAGCCTTGAGCGCACCGACTACATACGGCGTTCTACCACTGGCGGCCAGCCCGACCAAAGTATCTTCGGGCATCGGTTGCAATGCCAGCATATCGGCACGGCCTTGTTCCGGCTCATCTTCCGCTCCTTCGATGGAGTTCGTCAACGCGGATAGCCCACCGGCGATCAAGCCAATCACCCGGCCCTGTGGCACGCTATAAGTCGGCGGCATCTCACTGGCATCCAGCACACCCAATCGCCCAGAGGTGCCGGCACCCATGTAGATCAAACGACCACCCCGCTGCATACGCTCGGCGATGGCGTCAATCGCAGCCGCAATCTGCGGCAATTCGGCTTCAATTGCCAGGGCCACTTTCTTGTCCTCGTCATTGATCAGCTGCACCAACGTCAGTGTGGGCACGATGTCGATGTCAACGGTGTTGGGGTTTACTGATTCAGTTAAAGATTGGCTTTGCGTTTCCAAAATCGCGTTGTATGCATCTGTCGTGTTCATGTTGCCGAGGATAACGTAATCGAGGACAATCGACCAATAATATGAAACACAAACAGTTCGAAGGCGTGCTGGCGGTCTTCCAAACGCCTTTTCATGAAGACGAATCGATTGACTTTGCAACCCTAGAACGCGAGATTGGCTGGCTGTTTGAACGGGGGGCAAATGGGGTTGTCATGGGCATGGTGTCGGAGACATTGCGCCTATCGCACACTGAGCGCAAGGCGGTGGCTGCCGCAGTGTGCCGCTATACAAATAATATTGGCGTCAGCATCATGAGCGCGGGCGCGGAATCCAGCGTAGTGGCAGTCGAATTGGCTCAGCATGCAGAGTCGGTCGGGGCAGATGCGGTAATGGTGATCCCGCCCATCAGCACCGCCAGTAGCGAAGATGAATTGCGCCGCTACTACGAACGCATTATTCAAGCGATCAAGATACCGGTGGTGGTGCAAGATGCCAGCGGCTACGTCGGCCGTCCGATGTCGATTGCGATGCAGGCCAAGTTGTTCAAAACATACGGGGAGCGCGTCATGTTCAAACCCGAAGCTACCCCACTGGGACCCCGTCTGAGCGCACTCCACGAAACCACTGGCGGGAAAGCGATTATTTTCGAAGGCAGCGGCGGCGTGTCGTTGGTGGATAACTTCGGGCGCGGCGTGGCAGGCAGTATGCCGGGAGCCGATCTTATCGATGGCATCGTGGCGCTGTGGCAGGCTTTGCAGAGCGGCGACACCGCGCGCATTAACGCGCTCTCATTGCCTATCACCGCGCTCAACACGTTGCAACCCAGTCTGGACGCCTATTTAGCTGTTGAGAAATACTTGCTGGTCAAACAAGGTGTGTTCAAGAATCAGGTGATTCGTGGGCCAGTTGGGTTTACGCTGGATGAGCACACACGTCAGGAGGTGGATCGTTTGTATGGCCTGATGCAAGTCGCAGTGCACGCATAGCGGCTGCAAACTCGTCAGGCTGATCGGCGCTCTGGATGCAGCGCGCCTCAACCAAGTGAACTAGGTTCACATCAGCACGGCTCAGCACCCGCCTGAGCGACTTTTCGCCACCGTGAAAAATCTCCGGCAGCGTGCCTAAGAATGCGCGCTCGTAAATTGCAACCAACGGTTCGGGATGCTGGGTGTCGGGGTTGAGGAAAGCCGTAGCAGCTTTGCCCAACACGCGCTGGTCGATAAGTTGACGAACACAGTCTTCATTGAAGAACGGTAAATCGCAACTGACGATCAGCCAACTAACCTCGGGGAATTGCGCATGCGCGCTGAGCAATGCGCCTGCTGGCCCCATGTCCACATATTCGGGCGCATCTACTAGGTATGCATATTTCTCCGATTGCAGTTGCGTTTGCTGCGGGTTAATCGAGATGAAGACCTGTGCGCAGTGGCGTTGCAACAGATCGGCCAAATAAAAGCGATGTGGCTGGCGATAGTATTCCAGCAACCCCTTATCGTGGCCCATACGCGTGCTGCGCCCGCCGGCCAACACCAACCCATTTAGCGTCATGGCACATCATCCAAAGGCGCGTCGATGCGCAGGACCTTGCCGATGCCGGGCAGTCGGCGCGCCAACTCGGCGACAGTGAGTTGTTGGCCGGGCAGAATTAGATCGGGCGCAATCTCAAGCAGTGGGGCTAGCACAAAATCCCGCTCGATAATACGCGGATGCGGGATGATCAAATCCGGCTCCATCACCTGTTGTGAGCCATACATCAAGATGTCTATGTCGATTAAGCGCGGCCCGTAGCGCACCAATCGCTCGCGCCCCATGCGCCGCTCCACCTCGTTGACAAAGCGCAGCAGATCGCGCGGCGACAGCATGGCTGAGTCAATCTCGCCGCGCAACACCATGTTTAGAAAAGACGGCTGGGCTTCCACATACGCCGCCTCTGTTTCATACACCGACGAACGCTCGCGCACAGCTATGCGCTCACTTAAGCGTTGCACCGCTTTTACGAGATTGGCGTGTCGGTCGCCCAAGTTGGTTCCCAACGCGATATATACCGTTGTTGAAATAGATTGAGTCACAAGGAGGCAATCATATAGCGTGAACCGCGCATCAGGTATGCTTTGCTTCAATGACACTTGACACAATAATCCGCAATCTGCTGGGTCAACCTATAGGCGCGCCTGTCCCCAACTGGACCGCTCGCCCGCGCCCATCGCGCGAACCCATACAAGGCCGCTATTGTCGGATCGAAGCCCTCGATATTGCGCGCCATGCCGATGATTTGTTTACCGCTTTCTCACTGGATACATCCGGCCACAACTGGACGTATCTTTCGAGCGAGCCGTGGCAAACCAAAGAGGCGATGCTGGCGTGGATGCGCACCACTTGCCTAAGCGCCGATCCGCTCTTTCACACCATTGTTAATACGCAGACGAGTAAGTCCGTCGGAATCGCCGCACTCATGCGAATCGATCCGACAAATGGGGTGATCGAGGTCGGGCACATTCACTTCTCGCCATTGCTGCAAAAGCAGCGTGCTGCGACTGAAGCGATCTATTTGTTGATGGCGCGGGTATTTGATGAACTCGGCTATCGTCGCTTTGAGTGGAAATGCGACGCGCTCAACGCACCCTCGCGGGCAGCAGCGCAGCGCTTTGGCTTTCAGTTTGAGGGTATCTTCCGGCAAGCCATTATTTACAAAAATCGCAATCGGGATACCGCCTGGTTTGCCATCATCGACCGGGATTGGCCTGCGTTGAAGATCGCCTATGAGCGCTGGCTTGATCCTAGCAATTTTGATGGGGAGGGACGACAACATCAGTCGCTGAAGTTGGCTGGCGGCTGAAGCCACAGCACGCTGCGCAAAGCAAACCCAACCCCTTCGAGTCGACGGAGTCCTAGCCCGCGTAGGCAGGCTTCGCCTTGAGTCGCCAGCAGAGGCCCTTCCCTACGGTCGGGGTGACAGGCCATGATCGACCAGAATGCTCAGAGCGTTCTGGTCGATCGTAAGCGCCTCGCGTTTGAGCACCAGCAAGGTTTGATCATCAAACGGCGGCTCGTCGCCGGCAAACACATCTACTGCCTTCATGACGGCAGAGACAATCTCCTGAGACGACTTATCGGCATGCTCCAGCAGAACTTTGTAGAGGCGCTCCAGACCAAATTCTTCGTTGTGAGCGGTGAGCGCATCAGTAATGCCATCGGTGTACAGCAGAAGCACATCACCTGGTTGCATCGTCTCGGTGAAAATCATGGGGTCGATCGCATCTAACACGCCTAACGCAATGCCCGCACCCGGCAGTGGGTTGATGTCATATTCACCGTTAGCCAGTTTGCGGCACAACAACGGAGGATTGTGCCCGGCATTGGCGTACTCCAACAAGCCAGTCAGCGGATGCCAACGTATAAACACCAGCGTCACAAACAGATCGGTGCGCACATCGTTCAATATATAGCGGTTGACTCGCGCCAGCAAATCAGCTGGCTCGCGCCCAGCAATAGCCGCCGCACGGGTGAGGGTGCGCGCCATAATCATGAATAGCGCCGCAGCCATCCCCTTATCGGCTACATCGGCAATTACCAGACCATAGAGATCATCCGGCAGCTCGATATAGTCATAGAAGTCACCACCGACCTGGCGGGCAGATTCCCAGGCACCCGCAATGCTCCAACCAGGCACCACCGGCGCATCTTTGGGCAAGAAGCTGGTCTGGATGTCGCGCGCCAACGACAGCTCTTGCTCAAGCCGCTGACGTTCCATCGATTCCAAATACAAACGGGCGCTGTCAATAGCCACCGCGGTTTGTTGCGCAATACCCGACAGAATCGCTAATGAGCGCGTCTTCAGTTGCAGATCGGGTTGATCACGCTTGCCCACCACCAGTGCACCCACAAGTTTTGTTTTGGCAAACAAGGCAATCGCCTGGCATTGACATACCCCCAGCCGCTCCTGGGCAATTGCTGGCACATCGTAAAAGGGCACCGCTTTTCGCATGTCACTAAACGGCTCGTGGGCTTGCTCGCGCGTCTTCACCCATTCCCGCCATGTCGCAACTGGAAAGTCATTGTTCAAAAGAGTTTGCTGGGTAGACTCCGGAAAGCCATAACCCCGTAGCGCACGCAGGTTAGCATCGCTGCCTTCTCGCACAAAGACTGCGCAGGCATCAACACCTACCAGCAGTGGGACCAGGCGCACGACGGTGTCAGAGATCTCATCTAGGCTGTCACTCTGACTCATGGCTTGCGCCACTTGCAACAATGCCGCCGTGACCCACGCTTCTTCACGCTGTGCCTCGCGTGCACGTACGGCATCGATCACCAAGGCCACCTGGTACGACATGCCCGTCAAGATAGCGATGCGGCGCTTGCTAAAGGGCTCATTGCCTTTTTGCCCAGTCAGCAGCACTCCGATTAGCACATTCTGCGCCATCAACGGCACAGCCAACACAGACCGCATCAAGCGGCCCGGGACGTCGCTGATAGCCGGAGCTTCGGTTTCGAGCATGGTGCGGATAGCCGGCACATCATCCACAAATAGGATATCGCCCACCACCAGGTTCTCATGCTGAGAGAGTTCGCCTTCCACCGCCGACACCGTGAACGACGAATAGCTCTCATCACTCATCAAGACCGCGCAAGTGTCCACGTCACTAAGCATGCGCACGCGTTGGGCCAACGTGCGCAAGGCTTCGTCCATATCATCGGCGTGGGTGCCAACCTCAGCTACCTTGAGTAAGGTCGCCGACATCCACGATTGCTCGCGCTCGGCTTCGTATAAACGCGCATCTTCGATAGCGACGGCCACTTGGCTAGCCAGCGTCTCCAAAAAAGTCTTGTCGGCATGGGTAAATGTGCCAGCTTGATCCGATTGCAGATCCAATGTACCAATCACTTTGTCACCGATTTGCAACGGGGCCACGGCTTCGCTTTTGGTGAACGGCAGGGTATCCACAGGCAAATAGTATTGATCAGCACTCACATCGTCGACCACCACAAGCGCGTTGTTACGGGCACTGCTACCCACCAATCCTTTGCCATGTGGCACCCGCAGTCCCAACTGGTCCGGATGTGACGCAGCACGGCACACCATCTCCTGGGTTTCCTCGTCAATCAAGAAGATGCCAATGAAATAATAGCCGAAGGTCTTGCGCATCGCTTCGATCAGACGCGGCAACAACTCTTGCAAGTCCAAAATGGCGGCGGTCTGGCTAGCCACTTGGCTGACCAGCGCCAAATGCCGGGCGCTCTCACGCTCACGAAACAGCGCGCGCGCATTTTGGATAGCGGCTGCGGTCTGGTTACCGATAATGCTGAGCAAACGCAAATGCGATTCGGTATAGGCCGCAGGAAAGTCGGACTGAATGACCATCGCCCCCATCACTCCATCAGTGGTGACCATCGGCACAAATGCGCCCGACCTGGGCGGGTGATCGCTGATATAGCGCGGCTTGGCAGGCAGACGATCTACCTCGCGTTCAAAGTCGCGCACCAATAAGGTTTTGCCCGTTTGGCGCATCCATCCAACGATTCCAGGTGAATCCTTGAGGTTAAAGCGTTCAACCGGCTGGCGATTGCCGCGCGTGAAACGCAACTTGGTGATGTAATCATCGCCTTCAAACAGACCCAACTGAAACGTCTGCGCATCTACTAACTGCGCAACTCGCTCGTAGGTTAAATTGCACAGGGCATCTTCATCCAACTCAGTAGACGCAATCGCACGGACCGACTCACTGAGCGCTTGCAGCTCAGCCACACGTTCTTTCAGCACACGGCTCGATTCACCACGCCGGCGCAAATACAACAGAACAGCCGTCAACGCAACGATGCCAATCAACACAATGATGACTAGCAGAATTACGATCAACATTAAAGAGGATTCAAAACGCACAATGGTCTGAGGATACTCAAAGCAGGCCGTAATGCAAATGCACCCAATGTTGTTCTGCTTATGCCACAAGCTGATGCCCGCTTAAGGCGCGCCATCGTTGTGCAGCGCATCAAGATACTGCCCGTAACCGCTGAGGCTGTCCCATTGCTGTATGCGAATGATTTGCCCCGTGGATCTTATTAATTTGTCGGGATGCGGCGAATTGCTATTCGTCGCCTATCGGCAGAATCGCTGCGCTGTTCATAAATGCCACGGTTTTATCAAAATCTACGATACCTGCATCGCTACCCAAACCAGACGCGACAAGGCTACCGCAGGCAGAGCCCAGCCGCGCAGAATCGTGCACCGACCAACCCTTGGACAAGCCAGTAATAAATCCCGCGCAATAAGCATCGCCACAACCCGTTGTATCGACAACCGGCACTCTGAACGCTGGTAAACGCATTTCCTGTATCTGACCCTCAAGCTGTGTCGCGATAGCACTCCCAAATGCGCCCATCTTGAAGATGATCGTCTTTGCGCCACGATCAAAGAAGAACTGTTGCATCTGACGTCGATCTTGTAAGCCCGAGATCATCTGCGCTTCTTCGATGTTGGGCATGAAATAGTCGATATACGGCAACGAATGCGCAATCATCTCAGCCAGGTTTGGCTTGGGCACACCGATGAAGTCCCATGTCGTGATCAGGCCTTTTTCTTTGGCAAACTTCATCACATGGCTAGCCGGTTCGCCGTCAAACTTCTCCATTAATGAGGTGCCACCGACGTGCAAAAACTGCGCGCCTGCGATGGCGGCCCAGTTCACGTCGCTCAGTTCAAAGGCACCGTTTGCGCCAATCACATGCAGGGCCGGACGTTCGCCATTCGGCCGAATCGGCAGCATGGTGGCCGAAGTCTGCACACCAGCTTTACGCACCAGCGAATCGGTATTGATCCCGTAACGCTGCATAGTGCTGACAACCATATGGCCGATTTCATCCTGGCCCAGCGCACCCATCGCGATGACATCCATACCGAGCTTGGCCATGTCTACGCTGGCACCGGCAGCCGTGCCTGCAACAGTCACGCGAATCTCCTCCAGCAGCGCCAAGTTCTGCCCAGGCGGAATTTGCGTTACCGGACGGCCCAACACATCGAGGATATGAATACCTAAGCTAACAACTTTGTTTTTCATTTGAGTCACGGGTCCTAAATCACGAATCACAGGTCTCAAGTTATGACTCGAGACTTATGGCTTTTTGCTCAGCGCCTTCTCCAATATAGTTACAAACGCTTCAGGTTGCCACGCAGCACGGCCGACACCGACACCGGCACAATCCGGCAAATGAGCATAACTAGCGCAATTATCTGCGGTAACACTGCCACCATACAACATCGGCACGCTACGGCCTGCCTCGTTGAACAACGTTAATAATACGTGACGAATGTTTGCAAAGGCCGCAGTAACGTCGCATGGTTCTGCAGGCACACCACCTGGTCCCACCGACCAAACTGGCTCATACAGGATGATCAAGCTAGATGGGTCTGTCAACCCATCTAGCGCAATTTTCAACTGACGGGCTACGTATTCAGGACCGGTGCGATGCGCCTTCTCGAAAGCTGTCTCACCCACGCACAACATGATGCGTAAGCTGTGGCGCTCCGCGCTCAGCACTTTTTTGTTGAGGGCCGCATCTGTCTCGCCAAAGAGCGTACGCCGCTCGGCATGACCCAACATCACCAGATTTACCCCGCACGCTTTCAGCTGCGCTGCTGATATTTCGCCGGTGAAGGCCCCACCCTCTTCCCAATGCATGTTTTGCGCACCCAACCAAATACCAGCCGATTTGCATGGCTCGGCCACGCTCACAATGTTGGTGAACGAAGGGATAAACCAGAGTTGGATTGAGCGGTGGACGATTGACTTTAACTGGTCCGCAATATGGGCCACAAACGCCTGCGCCTCTACTGGCGTTTGGTTCATCTTGAGGTTGGTGCCGAAGTAGAACATGTTTTGACCCATCCGTTGATCCGTTGTCAATCTGTTGACTCCATACCCAAGGTCTCGGCCAGCGTATTTAGAAACAAATAGGCATTGGCTGCACCGGGATCGATGTTGCCTAAGCCGCGTTCGCCCACATAACTGGCGCGACCTTTCTTGGCAATGATATTGGCGGTGTCATCGCGGCCTTTCTTGGCGGCCTGTGCCGATTGGCGCAAGACAATCAGAATGTCTGTTCCCTCTGCAGCCTTGAGCGATTCCAGCGCTGGCACCAGCGCATCCAGCATGGTTTTGTCGCCGACCTGCGCTTTACCGCGCATCATGATACCTTCGATACCGGCTTGAAACGTCTCAGTCCACTCAGCCAACGTCAAGACTTGCTTACCCGCACTCTTGCCACCCATCTGGATAAACATCGTGCCTAACAGCGGCCCACTTGTGCCACCCATTGCTGAGACAAGCGCCATACCAATCGTCTTAAAGATCGTACCGATGTCTTTGTCCGCGATGGCTTGCATCTTGTTGCCAATGGCCTGCACTCCACGTTGCATACTTGCCCCAAAATCGCCGTCGCCCAGCGCTGAATCCAGTCGATTCAGCTCGTCTGCATTGGCATTGACCACGTTGACATAGGCAATGAGCCAGGTGAGAATATTGTCTCTTGTAATAGCCATTTTGTTACCCCCACCGCAACGCCGCAGTCTTTACCGGCGCATCCCACAGCACGGTAAGTTCGTCATCGAGTTTGAGCAACGTGATCGAACAGCCCTGCATCTCCAGAGACGTGATGTAGCTGCCAACCAAGTTGCGCGTGATATTGATGCCGCGCGACTTGAGCAACTGATTCAACTCGTTATAGACGATGTACAACTCAACATTGGGTGTACCACCCATGCCATTAACAAAAGCTAGAACATTGTCGCCAGCTTTGAAGGGCAGATCGCTCAAGATCGGCTCGACCATCAGCGGCACGATTTCAGCGACCGGGGCCATCTTTACCCGGCGACGGCCAGGCTCGCCATGGATGCCAATCCCAAGCTCCATCTCGTCATCCGGCAGCGAAAACGTGGGCTCGCCACGATGCGGCACCGTGCAACTGGTGAGCGCCACACCCATACTGCGGCCATTCGCGTTTACCCGTTCAGCAATGGCTTTGATTTCGGCCAGTGAGCGATGTTGTTCGGCAGCAGCCCCCGCGATTTTTTCCACCAGCACCGTCACGCCTACGCCACGACGGCCGGCTGTATATAGACTATCTAGCACAGCGACATCATCGTTCGTGATCACTGTCTCTACCTCGATACCTTCCATACGCGCCAATTCGGCCGCCATATCAAAGTTCATGCAGTCGCCCGTGTAGTTCTTGACGATGAACAACACCCCTGCGCCACCGTTGGCCGCTTTGGCCGCCTCCAACATCTGATCAGGTGTGGGCGAGGTGAAGATCGCACCCGGCGCGGCCGCATCCAGCATCCCCATACCCACAAAACCGCCATGCATCGGTTCGTGTCCAGCGCCGCCACCAGACACCAAGGCCACCTTGCCGACCACCGGCGCATCCACCCGCACAATGTAGTTGGGTTCGTAATACACCTTCACCAAATCGCCATGCGCCGCCTCAATGCCGCGCATCGCCTCGACGACAACGTCTTCAGGTTTATTGATTAGTTTTTTCATTGCATCACTCTTATGATTTTTCACCACGAAGGGCGCGAAGAGCCCGAAGAAGAGAAGAAAGCCTTATAGCGCCACTTCATAAACATTCTCTAAAAACCCTGGGCCCAAATGTTTATGCACTTCGATTGCTGCACCAATAACCGCATAAACTAACGTTTCCATTTCGGGTGACAATCCACTCTCAATATTCAGGGGCATGATCCACATCCTTCACAGTTTGCAAGTTCTTCACTACCCCCTATTTCTCTCTTCCGTTCCCAATTCTTCTTCTTTCCTTACTTCGAGCCCTTCGCGTCCTTCGTGGTTAATTCTTATCCGTATTTCAAGCCTGTATCAGGACTATGCCCATCCTTGCCAAATAGCCGAATGTGCTCCAATGGCAACTCCACCCAGGTCTCGTTACCCAATGCCCGGCCTGTTGCGCCATCCGTTTTGGATTTGAAAGCGATGTTGCCGACCTTAAGCGAGACCAGATACTGACCGCCGGTCACAATCGCCTTACCTGTCACGCTCGCTTTCACGCTATTGGCTGAGGGTGTTGCAGAGATGCGCACAAACTCAGGCCGAATGCCAATTGTCAAGTCTTTGACCATTACACTGCCAGTCAGCGCCAATGGACGGCTAAATAACGGCAACAGCACATTTTTGCTTGACCCGGCCTCGGCCAGAGAGGCGTTTGCAAGCAATCCCTCAAAAAAGTTCATACCCGGATTACCTAAAAAGAACCCAGCAAAGGCATCGTTCGGTTTGTTATACAGCTCGCGTGGGCTGGCCATTTGCGCGATCTCGCCTTCATTCATCAGCGCGATCTGATCGGCCAACGTCATGGCTTCGGTCTGGTCATGCGTCACGTAAATAATCGTTTGCTTGAGCCGGGTGAACAACTCTTTCAAAGCGCGCTTGAGTTGCAACTTACTATTAATATCAACGTTCGTGATCGGCTCATCAAACAGGATAATCTTGGGTTGACGGGCCACTTCGCGAGCACACGCTACTTTTTGGCGCGTGCCGTTGTCCAATTCGTTGATCTCTTTCTTGGCTGCGTCGCGCATTTCCAAGATATCCAACACCTCGTCGATGCGCCGGTCGCGCTCGGCCTTGCTGAGGGATTTGTCCTCTAACAGGGGTAACTCAATATTCTGGCGGACATTGATACCTCGATACACCACCGGATATTGAAACACCATTCCAATATTACGCTGGCGAGTGCTTTGGTTCAGCACCGATTCATTGCCAAATTTCACATCACCTGTCGTCGGTGTCTCCAAACCGGCGATGATGCGCATGAGTGTGGTTTTGCCACAGCCCGAAGGACCCAGCAAACATGTCACCGTGCCCGCACGAAAAGTCATATTCAGCTCTTTCAGCGCCGTAAAGTCGCCAAATTTTTTGCTGAGGTTCTGTACTGTGATATCGATCATCCTGCCAGTCTCCCCACATACTGATTGTCCGCATACACCACCACATCCGCTGGATGCACATATGCTGTCACATGCTGATCAATGTCGATGTTGATATTGGCAGCGTCGTCACTGCGCAATACAGTGGTCAAGTTTTGACCGTTTGCATCCAAATACACAATTTCTTCACCCCCCAAGTCTTCACGCAGTAACACTTTCACCGGGAAAGACAGCATTCCCGGCACTGGGTTGCCCAGCACAATATGCTCCGGTCGAATGCCAATCGCAGACTTAGCCAGAAGTGCCTTTTCAACTGACATGCTGGCGTGCACTGAGAAATGCGCGATCTCGGATTGAAACAAGCTCGTCTTGATCGTTAAGCCAGCACCGCTACGCACCAAGTCACCTGGCACAAAGTTTGATTGCGGGAAGCCCACATAGCGCATGGTTTCGGCACGCTGAGGTTTGTCATATAGCGCTTCAGGTGAACCGATTTCGACAATCTCTCCACCCGCCATCACCGCAATTGTGCTTGCCAGTTGGGTAGCTTCGATGGCTTCCGAAGTCGTGTAAATAAATGTCACCTTAAGTTGTTCCTGTGACTGCTTCAAGTCGTCGATCAAGCGCTCGCGCAATTTGAAATCCAAACCGACCAAAGGGTCATCCAGAATAAAAACATCTGTCTTCTTGACCAGACCACGCGCAATGGCCACCCGTTGTTTCTGTCCACCCGAAAGTTGCTCAGGTTTGCGATCCAGAAATTGTTCGATCTTGAGCAACTGTGTCACGCGCTGCACCGCTTCACGGATATCGTTCTTGGGCGCACGAATGAGACTCAACGGGTAAGCAATATTGTCATAAACGCTAAAGTGCGGATACAACGCAAATGACTGTGGCACGTAGCCTAGGTTACGATCACCCGGCGCAATATGGGCCATATCCTTGCCACGCAAAATCACTTGCCCATCATCCGGGCTTTCCAACCCTGCGATCAGGCGCACCAAAACACTCTTACCACTCACCGGCAGGCCAAAAATCACGGCAAAGTCACCCGACTGCACCGTCAAATTAATATCGCGCAGTACGGTCTTCTTGCCGTAACTTTTGGCTAAGTTCTTCAATTCAAGAATAGTCATCGATTTGTGCTCTTGCTTCTGCTATTACTTCTGCTTCTTGCCTGCTTTACACATGGCCACCATCTCGCTAATGCGCGCCGCGCGGGTCTCTGATCGCTTCGCGCCTTCGATCCACTTGATATAGCCATTCCGATAAAACGTAGCCAAGCCATTGAAGAATTCCTGCGCGCTCAGCTCAGCCGCCAATGCCCCGACAATATCCGCTGCCAGCGTCTCTTGCTGCGGCCCTTCCGGTTCGATCAGCACAGTCACCTTCGTGCCAGAATCAACGCCGCAGTCTCTGCGCCAGGCAGCGCCTAACACCATAAAGTAACTGTCGCCATCCGAACCAAGCGAGCCCCGAAACGGCAGCCCGTTAATCGTGGCGCGAATATGATGGCGGGGTTTCTGGCCCCATACGGTAGACGGGTCAAACGGTAGTGCAATAAATACCCGTCCGCGTTCGCCTACTTGCACGACTGCATTGAACTGTTGGGTAGTCATAGCTCGGGGTTCACCGCCAGTTTGATGGCCTCGCTCCGCTGCATGCGCAGCAAGGCTTCTTCGGTTTGCTCGAGAGGCACTTCCCCATCCAACATGGGCTTCACATTAACCTGGCCACTCGCCAGCATCTGCGCAGCCATCTCGGCAGTCCGTGGGGTGAGGTGAAAAGTCGCGGCGATAGTCACCTCATCGTAGTGCAAATGGGTCGCATCAAAGCTGACTTGCGTGCCACCGGGCAGGCCGCTGAACTGCATCACGGTGCCACCTTTGCCGGTCATCAGCATAGCCTGCTGCCAGGTCTCAGCACTACCTGCGGCTTCAATTGTTACATCTGCACCATACCCAGCTGTTTGCTGCTTAACCCATTCGACCGGGTCGCCATCTTGGGTGCTGAATATTGCGTCTGCGCCAACCGTCTTCGCCCGTTCCAATCGCCCCTTGGCCCGGCCAATGGCCAGTACTCGCGAGGCGCCCAAAGCTTTGGCCAATTGCAACTGCATCAAGCCTTGCGCTCCCACGCCCAGAATCGCAACCGTGTCGCCCAGCTTGATATTGGCATTGATTGCGCACAGCACCGCACAGGCTAGCGGCTCGATAAAGGCCGCCTCGGCAAAGGGCAGGTGCGCGGGCTTATGGTGCAAGTTCTGGGCCACGATATGGGCCGGTATCTTGAAATACTCGGCGTAGCTGCCCCAGTTCCAGCGTTGGTTCAGATTCAGGCATTGCTGCGGGCGACCGCGCCGGCAATAGTGGCACTCGTTGCACGGGGCGGAGTTGGTACCCATCACGGCATCGCCCTCTTTGAAACGGGTCACGCCTAACCCGACTGCCGTAATAATGCCGGCATACTCGTGACCAAACTGCATCGGTGGCGGCATCAACTTGTGCCCCCGTCGATAGGCCTTGAGATCCGTACCGCAAGTCGTGGCGGC
>JANMVQ010000013.1:0-3363 GCA_031392845.1 Chloroflexota bacterium
ATCTCAAGCGGACCTAGATTACCGGTGAAAGCCGAGATACCACCCTCAAAGAATTTTGCAATCTGGCCGGTCTGGGTGAACACCTTGCGCCCGAACAGCAATTCGCTGGTGATAACCTGTGTGGTGGTGAGATAAGCCCCAAACTGCACGTTCGACTTGATCTTGATGAAGGTCTTGTTGTTGGGATTGTCATAAAACACGCCCAGCCGGTTTTGCTGGAGTTTGACCGTGCCGCCCATGTTGATGTCGCGGATCGGCACCTCACCGCCTTGCACAATAAACTTATGATCGACCGTGGTGTATTTCAAACCCAGAATGCTAAACAGCAAATTGGCGTTGCCGGCCTCGGTGCCGACCACACCCCACTCTGGGTTGTCGTTCTTCAACACATCGGCAGCGCCGGCGGTGAACTCGCCCGGCTTGAGGGTAGCGTTGCGCACCCGCACATCCAATCCGCCCAGCCGCAGCTGGAAATCTTGGACTGCGCCCGCTTTGAACCCCGTCTCAGAAAAGACCACGCTGGGGGTGATGATCAGGCCAGAATTAAGTTGTTCGCCTGCGATTTGCAGCGGCAACGGCAGCGTGCCGGTAAACAGCTTGGATCGCAAGTCAAAGGTCATGTCCAGCTTGGTGGTATCGGTGATCGCCCCGGCGGCCATAGCCGCCAATTGCGCTCGACCCAGCCAACTCAGTGTGTATGTGCTGTTGCGCACCGTGCCAGGTGGCGTAGTGGACAGGTTATACGAATCGGGCAAGTCGTTGCGGATCAACCCGGTCGGTGTGTCCAGCCGCATCTCCTCAAAGTCTTGGTGGTTAGCGTTGCCGTTCATGACCACCGTGGACTGGGTGTCGCTGATCCACTTCAACGAACCCCACACGGTGACGGTGCCTTGTGGCAAGCCAGATGTCGGCGCAGTAAACACTTGTATGATGGCATTTCCGCCATTGGGCCCATCGGATAATGCCAGCACTTTACCCACGCTCTTCAAGCCAAAACGGATTGGCGTGGCGGTGCTCCCGTGATAAGCAACGATGTTTGGAAAGACTTCCTTGCTATCGAAGCAAATCGTATATTGCTCCGTCGTCCCACCCGGCCCGGCAAAGATCGGGTTTTCGCAGGTCTCGGTCGGCGACAAAAAGTGCATTGCGGCCAATGTGCCACCCAATAGCAGCGCCGCCAACGTGACCGCCGCTGCAATCCATACCTTAGCTGGATTTCGATAGACCATAGTTGTCGCCTGTGCTTTTCGATGTTGTTTGTATTTGAGTTCTAAAATTGACATGTATTACCCCCATGGAGATCTTTCATTTGCCGTCTTTTATCTTTCAGATGTCATTCAACTTGTCATTGAATGACCGATGTATAACTTTTCTGTCTTTCGCCCTTGTCGCTTAACTTTGCACTTGCAACTTACTCATCAAATCCGGCCTTGGCTGTAGTGCAACTTGTGCTAGTGCCAAAAATTGATCCATCCACGTTTTTAGCGCAATGATTGCAATATCTGCATTGTTGGCGGCCTGCTGCGCTGTCATACACAGTGTTTTACCCTCGCGCAGGCGTGTGGCTGTGCAGCCATGGTCTGCAAGAAAGGCCAGCACCGTGGTATCAGTTAAAGCAGCCTCAATTGCCCCTTGGGCAATCTTGATCTGGTCATGCAATTCCAAATGTGCTTTTGTTTTGCGTTGTGCCATAAGCAAACCTTTGTCCGACATACATACTAGGGCGGATGCGGTAGGGTTTTCAATCAGGTTTGGGTCTGCCAATAGTTGAGCAAACCCTAACTTTCGTAAGAACTATCCCAACGACTCGGCATCCTCGTAGGGGCGCGTTCGCAAAGTCATAAGTCATAAGTCCGGTAAATGTAACAATTGCTGCGATTGCGTGGTTTGAAAAACGTGACCTCCACCGGACTTATGACTGATGACTCGTGCTTCTTGACGCATAGATTCCTAGTTGACGTATCCTCTTCCTCGTTTTAACCTCATACCCCAATGGCACAACGCAAACCCACATCAAACACACGCGATGAACAGGCAGCCCGCTTTTCTACGCAATTGGCCGAAACCCTGCACGCGCTAAAAGTGACCCACCGGGTGTTGGCATCAGCCCTAGGCGTTACCTTGGCCGCCGTGGATTCATGGACCAGCAATGCCTCTCCCCGCCTGCCAGGACCAGCCAATCTGGCCCGCTTATTTGCCGTACTGGAACAACGCGCCCCCAGCAGTAGCGCCTCACTCCGCCGCATCCTAGACACCTCGACACCTCGACACCCTCACACTCTGACACTTCCTCAACACTCCAACACCCCAAAGGACGTCCCCCATAACTTGCCCACCCCACTCACCCATTGCATTGGCCGCGAACGCGAGCTGGCCGATATCGCGGCCTATTTCACTGGTCATCGTGGCAGCGCACCCCAACGTCTACTCAGCCTGATTGGTACCGGCGGTATCGGCAAAACCCGCCTCGCCATTGAGGCCGGACGTGTGCTACGCAGTAGTTTTGAGGATGGGGTCTGGCTGCTGGAATTGGCCCCGTTGAACGATGGCGATCTCATCGCAACCACCTTAGCAGCGGCGCTTGGGCTCAGCCAGCAGCGTTATCCCGATGTCATCACGACGTTGATCGACCGTTTACAAGGCAAAAAAACGCTCGTTATCCTGGACAATTGCGAACATTTAATTGATGCCTGCGCCATCTTAGTCGCCCGTTTGTTGAGCGCATGCGCTCAGTTATGCATACTCTGCACCAGCCGCGAATGCCTACGTATCGACGGTGAAACGGTCTGGCGGGTGTCTTCTCTGTCCGTTTCCGTGCAACCTGAAGAGATACATAACCCCACATTGGCATTGCGCTACTACGCAGTCCGCTTGTTTGTCGAACGCGCCAAAGCCATCGAACGCAATTTCACTTTGACAGATGACAATGTCGCCACCGTGTCCCAAATCTGCCGACGCCTAGACGGCATCCCACTAGCGCTAGAGTTGGCCGCCGCCAGCCTGTATCACTTTGATGTGGCGGAAATAGCGACCCAACTCGATGATCGCTTTAAGTTGCTCACGCATGGCAGTCGAGCCGCACTCCCGCGCCAACAAACGCTGCGAGCGCTGATCGATTGGAGTTACTATCTGCTCAATCCACCAGAACAAGTGCTGTTCGCCCAAATTTCGGTGTTTGCGGGGGGTCTAGACGAGGAAATCGCAGCTGTCTTTGCCACCCATCTGGCGACCCACCCAGCCGACGTTAGCCTAACGCTGCGCTTGCTGGCCGACAAATCGCTCATCCAAGCCCAGACCGTTCACGGCAACACCCGCTACACAATGCTGGAATCGCTGCGCGAATATGCGACCGAAAAGCTATCC
>JANMVQ010000065.1:0-21789 GCA_031392845.1 Chloroflexota bacterium
GTGATCGGCGCAGTTACCGTCACAGGCATTGCGACACTCTTGCTGCCTAAACTATTGCTGGCAGTCACGATTGCGGTAAAGATTCCAACACTGGTATAGGTATGGAAACTGTTGGCGAATGTGTCCGTCACCCCATCGCCAAAATCCCACAAATATTTGACCTGACTACCGGTGCTGATGGTTGCCGTAAACTCGGTTTCCTCGCCCAATACGGTTGGCGCATCGCTGGTGACCCGCAGTCCGATGATGGCTATGCCATTGTCGTCATTCACAATACGTCCCACTGCAGTGCCTTGCGCGATCAGCACACCAGAGGGATTCGAGAGCGAAAGCGTGAACGTTTCATCGCTTTCAATCAGGGTATCACCCTTCACTGAAACGCTTATTGCTTGAGTCCCTTGCCCGGGTGCGAAAGTGATCGTTCCACTACTTGCCACATAGTCGCTGCCGGCACTTGCACTGCCATCTTGAGTGGCATATCTCAGTGTACTTGCCGCATACGGATTGACCTGCGACAGTATGACAGAAAATACCAAGACCCGTTGCCCGCTGTTGCCTTCCGCCGCGCTGGCGTCGCTCACGCTGGTCTGCGGGAGTGTGACATTGACCACAGCTATGCTGCTGTTGTCCACCGTGTTGGCATCCGCGCTATGCGTGATGTTGGCCGTGTTCGTCACCGCGATTGTGGCTACCGATGCAGTTAAAGCCGGACTGATCTGGCCCGTTAGTGTAATGAAACCCTGCGCCCCGGCAGCCAGCGCAGCGATGCGCCAAGACTGGTTCGAGGCCGGGACAATACCGGCGGATGTATTAGAGACAATATTAGTCAGCTCATTGGGCCACACATCGCTGAGCAGCGTATCGCTAATCCACTGCGGACCGTGATTGGTGAAGACCAAAGTATAGGTAATTGTCTGTCCGGGTAGCGCCGATGCGTTCGAGGCCTGCTTGCTGAGCGTGAGATCAGCCACGATCGCATACGGCGATTCGTCCATACCGATATCGGGCCCAGCTTGTTGTGGCCGGGCTTGGCCCTCAAAATCGTTGCCACTGCCAATGCTGGTGCTAGTGCCCCGATCAACCGCCAGCGATGTATTACTCAGGTGGTAATCACCCGCAGCTGCGTTCACAAAGCTGGCATTCCCTGCCAGCAGGTTGCTCAGTGTGGCATTGCCCCCAGTCGCCTTAGTATGACTTACTGTGACCCCGTCAAACAAGTCATTCTGCGCAATGACACTGGCCACAGCCGTCTGGCTGATGCCAATGCTGTGATTGACGATGATCGTATTGGTTACGCCTGCGCTACCGTTATGCACATAAATGGCCGAGCCGCTCGCCAATGAATTGCTGACGATAGTATTGTGTACAACCTCGGCCAGCCCAGCTGCATCTAAATGCAGGGCCTGACCACTGGTGTTGGTGGCAGTATTGCCAGCGAATAAGTTATTGACAATGCGCACCCCGTCACCCCCAAACATCAGTGCTCCGCCTGAGCGCGCGATATTACCGATGAACTGGCTTCGGCTTACGGTCAGACTCGATCCCCAATTCGCCAGCGCGCCGCCTTCCCAGGCAGCCCGGTTGCCCACAAAACGCGAGTCGATCAGCGTCAAATCGCCATCCACCCACAACGCACCACCTTCATAAACTGTGCCGATATTGGCCGTAAATACGCTGTTCTGCACCAACATCGGATACAGCGCATCGCTGTCCACCGCACCGCCGTCCTGCGCTGAGTTTGATACAAAGGTGCTGTTGGTGATCATGACTGTGTTCGAACTATCGATATCCACTGCACCCCCATAGCCTTGATTGGCGCGGTTGTTGGTAAATGTCGTGCCGGTGATAGTCATGCGGGCCACTTCCGTATCATCATTGAAGTGAATCGCACCGCCACCCGCCGCTTCTGCACTATTCTGATCGAATAGGTTGCTGGTCGAGGTCACAAAGTGTGCTGCCTCTATTGCGCCTCCCGACAAACCCGCGACATTGCTGATAAACCGGGTATTGCGAACGGATACGTCACCTGCCGCATGAATTGCGCCGCCATAGCTGCCTGCACTATTGCTAACAACTGCGCTATTAAGCAACGTGGCAAGCCCCGATGCGTAGAGCGCACCGCCCGTTTCACCGGCGGTATTCTGGGTAAGTGTGATATTGATCAGTGTTACCCGCGGGCCAAACACACCGCCGCCACTGGTGTCGGTGTCGCCGTTCTTCAATGTCATGTTCGAGAGCGCTATGCTGGTACTCCCGTACACCACACGTCCTTGCTTCTGCGCATCCAGCACGGTTGGATTACCGACCGGGTTCGATGTAATCCAGTTGCTGCGGGTATAACCGCCCTGCAATAGAATCCCTGTTGTCAGATATACGGTTTGAGTGATTCCGTTGATAGATTGGACACCGGCACAGTAACCGGCGACTCTGACAGTGCTTCCGGATGTTGCCACGGATGCTGCTTGTTGCGCTGCGCTGGCATCTTGGGATTCAAAGACCGTTAGGCCATTGTTTGGCGTGGCCAGACAGGAGCCCGGTACAACTGTTGTAATGGTTGCAGTGGTGGTGATGTTGCCATCGCTGACTGCGGTAAGGCCTACCCCGCCAACGCTGCCCGCCGTAAAAGTGGCAACCGACCGTCCAGACAAGTCTGTCGGAGTGAACACGCCGACGCTGCCCGACACCGTCGGCGAAACGCTGCCGGTGAGGTTTACCCCACTTAATGGCGTCCCGCTGATGTCGTGCACAGTAGCAGTAATGAGCACGGTTTCGCCAGTGTAGGGTTGATTGTTGCTCAACACGATGTCTATCTGGTTTGGCGCGGCGCAGTACAGCACTTGCGGATTATCGACCGCCCAGCCATACACCCCGCCGCACCCATCCGTGCTGAAATCCCAGCGCAGTTGGATAACATCGCCGGAGTTCGCCAGACCACTCAGATTGATTTGGCTTTGCCCCCAGCTCCCCTTAACCGCACCCCTATCGACACCGCTGAATCCCGCGACACTCCCCAACGGATTGTCCACATGCAATAATTTGTTATATGGGTTGAAGATGAAGTTGCTGCTAGCCACCTGCGTAAACGGCCCATGGTTGACGCTGATTTCTACAATCCCGCCGTCGAAGCGGTCCTCACTGGCAATATGGTGATCAAACGTCAACACATGGGTGAGACCCGCAGTCAATGTGATGGGCGGGCTAACCAAATACATCTGGCGGCTAACGTCTGACCCAGGGTTACAAGAGTAATTATTATCCAGCTCATTGTCGGCCAGGAATGCTGCTCCGGTGTGGCCATAAGGCAGAGCGCTTGACCAGGTCCACACCACCGATCCGATGGGTGTACTCGGGTCAACCATTGTGGTACTGACCACCCAACTTGCACTGGGGTCCGCATCAAAAGTGTCATGATAGAGCGTGGCGGGATAGGTCCCAGTCGAGCACATGGCTGGCGTGCTCTTGTCGAGAATCGGTGCGAAGCCGCATTGAGCAGGGGGCATGCGCATTTCAACCGCGGCCATGGCTTTGCTCAATTGAGTGCAATCCGCTGAACTAATCTGCTCGCCAGAAATACCTACGCTGGTTGCCCCGGTGGTTAAGGCCACCAAGGGCTGGCTGGTCAGGTCAATGCAAGACTGTTCGAGTGCATCAGCATGATCCGGGAACTCGGTCAATTGTGTCTGATAAATGGTTTGGGCCCGCCAATAAATATGGGCGGCCTTGGTGAGACCAAGGCCGGTGATAGATTGATTATTGTAGTTACCCCCATCTACCAACAAGGCAAATGCGTGATTCGGAACACCGCTGTTGCTATGCACGCCACCCCAGTCGCCAATCGAAGTATCCGTGCTGCATACGTAGAGGCCATCAGATACTTTGCCGGGCTGGTTGTAGCAATTAGGGTTCCGCATATCACGGATCGCCCCGCCAAAAGCGGTGCTATCTTCCCCCATTAGCCAACGAATCGAGCTGTCCGTGCCGCGTAGGTCGGCATTCAAATTGGCTACGACGGTTTGGCTCAGGTTAAGCTGACCCCGGATCAAATCGCCAGTGGCTTTCTCAACTGAGATGGATCGAATTGTGATGGTCGGATCGACTCCACCCATGGGTGGGGCGCCGCTCGCATTATTTGTGACAATTACCGCAATCGCCCCAGCAGCCTGGGCATTCTTCACTTTGCTCGCATACGAGCAATTTCCGCGGTCAACTAAAGCAATATTCCCAGTAATGGCGACAGAATTGGTGATGGAGGAGCACGCATCGAGTGGTTGTGCCATCACCACTGTGCCCGTGATGCCATTGCTATTGAGCGCCGGACCGAAATCAGCCGCACCCCCCAGATATTGGCCCGCGATGGTTACCGGTAGACTTATCCGCAAGTTTGGCCCGCTCGTAAATGCAGTACACATGTTGTCAGTGCGGGCTATATCCGGTGAATCAAGCCCAAAGCCGTTTAGCCGATCTATGACCTCACCCCAAATATCGGAATAGGATTCGTTCAGCGCACCGGCTTGCCAGTGGTAGGTCAAGCCATGCGTCCGCTCAGTGTAGGCATGCGCCCACTCGTGCGCGATGATGTCGTCAGCGGTTGTCCCTTCGCAGAAATTAGTGGCCGCGCCATCCCAATAGGCATTGGGGCAAGCAAAGGCGACATTGCTATTGGCCGAACGCATCGTCGCACCTGCGCCATCATATGAATCGCGGCTAAACGTGCTGTTGAAGAAGCTATAGACAAAACCGGTGCCCGTAATGATATTGTTGACGTTGAGCGATTGTGTGACCGTGGCACCGGCAAAAGGCAATGCATCCCCCTCCTGCCACAACAGATTGGCGAGCGTATAAGTGGGAGCATAAACCTCGCGCTGCAGGGCCTCGTGAATGGCGGAGTCGCGGCCGACAATCTTGCCATTATGTGCATCGACAAATACAAACTCGTGTAGTGCGGTTCCAGGTGCGCCGATCACTTCCACCCGGTAGGCCAGCGTTGCTGGGCCGGGTTGGTTGGCACCTAGTTGAGTTTGATAGACGTACAACTGGGTGTGAGCGACTTGTAACAAAACGGACATGGGCAATGGCGCGGACTTTTCCGGAATGGTCGTCGCATCATCGGTTGGGTTTGTATGATCGCGACCCTGTGGAGGATGGTTGCGCACGTAAACCAGCGCACGTTGGGTCGCAGTGTCCACATCAATCAACGGAACACTGTTGATGCTAAGGTCAGGCAGAAAAACGCCATTTACCACTTGCACCTCGCCTGCTACGTTGACATGCACGCGCAATTCCCCGGCAAACACTGGCACGCCCTGATGCACTTGTTGATAATGCAAGTGGGTCTGACCCAGCGTATCGGTGGTCTGGTCAAGCAACATGAGTTGGCGATTGATATCGCTTACACCAAAGACCGAGCCGTAGCGCTGCAAAAAGGCCTGTCCCATGGCCTGCGCGCTGCTCACCCCAGCAACCAATCTGGCCATGGGAGCCAACTCCGCCGCAAATTGGGTTGCCTGGGTCGGCGATAAACGCAGAAAGCGCGCTTTGCCCGTGGCTTCAGAATAGCTGATCTGCGCACCCACTAACCCTGCTGGCGTGGTGGCTGCGGAAGGCGCTACAGCTTTGGGTGCAGCCGGAATAGGCGTAAACAGGATGGGTGACTCAACCTGAGCCGAATCCAGTGTGTGTGCGGACAGACTGGCTGGCCTTGCAATACTTGTTATGAATAGACCAACAGTCAACATCAACCGAACATAATAGGGGGCACGCTGGAATGAATTGAACATGAAAATTTAGTGTGATATGGGCAAAAATGAATAAAACGACGTGAAAACTGTAGATTATTGTCAAGTATGACAAAACTAAAAATTTTAGATCAAGTCATGCTTCCATGGTGGGACATTAGCAGTCTAAAGAAGGGCAAGCATCCTTCCAAAGATGGAAATTAGGTTAGACGTCAAGTATGTTAGCGTGCCGCAATACGAAAAAAGCAGAGCCACATTCCATAGTGTGGCTCTGCTTTACTGAAAAGTGGCTCTACCGAGTAAAACGGGATAAACCACGAATCTCACAAACCTGCGGCACGAATTATTTGTGTAGATTAGTGAGATTCGTGGTTCATTTCCCGCTAAAGTCGGGAGAGCCTGAAAAGTTTGCTTGCTAAACCAGAAATCTCACGGACTGAGCAATATTTCCGAAATTGGCTTGCGGGTGCGTGGCTCGGCCTCTCGTTTTTGGATCTCCTCGCTATATAGGTTGGCATCGCCCACTATGCCAATCGCCATGACCGGGCCAAGGTCAAACCCCTTTTCTTCGGCCTGCACCCATTTCTTGGCGGCCTCATAGTCGTAGCCGCCCATCATGCGCACGTTGAGCCCACGGGCAGTGGCTTCGGTGGTGATCGACATATTGGCCATACCCAGATCGTGCATGGCGGTGCGGTTGGGTTGGCGTTTGCCGTCGGACGCAATGCGCGCCATCTGGGCCACCGTAAGCACCAGAACAGCAGCATTTTGGGCCCAGCCCTTATTGAATTCCATCAGTAATGCCAATATTGCCTCAAAATTGGCATCGCCCTTGTGGCCGACGATGTAGCGCCAGGGCTGGCCATTGCCGCCGCTAGGAGCCCAGCGCGCAGCTTCCAGCAAAGCGTGCATATCCACCTCAGTTATCGTTTTTTTTGGATCGAAGATACGGCGACTACGGCGTTGATCTAGGTAAGTGTTAATCTTTACTTCAGTCATGTGTCTAGATTGTACTTGTAGGGATGTGCGGCAAGCGCATCACGAAGATTATTCAGCGGTTAATTGTTTACCACGGTGCGCGCCCATTGATATTCGCGCTGTTGTGTGCCCCAACGACTCTTGAGAAACGACAGAATCTGGCGAACCTGTATCTCGGTTAATTTATCTTTGAAGGCAGGCATATTGCCGTGGCTCATATTGCCCGTGCCATCTCCGCCGTTGAGCATGATACCGATCAGTACCGTATCGTTGTGATGCCAAGTGTGCCCACTGTCGTCGTGCGGTGGGGCAGGATATTTGCCGTCGGCCAATGGCTGTTTCCAGTTCGGCTGGCCCTCCAGGTTTGCGCCGTGGCAACTGGCGCAATGTTGTTGATATAGCGGACCCCCTGCGGCAACGTCCGACGGAACCAAAGTAGGTACGGGCGGCAATGCAGTGCTGTCGACCTCTGATGTGTGATTGGTCGTTGCAGGGGATGCCAAGTTTGTGGTGCAGGCCGCGAGTACGAGGACGATGAGGCCAATCCAGCTTTGCCATGACACCCGCACCAATTTGCGCAATTTCATGGAGACAATCATAGCGGCTCAAGCTTCAGCTTGCCTTAGAACCAGCGTGCTTTCGTAGCCAATGCACTACCTGCTGCATACTCCAGCGCACCAGCGACACTTGTTCAGCTTGGACGGTCTGGGAGCTATAACGGGCCGTGGAGAATTGGGCGGTGAGTGTGGATACATCCGCTGCGGCGTCAGGCAGGGTTTTAGCCAAGGCCCGCGCAAATTCGTTTGGCGTTTGCGAGGGCGGGCGTGGCAGGCCGTGTTGCTCGGCTTGTTGCACGGTGTGCTGATATAGCGCAATCACTTGTTCACGCGGGGACAAATCATCCATACCGGTGAGTGTTATCGGTATAACAGCATCTTCCGCAATGGCAGGCGTGCTGTGTGTCGTCGGTGTCGCCCACAACACAAGTTCCTGTTGGGCTGCGCGCCAGACATGCTGCAAGCCGCGCCAAAATTCGCGCAGCCAGATCACCAAGGGCAAACGCGCCAACGCCTCGCGCAAACCGCGATGTTGCAAGATCACATAACGCAGCACATAGCCTGCAATAATAAGCAGGATCGCAAAAAAGATGACCGTTTGCATCGTTTCATACCAGGCCGGCAGCGGGATGTTCTCAACAGGCACGTTGGGGACAAAAGGCGGTATCGGCGGCGGAAGGGCTTGCGAAGCAGGTGCCGATTGCCCAAACAGCGACATCAGCAATCCCAATACCAAATGCGCCAGCCCAACAACAATAAAGGTGATGAGTTGCGCCACATAGAACAGTAACTGAAACAAAAAATTTAGCGCGGGCAACAGCAAATCGAGACTGCCGACTGGCAATAACAACGCCAAGAGCGTTAAACCGGCCAGAAATGCCAATCCGTAGAGCGTCCAGCGTCGCACCAGATTGGACGCAATTGGAGTGCGTTCCCACAGCCAATTGGTGCGCAAAATCGTCAAATGAGTGTGACCAAAGAGCGCCAGCGCAATCGCAAAATAAAATAGCAAATCGATGCTGATCCAAGTCGCGCTCAGCTCATGTTGCTTGCTTTGGGAGAGCCAAAAAGTGCCTGTGGCAATTAGCGCATTGAATGCGCCAAAGCCCAGCACATGGCTGCACAAACTTTGTCGCCAAATCGTCCGGTCGGTGCGCATGCCGGCCTCGGGCAACACTTCCATTGTTTTCTCACCTTCAGTCAGCTGGGAAAGATCAAACCCCAGTGTGCGCACCATCATCCACACCAGCAGCACCGCGCAGAGCATGATTGCAAATGGATAGCTGAAGAAATATCGATACGGATCAGTGCGCATCAGCGGTAGATCCGTCACTATCTTGGACCCATCACCGCCAACATAGGTCAGCAGTTTGAGCACAGCAATAATCAGCACCCAACGTGCGCCATTCTGCAAAAACCACTCTTTGCTCAGCATGGGCAGCTTGCTGAGTTGTGGCGCAAGCACCAGCAAGTCGATTGCTATGAGAAGACAGACCGCTGGCAGAAAACTTACATAACCACCGGGTGATAGCTCTTGAGCCGCCATCGTCAGCACCAGTGTCACGCACGTGCACAACCCTATCACCAGGGCATAGCGTAGGATCATGCCCAGCACATAAATCTGGCGTGGGTCATCCGGGGCATCCATCACCGGATCACTCGCTTGCCGAAGCCCCAGGATAGCTGCTTTACGCTCAGCCAGTTGTCGTTTGTAAGATCGCATCTCTTTGAGCAGAAAGTGCAAAGTTGAAAGTAACAAGTGACAAGTGCCTCTTTACTTTCAACTTTGCACTTTCAACTTTCTAATTTTTACTTCTCTGTCATGACTCCCCGCATATCTCTCTCGCGTATGACATGATAGGCCGGGATACCGATTGTGGCGCAACGTTGTTGAACCGGCTCGAAATGCGCGCCGTAGCCACAGGCGATGAGCATCGGGCTTAAGCCACGTCGTTGCGCATCCAGCAGTTGGTGAATGAGCGCGTCGTTGGTCTGACCCGTGATCACAATGAGTGTGGTTCCCCAATTGCCTTTGGCTACGGTGCGCTGTAACTGCGCCACGAACGATGCTCCTTCGATCGGCTGAGCCAATGCCAGTCGCTCCAGCAGCTGGATCATATGCGGGCGGCCAGAATGCGGCGCCAGCCATGCGCCCACGTTCAACCCACTGACGGGCGTGCCACGCAATTGAAAATTTTCAGCAGCAGATACAGTTCCATTAATCATCAAGCCGACCTTTTGACGGCGCTCAATCAGCCAGTTGGCGATCGATGCTGCGGTCACAATCGCCAACTCAGTGCCATCAATCCAGGACATGCGATCATAGTCCTCTCGACTTAGATTCAGAGCAATCATCGCTTCGATGGATACGGAGGGCTCGAATTGCTTGACTTGCAACTGGCCTAGCGCGGCTGTCGCTTTCCAATCCACCCGCCGCAACGAATCGCCTGACACATAACCACGATTTCCGCGCGCACGATTGGGGTCTTCGTGAATGGGCTGCTTATGCCGAAGCGCTCCCAGCAACTGGCGCGAGGGCAACTGAAGCTGCTCCAAAGACAGTATGCGGGGATACACCATCAGTGGCGACGATGCATATTGCTCGCGGCGTGGCTCGCCCAAACCAAATACATCACCTGATACAAAAGACATCGGCCCAACATGATAGACCCCGCGTTTGTTGGCCAACAATACATATTCGAACTCGCGTGTTTCAAACGGGCGCAGGCTGATGGCACGGTCGAACACCGGCGGCCCCAGCCCACTGTGCAAACTGTCATGCAGACGCAACCATAGCACTGGCAAACGCCCGGTATTGCGCACGGTAATCTTCACAGTGAGTTTGTCGTTTAAGAAAGCACGGTCCACAAACGTGCGCGAACACACGACTTGTTTCAGTGCCTGTCGCCCCCACCAGCGCCCAATCACCCATGCCCCAGTCAGCAAATACACTGGCGTCAACAACATCGGCTGGCGCAACAGCGTCGCAAGCAGAATCATGAGGATGAGGGTGAAGAATAAAGTGACGGTCATTTTATTGAAAATCTGAAGAGATGAAGGGGTGAATGGGTTGACAAGTCATCCTCTTCACCCCTTCACCTCTTCATCCTAACATCAGCGCCGTGCCCGCCACCACATCGGCCAGCACATTCTGCGGGGTGCGGCCACGCAACTCGGCTTCGGGGCGCACCACCAGGCGATGGGTAAACACACATGGGATCAAGGCTTTGATATCGTCGGGCAATACATGGTCGCGGCCATGCACTGCGGCCAAGGCTTGCGAAGCGCGAAAGAGCGCCAAACTGGCGCGTGGGCTGGCCCCTAAAGCAAGATCAGCATGCACGCGGGTGGCCTGTGCCAGCGCCACAATGTAGCTTTGCAATGTGTCATCCATGTGGATGTCCCAGATCACCTGTTGTAAGGCGACCAACATCGCGCTATCAGTGACTGGCTGAAGCTGGTGGATAGGGTGGGCGCGGCGCAGGGCGTTGAGGATGGCGTTTTCGTCCACCACGCTTGGATACCCCAGCGATATCCGCAGCAAAAATCGATCCAGTTGTGCTTCTGGCAAGGGGAAGGTACCCTCAAACTCGACCGGGTTCTGTGTCGCTAAGACCAAAAAGGGGCGCGGCAGCAAGTGTGTCTCGCCATCGACGGTGACTTGGGCTTCTTGCATCGCCTCCAGCAAGGCCGATTGCGTGCGCGGTGTGGCACGATTGATTTCGTCAGCCAGCAAAATATTGGCAAACACCGCGCCGGGGCGAAACTCAAACTGGCTGTTTTGCTGATTGAAAACTGACACCCCCATTACGTCGTTGGGCAATAAGTCGGGCGTGCATTGCAGGCGTTTGAACTGCCCACCCAGGCTGACCGCCAGCGCACGCGCGAGCATGGTTTTGCCCACCCCAGGCACATCTTCCAGCAATACATGGCCGTCGCATAGCATCGCCACCAACAACAGTTCGATGGCATCATGTTTGCCGACGATCACTCGTGAGACATTGTCTATAACGCTTTGAGCAAATTCCTGCACAGTAGGCATAGCCTGCATTTAACCATTGTCGGGCCAAGCTGACCATTGATGCATTTAATTCATCAGAATGGGCCAGCCGCGCTTTTGGGCTTCGGCACGCAGGCCGGGGTCGGGGTCAACAGCAGTGGGGTGGCCAAATAGCGAGAGGAACGGGATATCACTGACACCGTCGCCATAGGCCCAGGATTGGGACAGGTCATAGCCGCATTCGGCAGCAATCAGTCGGGCACGGGCAGCCTTGCCTGCACCGACGTTGGCAATGCCGGATAGGGTCGCGGTGTAAATACCATCGCGAATCACAAAGCGTGTGCCTTCACCGCGTGCGTTCAGCGGCGCGGCCAGCGACTCGATGGCCTCGTGCATGCCGCCACTCAGCAAAACTAAGGGAATACCCAGTTTCTGGTGGGCTTGCAATTGAGCCAAGGTCTTGGGTTTGAAGTGTTGTTGTAATTGAGTGAGTGCCTGCTGGTTGACTTTGCTAATGACCTCAAGCAGCTGACCTTCAATCGCGGTGCCAATCATACGTAGGGCCAGATCCTTCTCGAAAGATTTGGGCAGCACCGCCAATAGCATTCGCAGCACCCCAATCTTGGCCAATTTGCCGCGTGAAATCAGACCCATCTCCCGCGCAATTTGAATCGAAACACGCGGCACGCTAACCCCAATAAGGGTGCCATCAACATCGGAGAAAATAGCTGATTTCATGTTCGAAGTGTACAGTAACGCTCTAGAACATCGTCGGCACTTTGGCCGCGCACAAGACCAACGCCTGTGCCGCACGCACGTTGCGTACGATTTTGGCCAAGTTGCCTTTGACCCGCAGGCTATTGGTCATCAGTGCCCGAATCGGGTCGACCTCGCGCTCGATAACACGTTGCCAATTGCGAAATGTGCCACTGATCCGAAACTCAGGTGCATATTCACTTTCGTTGTAAGCCACGCAAGCGCTACGACACTCGCCATGCCATAGGTCAAGATAAATCAGCAACTGTGCCTGCGAAATGTCGTTATCTGGCTCCACGACAAACCAGAAATCACCTTCCCACTGTCGGGCTGATTCCTTGTAGGTTTGGTCTGTATTGATGGCATTTTTGAACGCAGCTATCCACGCGTCCGATCCGAAGATGAGCTTTTCCATGAAGTTGGGCATTATCTCTCAGGTATCTCTCGGGTGCTGACATGCGGCGATGGGACAATCAAGCGATGAATATCGGTCTGATCGCTGGAGAATATCCGCCGATGCAGGGTGGATTGGGCGATTTCACCCGCGAGCTGGCGCGGGCGATGGCAGCTCTGGGGCATACGCCGCATATATTGGCTCCGGTCACCCCGCAGACCACCATGCATGAAACAGTGGATGGCGTGCACGCGCATCGCGTGGTGCAGCGCTGGGATTGGCACATCCGGCGGGATGTGTTGAATTTCGTGGCTGCGCATCAGATCGAGGTCTTGAACTTGCAGTATCAGGCCGCGGCTTATCAGATGCACCCAGCGATCAATTTGCTGCCGGGGACAAGGATTCGCGATCTATCTCTAAACCGCAAAGGATTGATTCCGTTTATCGTGACCTTTCACGACCTGCGGGTGCCCTATCTCTTCCCAAAGGCTGGCCCACTGCGCTGGCAGGCGATTCTGCTTATGGCGCATTCGGCCTCAGCCGCCATCGTGACCAACCCGGAAGATGCGATAACCTTGCGTGAGGCGGGCATTCAACGAGTGGTGCATATCCCGATTGGCAGCAACATCACCCCAGTGCGTCTGGATGCGTTTGATGCGCATATTTGGCGGCGCGCGCACGCCATCCCACTCGATTGCACCTTGATCGGCTACTTTGGCTTTATGAACGAGAGCAAAGGCGGCGAGACCTTGGTGCGCGCCTTGGCTGCGCTACGGCAAGCGGGACAAAACGTGGCGGTGGTGCAGATTGGCGGACAGACTGGTGCGAGCGACCCGACCAACATCGCTTATATGAAACAGCTGAATCAGTTGGCGCAGTCGCTAGGAGTGCAAGCACATATTTATGCCACCGGCTTTCTGGACGACCATGGCGTGAGCGAGGCGTTTGCCGCATGTGCCTGTCTAGCATTGCCCTACCGCGATGGGGTGTCATTCCGGCGCGGCACACTGATGGCAGCGCTGGTGCACGGTTGCGCCATCATCACAACCACCCCACGTGTGGCGCTGCCAGAAGTGCAACACGGCGTAAATCTTTGGCTAGTGCCGCCAGACGCGCCCGAGAAATTGGCTGACGGTATTCGTCAAGTATTACAGAACGATAGCTTGCGTCAACACTTGCAACAAGGAGCATTTGCACTGAGCCAACGATTCGGATGGGAGCAGATTGCGGCGAAGACCATCAACGAATTGAAACGAATAAACGAATGAGGCAACGAAAGGAAACGAATAAACGAATATGAATGTGACACAACCTCGCCATTCGTTTATTCGTTGCCGTATTCGTTGTCTCACGCGCTAAAATCCACCACACATGAATGATCGAGAGAAGCCCTTGTCATCTGATTTGTATACAGAGGAATACTTTCTGACGGCATGCGAAGGCTATGATGAGTTTATTGAGTCTGAGGGCGAGAATTTGTCGCGCCGCCTGAAACAAGCCTTTGAGTTTGCTTCAGTGCAACCGGGTATGCGGGTACTAGACCTGGGCTGCGGGCGCGGTGAGATCGTGCGGCATGTGGCGCGGCTAGGGGCGGCCTCGTTTGGCATTGATTATGCGCGGGTCGCGCTTGAAATGACCCGCCGCATCATGGCAGACGAACCTGGCACGCACGGCGTGGCACGCAGCGATGCCAAAATGCTGCCGTTCACCAGTGCTGCCTTTGACCGCGTGCTGATGTTCGATGTGGTCGAACATCTACACCCGTGGGAACTAGATGCGTGCCTGAAAGAGGTTTATCGCGTGCTGAAGCCCGGTGGACAGATTATTGTTCACACCGCACCCAACCGTTGGTATGACCAATATGCCTATCCGTGGGTGCGCCGATTCCGCAAGCTCATGGGCCAAGGGGACAAATACCCAAAGAACCCGCGCGCACTCAACGTCGAAGCCAACACTGAAGTGCATGTCAATGAGCAGGACCTATTGCGGATGCGTCGTTTTCTGACCCGCGCCAATTTCAAGGACGTCAAGGTATGGTTGGATACGCCGCCGCAAAATCGCAACGAAAATACCGTGCTCGGGGCGTTGCGCCATGTTGCCTTTAATTGGGTACCGTTCGCCTGGTTCTTCCAACGCGAGGTCTTTGCCGTGGGGGCCAAGTAGGATTTCAAATTTTGGACGCGGAGAAACACGGAGAAACACGGATCAGTCATAAAAACTCAGTGTCTTTCCGTGTGAGTCCGTGTCCTCTTATTTCATGACAAATTCACAGATTGCAAAACTGGTTGGCAACACGCCGTTACTGCGGCTAAACAAGATCGGCGCGCCAGTGGCCCCGGTGGAGATTTACGCGAAGGCCGAATGGTTCAATCCCAGTGGCTCAGTCAAAGATCGTGCGGCCCTAAATATTATTGAGGAAGCGATCGCCAGTGGCGAGCTGACGCCAGACAAGACCATTCTCGATGCAACGAGTGGCAACACTGGTATTGCCTATGCCATGTTTGGGGCAGAGATGGGTTTTAAGGTGAAGTTGGTCATGCCGGCGTCGGTCAGTCCGGAACGCAAGACCATCCTCAAGACCTACGGGGCTGAGTTAGTGCTGACCGATCCGATGTTGGGCAGCAACGGCACGATTAACGCAGCCCAGGCGCTCTATGCTGATGACCCGCAGCGCTACTTCTACGCCAACCAATACGACAACCCGGCCAACTGGCGCGCCCATTACAAGCATACGGCGGAAGAAATTTGGCAACAGACCGCCGGCCGCATCACTCACTTTGTGACTGGGCTAGGCACCAGCGGCACCTTCATCGGCACGACCCGGCGGCTGCGCGAGCTAAACCCTCAGATCGTGTGCATCTCGCTGATGCCTGACTCAGCCATCAACGCCATCGAAGGCTGGAAATACATGCCGACCGCAATTCTGCCGAAGATCTATAACCCGGACGAAGCCGACGAGAACCTTGAGATCACGACAGAAGACGCGCAGGCGATGACGATTCAATTGGGCCGCGTCGAAGGTCTGTTCGTCAGCCCTTCGGCGGGTGCCGCTGCCGTCGGCGCATTGCGTATAGCCAAACGCCTAACATCAGGCGTGGTCGTGACGACCTTTGCGGACGCGGGCTTTAAGTCTTTAAGTGAAACGTTCTGGTAACCCCTATTCATGTCTCTAACCCTAACTCCCACCCTTCTCTCCAAGCTTCACGCGCACCTAGAGGCGGGTTACCCGTATGAAGCGTGCGGCATCTTGATCGGCGAGATCGATGCAAATAATATCGATAAACGTCTGTCCGATGTGGTGTTGGTTGACAATGCTTGGACGCCAGACTCAGAGGCAAGCGATACACGGCGCGGGCAAACAGAGACACAGCACAACCGTTTTCTCATCGCGCCCGAAGACATCGCCCGGGCCGACCGCGCGGCAGCCAAACGCAACCTCGACGTCATCGGTTTTTTTCACTCGCACCCAGATTCGCCATCCGTCCCCAGCGAAACCGATCGCGAGTGGGCCTGGCCGGTCATTTCGTTCATGATCGTGCGGGTGCAGGCTGGCAAGGCGACCACAACCCAAAGCTGGATCCTGCGCGACGACCGAACGATGTTTGATGAGGAATCGCTGCATGTGATTGATGGATAATATAAATTCTAATGTCTATCTCTATCCGCATTCCCACACCTCTGCGCGCCTATGTCGGCGGCGCACGCGAGGTAAGCACCGAGGCTGGCAAGGCTGGCGTGGTGTTGGCCGCATTAGCGGCGAAATACCCCGACATCAAAAAGCATTTGTATAACGACGATGGCAAGCTGCGCTCATTTGTCAATGTCTACCTCGGCGATGAGGACATTCGTTATCTGCAAGGCGTTGATACGGTGATTCCAGATGGGGCCAGCATCAGCATTGTGCCAAGCGTAGCCGGCGGTGCGCCCTGGCCCAACACACCAGTCGCGAGCCTGCCCTCATTGTCCAACGACGAAATTCGCCGCTACTCGCGCCATCTAATTCTCCCTGAGATCAGCATGGAAGGGCAAAAGCGTCTAAAGGCAGCCAAGGTGTTGCTGGTGGGCGCAGGCGGGCTAGGCGCACCCACTGCCATGTACTTGGCGGCAGCCGGTGTGGGCACTTTAGGCGTGATCGACTTCGATATAGTCGATGAGTCAAATCTACAGCGCCAAATCATCCACGGCCAAAGCACCGTTGGCAAGCCCAAGATGTGGAGCGCCACCCAGCGCATCAACGATATCAACCCGAATGTTAAGGTCGTGGGTTACGAGTTCCCCATCGATAGCTCGAACGCACTGGAGATTTTCAAGGATTACGACATCATCGTCGATGGCACCGATAATTTTCCAACCCGCTATCTGGTAAACGATGCCTGCGTGCTGCTGGGCAAGCCGAATGTCTATGGCAGCATCTTTCGCTTTGAGGGGCAAGCCAGCGTATTTTGGGCACAGGAAGGCCCATGTTATCGCTGCCTTTACCCAGAACCACCGCCACCCGGCCTCGTGCCAAGCTGTGCCGAAGGCGGCGTGCTGGGCGTGCTACCCGGTGTAATCGGCGTGATTCAGGCCACCGAAACCGTCAAACTCATCACCGGCATCGGCGACTCATTGACTGGACGACTGATGCTCTACGATGCCCTGGAAATGAAGTTCCGCGAGCTAAAGTTGCGTAAGGATCCAAGCTGCCCGATCTGTGGCGCAAACCCGACCGTCAAAGAATTAATAGACTATCAAGAATTCTGTGGAATAAGGCCAGCTACCCATATCGAGACCAAAGATGGCGTGCCGGAGATCACCGTGCAAGAGTTGCGTGAGCGTATCCAGCAGGGGCTGGAGAATACCAATACCTTGGTTTTAGATGTGCGCGAGCCAAATGAGTGGGATATCGTCCATCTCGACGCCGCACGTTTGATACCCAAAGGCGACGTGCCGCAGCACATCTCGGAGTTCGCGCCCTACGATGAGATTCTCGTACATTGTCGCAGTGGCGCCCGCAGCGCCGACATCGTGAAGTTCTTGCGCGACGACATTGGCATGAAAAATGTCAAGAACGTCAAGGGCGGCATCTTGGCTTGGGCCCGCGAGATTGACCCAAGTTTGCCGCAGTACTAGAAGAGAATTAAGAATTAAGAATTAAGAATGCAGAAAGGAGAACCCATCACGTTACTCCTTTCTGCATTCGTAATTCTCAATTCTCAATTCATAAGCCATGTCTCACCTAGAAATCGCTCACCAGATCGGTACGCCGACCTATGTCTACGACCGTGTCCATATCGAGTCGAATTACGCCCAATTGGCCAAAGCCTTTCCGGGTGCGCAGCTGTGCTATGCGGTGAAGGCGAACAATAATCACTATATTCTCAAGCTGTTGCACGAGTTGGGGGCGGGGTTTGATGTGGTGAGCGTGGGCGAGATGTTGCAAGCGCTGCGGGCAGGCGCAGACCCTGCTCACATTGTGTTTGCCGGGGTGGGCAAACGTGATGACGAAATGATTGCTGCGCTTGATCGGAATATCGGCTGGATCAATGTCGAAAGCGCCCAGGAATTGCGTGTGCTAAGCGACCTAGCCACGGTGCGCGGCCAAGTGCAGCGAGTGGCGTTACGCATAAACCCCGGCGTGGACCCGCACACGCATCAATATCTGGCCACCGGCAAGGCCAACAGCAAATTTGGGATTGAAGTGAGCGAGGCCCTGCAACTGGTGGCACAACAGACCAATTTTGCGGGCGTGCGCATCGCCGGGATTCACTTTCACATTGGCTCGATGATCAGCGAGATTGAACCGTATACAGCGGCGGTCAAGATTGCGATTGATCTCATCGAGGAATGCCGAGCACTTGGCGCAGCGATCGACACACTAGACATCGGTGGCGGTTATGGCATTGTCTACACGCCCGACCAAACCCGTGCACCCGTGGCCGAGATCGGCGCAGGAGTGGTTGCACTGGCTAAGACGCATGGGTTGCAATTGCATTTGGAGCCGGGACGTTGGATCGTTGGGGATGCCGCCGTGCTGTTGACACGAGTGCTATTCACCAAGCAAAATGGTGGAATAAATTACGCGGTGGTCGATGCCGCTATGAATGATCTCATTCGCCCGGCGCTGTATCAGGCTAAACACCCAGTGACTTTGGTGCCAAATGATTCCGGTACAAAGGCCGATGCGAACGCACCGCTCATTTCTTACAACATTGTTGGGCCGGTTTGCGAATCTGGCGATATTCTGGCGCAAAGCGAAAAATTGCCACTATTGCATAGAGGCGATTTACTAGCGATCCACTGTGTCGGCGCGTATGGCATGAGCATGGCGTCGAACTACAACACCCGCCCGCGCGGGGCCGAAGTGATGATTGAGAGCAATCGTGATCAGGGTTGGTGTGTGATCCGCGAGCGCGAGCGACTGGAAGACCTCGTCAACCTGTAGAGACGCGCATACCGCACGTCTTTACGATGCTGTGCACGCCGTGCCCGGGGGTAGACACGATGGGTTTGAAATCGAAACAACACGGGCCTGGCAATGTAAATGTGCAAATTGGTGATGGAGCGCAGTTGAGCAACAACGTCATCAAAGTCTCCGGTGGGGCGCTGCACGAAGGTAGCCTGTTCAACCTGAACACAGTCGCACCCGCCACCTCTGACACTTCCGACACCTCCCCGGACACTTCCGCCGCCACCCCAGACACCCAGACGCTTGATCTCTTCCGCACCCTAACCAGTCGTTTTAACTTGGAAGAGCTGGAAACCGTATGCTGGGAGTTAGGCCTTAAGTTTGAAGACCTGCCCGCCCAAACCCTAAGCGGCAAAGCGCGCCAGTTGGTAGAGAAGGCGGCGGCGCAGGGTGTGCTGGACGGGTTGCGTGGGATTGTGGCGCGCGAGCGGCCAAGCTAAACTTGGCGTGTGTCCGATCCACTCCCTGAAGTTCTCGCCGCGCTGCGCGCCAGCACCAAATACGCCCATGTCAGCGAGGATATCGTTCGCCGGGTGGCGACTGAGGAGTTGGCCAAACGCCGCAACACCAAAGAAGCGATCAAAGCCGCCAAAAACAAGCTGCACCAAATCGGTGGGGCCTACCAGGGCGACATGCGCTACGCTAAATGGCTATCCACCCTCACGGCTGATCCATCGCTCTTCGCGTCGCACCTCACCCTTATGCTTGCCCAACACGCCTCAACCCGAGAGCGCCTGCCCCTGCTCGATACGTTCTACCGGCGCATCTTCGACTCAATCGACACCTCGATCAACTCGGTGCTGGACGTGGCCTGTGGGCTAAACCCACTCACCCTGCCGTGGATGCCCTTGCCCAAGGGTGTCCAGTATCTGGCCTGTGATATCTACGGCGACATGATGGAATTCCTCAATGAGTGCTTCGCCCAATTAGGGTACGTGAATGCGCACGCACAGGTATGTGATGTGGTGTCGGAGGTCAGCCTTCAGCCATCAACTCTCGGCGTTCCCGTCGATGTGGCGTTTGTGCTCAAGACCATCCCGTGCTTGGAGCAAGTGGACAAGACGATAGGGTCGCTCTTGCTGGATGCGCTGAATGCCAAACACATCGTGGTCAGCTTCCCGGCCCAGAGCCTGGGTGGGCGCAACAAGAATATGGCAGCCCATTACGCAGCCCATTTTGATGACTTAATGGCAAATTGCTCGTGGGCGCACCGCGTGCAACGGCTGGATTTTGCGACGGAATTGGTGTTTGTAGTGACCCGCCGACGATCCTAGATTTTGGCTCAGCTTTCTTTGTTATAGCAATTGGCAACGTATTGAATTAGGGAGCGCTAGCGCTGTACATCCGCGAAAAGATGAAATTTGAAAACACTGGCAAAATAGGCACACAGTAATTTCAAAACCATGATCCGTGAAACCGAACTCAAAGCTGTCATAGAGGCGCTCTGCGCCAACGAATGCGTGTCCATTATTGGCCTTAGTAACATGGGCAAATCTCACTTGCTGCGTGAACTGGGTGCACCTGTCGTGCGCAAAGCACTCGTCAAAGATCAAAACGATGATTGGATATTTGTCTATGTCGATTGCAACCTCATGCCCACTCGCAGCGAGCAGGCATTACACGAGATCGTGTTGCGCAGCCTGATCAGCAGCCTGCGCCGAGGCAGTGGCAAAGCGGTCAACCTGCTGGCTGATGAGTTGGCTGAGCTATACAACGAAGTGGTGCAGCCATCCACTCCTATCCGCAGCCCATTGGCGTTTGGTGATGCCATCAGCAAAGTATGCGAAGACAGTGGCAAGCATCTGACCGTGGCGTTCGACGAATTCGATGATCCCTTTGAAAAATTAGACAGCCGTGCCTTTTTGAACTTGCGCGCCATGGTCGATAAGCTTTCGGGCGGGTTGACTCTTGTTACTGCGACCGAGCGCCTGCTGTCCGATTTGCGCAATGACCCAGAGGCCAACGAGTTCATCGAGCTGTTTTCCCATCACATCCAATGGATCGGCATGCTGAACCGGCACGACGCCCAAAAGCTGGTGACCGAATTTGCCAAAGATGACGCAGATAAGCTGCATGAAGACGAGTTGAAATTTATTTTGGAGCAAGCAGGTGGACACAGTGGCTTATTAATCAGTGTCACCGACATCTGGCGCAAGAGCAGCACTGCAGGCGTATCGGCCAGTGGGCGCAAACAAGCGCTGGCTGTGATTGCCCAATCGCTGGATGACAATGCCAACGTGCGTGCCGAATGTGTCAAGCTTTGGCAGCAGCTCTCGCAAAGCGAGCGTGATGCGCTGATTGCTCTGAATCAAGGTAAAACGGCCAGCCGCGAGGGGCGTCTATCATTGATCGAAAAACGCCTGATTGCAGCGACAGATACGAGTGATATGGCGGTAGGCGCGTTGTGGACGGCTTTTGTCAAACGCCAAACGCTCACCCGGCCAAATCAGCCGCGCGGGGTTGAGGTTGACCTTGAGGCAGGTTCAGTGCAAATCGATGGACGCGAGGTGGAAGCGTTGACCGATCTTGAATATAAATTACTCTTGCTACTCTATGGACGATTGAACAAGATCGTTGATAAGTACACGATCGTAACCAATGTGTGGGGCGAAAATTATCTGGACACGGTCGATGATGCCCGCATCGAAAAGCTGGTCAGTCGCCTGCGCTCCAAGCTGGAGCCAAACGTCGACGAGCCGAAATATCTTGTCACTTTGCGTGGGCGAGGTTATCGGCTGACAAGCTAATTTGAACGGAGGACGGACAACGGATGACAATTTTCCGTCGCCCGTCGCCCGTCGCCCGTCGCCCATCCTATGAGCACTCTAAAGAAACCCACCCCCCCCCAACAAGTAATCCGAGCTAGCGAGCTTAGGCAAAACCAGAAATGTTACCACGCGGGGTGGCAAAGTAGAGTGCTG
>JANMVQ010000077.1:0-9108 GCA_031392845.1 Chloroflexota bacterium
GCATCTCAAACCTATTCGTAAGTCCCCGGCACCCCTTAAATCCCGCCGCGCCAAGCAAACTTAGTCCCGTTTAGATTTTTTATTCGGCTTTCCCACCAACATCTCAGTTGTGTGTTCTACCCGCGCGCTCTAAACTCAAGATCCCTATCGCCCATATGTTTGGGTCATCTTCTTCAATCGGGCTTTGATCTCGGGTGTAAGTTGGTCTGGGGTGAAGCGCCAGAACCAATTGCCATCGCCACGCCCGGGGTAGTTCATGCGTGCTTCGCCGCCTAACCCCAAGATATCCTGCAAGGTCAGTACTACGGTGTTGGCCACTGACATCAACAGGATGCGCGCGCACTCCCAATGAATCGCGCTGCCATCGGTGCCGGTGTAATCCAACACTTGTTGGCGTGTGGCTGCATCTAGTTTGGCGAACCAACCCATAGTTGTGTCATTGTCGTGGGTGCCGCTATAGGCCACCGTGTTGGGCACATAGTTATGCGGGAGAAAATCTGAGGCGGTATCTGCTACAAATGCAAATTGCAACACCCGCATGCCGGGCAGGTGATAGCGGTCGCGCAAAGCAGTTACCGCAGGGGTGATCACGCCCAGATCCTCGGCGATGATCGGCAGGTCTTTGCCCAATTTGGCCTGAATCGCTTCGAATAAGGCTTTGTCCGGTCCAGGCACCCACGTGCCATTCATGGCGGTCTCTTCAGTAGCTTGCACTTCCCAATAGCTCTCGAAGCCGCGGAAGTGATCGATACGCACTGAGTCATATAGCTTAAGCGCGGCGCGAATACGATCGACCCACCACGTGTAGTCCTGCTGCTTCATCACATCCCAACGATACAGCGGGTTGCCCCAGCGTTGGCCGGTCGGGCTGAAATAATCGGGCGGCACCCCGGCGATGACCGTGGGCTTGCCGCGCTCATCAAAGTAGAACAGCTCACGGTTGGCCCAGGCGTCGGCGCTGTCCATCGCTACAAAGATGGGGATGTCGCCAATGATTTGGATGCCTTTGTCGTTGGCATATTTCTTGATCGCGTTCCACTGTTTGAAAAACTGGAATTGAAAGTATTGCTGTTCTTGGATTTGCGCGCCTAACCGATTACGCCAATTCGCTACCGCACGCGGCGCGCGGCGGGCGATGTCGTCGGCCCAGGTGTTCCAGGCTTGGCCGCCATGGGCCTGTTTTATGGCCATGAACAACGCATAATCGTCCAGCCAGGCTTTGTTCTCTTCACAGAACAACTCAAATGCTTCGTGATCTTCGGGCGGAGCATATTGCAAAAAATGAATCGCAGATTTGTGCAGGATGTCATATTTGAACGGAATAACATCGCCATAGTCCACTCGCTCATCAGGAAAGGTGGGCGTCTTCTCTAGATCACTCCACGCCAGCGCCCCACTGTGAGCCAGATGTTCCAGACTGATGAGCAGCGGATTGCCTGCAAATGCCGAAAAGCATTGATAGGGCGAGTCCCCATAGCCGGTCGGACCGAGTGGCAACACTTGCCAGACTTTTTGGCCGGTTTCAACCAGAAATTCGATAAAGCGATAGGCGCTGTCGTTGAATTCGCCAATGCCAAAGCGTCCCGGCAACGAGGTCGGGTGTAGCAGAATGCCGCTTGCTCTTTCCATTTGTAATTGCGCTCCTGTTGTGTTTTGTAGCTGTTAGCGCGATGCCTAAGTTGATTTGTCTAGATGTTTGCTAGATATTGCGCCTATATTAGATTGTAAAACTGGTTTACACAACATGTAGGAGCAAGTTTTGGAATGACTGCCGGTTCCTGTAAAGGGTTAAGAGTCACTTTTTTGCGCGTGTACGACTCAACGGATGAACAGCCTATCCGCTGATCCGCTGTTCATCCGTTGAGTCGTTATGGAACCAAAACAAATCCAAATGCGCGATACTTCATGGCATGAACTTTCAAAACAAAACGGCCATTGTCACGGGTGGGGCATCGGGCATGGGCGTAGCCACAGCCCGGCTGCTGATTGAGGCGGGTGCGCAAGTATTTATCATGGATCGCAATGCACCGCTTGCTCAGCAGGCGGCGCAGGAGATGGGTGCAACGGCCTTAGTCGGGGATGTGAGCGATTCAGCGTTTTGCGAGGGTGCAGTGCAGGCGGTGGTCGCGCAACAGGGTCACTTGGACGTATGCGTGAATGCGGCGGGCATCATTTTGCGCTCGGCTGGTCTGGACACGAGCGATGATGACTGGCAACGGATGTTGAACGTCAATGTGAGCGGGGTGTTTTATATGTGTCGCGCTGCAATCCGGCAGATGAAAGCGCAGGGCAGCGGCGCCATTGTGAACTTCGGCTCAATTTGGGGGGAGCTCAGCGGCGCGGGTGCATTGGCCTATGCGGCCAGCAAAGGGGCGGTGCATCAAATCACGCGCACGTTTGCCATCGAACATGCCCGCCATGGAGTGCGGGTGAACGCCGTTTGCCCAGGCGAAGTCAATACGCCTATGCTCCGTGCAGCCGGCAGGACCGCGCCGTTAAATGATGAGCAATTGCGCGAGATGGGTGACCGGGTTGTGCCGATGGGTCGCCTGGCCCAGCCCGAAGAAATCGCGCGGGTGGTGCGCTTTTTGGTCTCAGACGAAGCCAGCTATGTGACCGGGTCAATGTATTATGTCGACGGCGGATTTTCGGCAATCTAAATGGAATATCGAAACTTAGGCCGAACCGGTGTAAAGATCGCGCCACTGGCGTTGGGGACGGATAATTTTGCTAATCCGACACCGGAAGCGGAGTGTGTGCAAATTATCGATGCAGCATTGAACGCAGGCATCAATTTGATCGACACCAGCAATAGCTATGCCAAGGGTGAAGCCGAACGCATTATTGGCGCGGCGCTCAAGGCCAGCGGCAAGCGCGATCAAGTTATTCTGGCGACCAAGGTGCATTACCCGACCGGGCCGGGGGTGAATGACCGGGGCAATTCACGGCGGCACATTATGCAAGCGTGTGAGGCATCGTTACTACGCTTGCAAACCGATTACATCGACTTATACCAAACCCATCGCCCGACGCTGGATGTTCCACTCGATGAGACATTGCGCGCTTTTGATGATCTGGTGACGCAGGGCAAGGTGCGCTATATCGGCAGCAGCACCGCGCCCGCTTGGCATGTGATGGAAGCGCTAATGACCAGCGAGATCAAGCGCTATGTGAAATTTGTGAGTGAGCAATCGCCGTATAACTTGCTCGACCGGCGCATCGAGAACGAAATGCTGCCGATGTGTCAGGCGCATGGACTATCGGTGCTGACCTGGTCGCCGCTGGCGATGGGCATGTTGGCTGGGCGCTACAGCGCAACGGATGTTCCGGCTGCGGATTCGCGGGCAATGCTGCGTGGGGGGATCTATGCCGAGCGTATTACAGCGCGTGGGGTGACGCTGGGCAATCAATTTGTGGCATTGGCGCAGGCACGGGGTATTGATCCGGCGCAACTGGCGGTGCTATGGGTGAAAGATCAACCTGGTGTCACTGCGCCGATTATTGGGCCGCGCACGCTGGCTCAATTGCAGAACTTATTACCGGTGCTAGAGCTGCATCTGTCGGACGAGATACGCACGGCTTGTGATGTATTGGTAGCGCCGGGCAGTGTGGTGTCCAGCTTCTTCAATTCGGCACCTTGGATGCGCTGGCGGGTGGTGGAAGTTTGATGTGTCAAGATTTGATTGCTACAGAAAACCACGATAAATCAACGCTAAGTACTTAGCATATCTACGCAATAATGAGATGGGGCTAAAGTAGGAAGTGGATCATGTTGTCGGATCTTCGCAAACGCAAACTGACCCAGCTGTTTAGATTATGGGATACCAACGGTGACGGGTTTATCGAACAAAGCGATTATTCATTGGTGGCCTTTCGGGTTGCGGAGCTGAGCGGGGCCACACCGGGCTCACTGGGCTATCAAACCATTCAGGAAGGCTATCTCAACAACTGGTTATCGCTTTGTTGGGTCATGCAAAAAGGCAAAGATGATTTGATCTCGCTGGATGACTATTTGGTCGCGCAGGAAGAAATTCTGAAGGACAAGGCGGCGTGGGAGTATGAAGTGCGCGATCATATACGTGGTTTAGCAACGCGAGCCGACCATGACCAAGATGGAAAAGGGACCTTGGCGGAATTTGCCGGAATTGCCTGTTCATATGGCCTTAGCGTGGATATGGCGCTAAAAGTAGCGCAGCGCATGGATTTGGATCATGATGGCCTGATTAGTATCGAAGATATTCTGCGCCATTTGGAAGATTTTTACTATAGCGATGATCCCAGCTCACCGGGCAATCACTTTGCTGGTATTCTTGAAACCGCGTGAGTAACCAACATTTTTTGCAGGCCGTACGGGCATGGGCCGACGACGATATTACAACCGCGGCACGCCTAGCCAGCCGCGCTTTCGAACGAGAGCCAGAACATTTGGTGTATGCCGAAGCCGCCTTATATTTAGACCGGTTGCTGCAGGAAGGTCGTCAGAATGTTTATGTGTCACCCAAGGGGTTCCGTGCCTTTATTCGCAGCGGTGGTAACGTGTCGCTCTATCGCGAGACCAGCGCGGCCCTAAAACAGGTCTACGAACAGCTTCGCCCGATCTCGCTGCTGGATATCGGCGTGGGCGATGGCCTGGCTCTGCTGCCTGCGTTAACAGATAACATCCGACAGATTGATTTGATTGAGCCATCGACCGCGCTGCTAGACCAGACCAGTGCGGCACTTGCGAAACGGGGCGTGCCGCATCGCGGGCACAACGGCACATTGCAGCAGTTTGTGGCGCAACACGGTGATGCGCATTGGGATTTAGCCGAGGCGACATTTAGCCTGCAATCCATCCCCCCTGACGAACGCTCGGTGTTGCTGCATTGGCTGCGGACGCATGTGGATCGCTTAATCATGGTGGAGTTTGATGTGCCTACTTATGCTAGTGGCGCAGATCCTGCCGATTTTCTTTCTTTGCAACGCATCGACTATGTGACCACTCGGTATTTGCGTGGACTAACCGAATACCACAACCAGACCAAAGATGACAGTGTGGTTGCACAGGGTTTTTTGATGCCGGTGTTCTTTGGCTATTTTGACCGTAGTGCCAATCGAACGAACTGGGAGATCCCCATACCGGATTGGGTCAAATTATTACGCGCAGCTGGTTTTAGCCAGATCGAGGCACGTCCGATCTTTGACTACTGGTGGGCGCCTGCCTGCATGATCGATGCTTCGTAAAGTGCTCTAATAAAACTCAAGCATTCCGTCTAACATTCTCTAACACTCACTGCCTAATATACACAGCATATTCATCAGTAAGTTAAGAAAAAGGAGTTACAGAAATGTCTAGGATTATTCGATATGCAAATCCGTGGAGTGAGTGGGCAACCTTGAATCGCGCATTGAACCGCTGGGCGACTGAAGCCGCAGGTGCACAGAATGGCGACCAAGTCGATGTGCCCTCGCTGGATGTGGCCGAAAGCCCAGAGCAGTACACCATCAAGGCTGCCTTGCCCGGCTGGAAGCCTGAGGACGTGGACATCACATTCGAGAAGGGTGTGGTCACTCTCAAAGGTGAAGTGAAAACAGAAGAGGCCAACGAAAAAACTGAAGAGAATGCCAAGTATCACTTCAAGGAAATTCGCAAGGCATCGTTCTATCGCCAGCTCAGCCTACCAAGTGAGGTCGAAGCCGAAAAGGCCAACGCCGCATTCGAAAACGGGGTGTTGACCCTAAATCTGCCCAAGGCCGAAGTCGTGAAGCCGAAGCAGATTAAGATCGCAGCGAAGTAAGAAGAAAGTAATGAGTGCTTAGTCCTTAGTGCTAAGGACTAAGCACTCATTACTCAGCACTACTAGCGACACCCGCCAGCACCATAAACGGAAATGCCAGCTCAATAAGGAAAAAAGATTGATCAACCATGCCGTGGGCCAGCATGGCGGCCAACATGCCGGCGGTGCCGATGTAAATGGGGCGGGCCGGTGAATCGTGTTTTAAGCCCTGTCGAATTTGTATAGCCAAGCCTGCGATCAGCCCTATTCCCGCAATGAGTCCAGGCAGACCCAGGCGAGTGGCAAATTCGAATAGCAGGTTGTGCGGGTGTGAAAGATTCGGCTCCTTCCATGCCACCGGCAAAATATAAAAGCTTCGATAGGCATATAGAAAGTTATCCGGCCCCACGCCCAGCCAAAAATGGTCCAGCCACATGCGCCAAGCGCTGCTCCATAAATTGAGCCTGAAGAAACCCGTGCCATTTTGCATATCAAATGCATTTGCCAGGCGCGTGCCCTCTACTAATGGAGTGGCCAAACCCGTAAACAAGGCGAGCAGCAGGATTACCAGCAATCCCAATCCCACCAGTGCCAATCTGCGCCAACGCCCACCCAAGAGCCAGCCCACCACAAACAATGACGCCGGCACCCCAAACAGCAATGCTCCGCGCGATTGCGTCAACACCAGTGCGAGTGTTACTGGGACGAGCGCGGCGGCGTAGAACGTTGAGCGGAGGGCAGAGGGCGAGAGCAGAGAGTAGAAAGCAGAGCGCAGATTCCCGTTGGCAGTCGTCTGCCTTCTGCCCACACGCCACAAAAACATCGCCACTAAAAGCGGCAACACCCGTTCGAATAGAAGGGCGTCGTTATTGGCCGAGCCAAATACGCTCTTAATACGGGAAAGACCCGATTCAGTGGCAAAGCGGTCGCCTTGGACGTAGTTGAATAGACCGATCAGCGCAACCACCACGACGCCTGCGACTAACCCATCCAGAATGCGCCAACGCCCTCTTTCACCCAATGTTTGACCAGAGGTGCGCAATACCAGATAAACCGCTGCCGACTCCAGGACCACCATGCGCAATTCGCGAAATGCCTCCACCTGGAAGGCCGCCTGAAACGACGACAGGATCGCCGTGACGGCGAGCAAGAGCACGCTCCAGTCTAGGGCGTGGAGCGTGGAGCGTAAGGCGTGGGGTGTAAGGTATGAGGCGAAGCCGCGAATCGTGTCGCTCCACGCCCCTCGCTCTTCGCCTAACGCTCTACGCGAGACGCACCACGACACCAAGCACATGAGGGTCAGCAACTCGACCATCGAAAACGAATGGGCGAACAGACGTTGTGGAATCAAGTAAAACGGGATGAAGAAGGCCAATAACATCAACCCAAGATCTAATCGCAGCAACACTAGCCCAAATAGGGCCACCAGCGCGATCAACCCAATAACATAAACTGGCGACCAAAATGCTAACGCCGAGGTCAATCCTGTTATTAGCGCTGGGGCGATCGGCCAATTACGCCAGGCAGTGGCCGCATCTTGTGCCCATGTCAAAGAAGCTGTCAGCCACATCAGCAAGCCCGCACCCACCGCATGGGCTGCGTTAATCTTGGGCACTATACGCGGTCGCAACGCAACCAGCATCACACGCCATCCCGCTCTTGGTATTGCAAACACCAATCCCACTAAACCCAACACTGCGCCAATCAGCGCCGCTCCACTTACCACCTTCAACTTTGCACTTTCTATTTGAAATTCATACCGGCTGCTCCATCCCACCAGCGCCCACAAATTCCAACCGCCATCGATCGTAATCTCAGCCACATGCTCGCCTGGCCCCAGCCCATTGGCGACTTCAATCGTCTCAACATGCGGCTGCAAATCAGCGGAGTTCATCACGATATAGGCGCCCCGCGGCTCTCTCGGCAGTAAATTTGCGGGTTGACCGTCAATCGTCACAAACGCATATGCTCGATACTCGATCCCCGCGCGCCGGAGCGTGAGTGCGAAAGCATCGCCGCTGAACCGCACGTTGACCTTAGCCCCAGCACGTTGCGGCACATCTGCGCCCATCCGCCCGAAGCGCCATCCTTCTGAATAAGTGGCTTGCGGATTAGGCACATAGCATGTCTCAATATCGGGCAAGGTGTCTAACGCAGCGCGTTTGTTCTGCGGCTGCAAGTTCAAATTGTCAATAACTTTGACCAGCCGCGTCGGCAAATCACACACTGCCGCCAGCTGGCCTCGGGTTGAGTGTTGTGCATCTTGCTGTGCGCTGACAAATGCTTCGAACACGGGCCGTGTTTCGCCCGATTGGGTCAACATCCCAAAGCCCCAAGCCGGATCTACATCAGGCTGGAGCTGACGCGGACGTGGTGTGAGCATATCAATGAAAAGAGCGCCCAGCCACGGCCATTCTCGCGCAGCGCGTATCACCGCTTCGCGCGTCCAGACTGCTTGCTGCGTCTCACTCACCTCACCCCAAATGGAAGGTTCACCGCGCCAACCGGAAGGCAACGCATTCCAACCAAATTCGGTTGCCCAAATCGCCTTATCCTGCTCACCGTGGGCGACCATTTCCTCACGCAGCAACAGGATGTTCGAGAAATTCAGAATCGCCGGATCGGCCCGCCGATCCAGTGCTGGGAAGTTGAATCCATAGGGTTTGGTCGCCACCACATCAAAAGCGTCGTGCCCGCCCAGTCGATAAAGCTGGCGCAAGAAGGCACTCGGCGCGAGATTGACCTCGCTCATCTCTACTGTCGGTGCCAGCCCAGCCAACACAATCCGCGCATACGGGTTCACCGCACGAATGGCGTCACCACTCGCCCATAGCAAACGCAAATAACCTGCCGGATCAATCAAGTTGTTACCCCAGCCAATAGATAGATTGGGCTCATCCCAAATTTGGTAGCCAACAATGGGTGATTGACGCTGCTGAGTTGCCGATGTCGCTGGGCCGTCATATCTATTTGCAAACGCACGCGCAAACCGGGCGAAGTTCTCAACATATTGTGGGGCCGTTGTTTCCGTTTGTGAGAGAGGGTTTGTCCCAGATGGTGGGTGTGCCCAGGCTGGTGATGTCAATAACACAGCCAACACACGCAGGCTGTGCCGATTGGCTTGGGCGAAGATCGCATCGCTACGTGTCCAGTTAAATTGTCCTTTAACAGGTTCGATCTCACTCCAGCGAAAATCCTGCCGAATGACAGTAGTTTGATGTGTTTGAAGAAGTGTTGCCTGCGCTTCAACTTGCGCCTCAGGTAACGCATCGAATGCTACATTCGCACCCAACACTAACGCCTCGGCGCCACGAACCGGTTGCGGGAAATGCTTGTTAACACTATCCATCCC
>JANMVQ010000079.1:0-1764 GCA_031392845.1 Chloroflexota bacterium
GTCTCAAACACCACCTCGCGTCGGCCGATAATTGGGATGAATCCGGTGATACCTTTGGCAATCACCTTAGCACGCAGAGTGACTCTGGTCCGCACGGCTTCTAAAGCTGCGGGCTGCGTCAAAACCAGATGTAGATCGCGATCCACGTAGAGCGGAGCTTCGCCTTGGGTCTGAAAATCCCACAGCACACTGCTGGTATTTACACCACTGCCAACGATGCCGGGATAGTAGATCGACTGTTCAGTGCCTCGTTCAATTTCGACTCCGGGACCCAATTTGTATGCGCCATACTCCAGCGAGAGACTAGCAGATCGCTTCATCGACACCTTGACTGGTTCTGTGCCATCAATTCGCTCCGGACACATCTCGCGCACTTTAACATTAAGGTTGTTGGAAAAATCCATACTGATCCGAACCCACTGGAAACGGCATTCTGGATGTGGATGGGCGATGCACCGCAATAACATATATAGCGCGGATGTTTCTACATCCACAGGGGTGCGCTCAGTTTTGTCACGACGTAGCACAAGTCGATTTTCGTGCGCCAGCATTCGTATTTGCTCGTCGACGATCAAAGCTTCGCCTTCGCCGCGCTGTTCAAGTGCACTTTCATCCACCGTCATTGTGAAATCAAAGTCTTCGTCTTTCATGCGATTAACCATCCTTGGCCTAATGATTTAACTACTCCTGCACTTGCAATCCGGTCTCGCCCAATGTTCCGTTGGTCTGCATTTGCGCCACAATGGCGGCCATCGGCAAGCCTTCGTTCCATTTGGGCTGCACCGTATTTGGGACTGGCTCGCCCAAGTGATGCAACGCCACAAGATCCCAATTCTGATCGAAGCAGGGTGAGCCCGATGAGCCTGGCTCAGTGTTGGTGCGATAGCGCACCCGGCCCGGCAGCGTTTTGACAATCGCGCGGGTGTCCAATGCCAGCTTCATCGGCGCACCCTGCGGGTGTTGCGCAATGAATAGGGCGCTATCACGCACAAACGGATGCTTTGCGTTTACCTGGCGCACCCAGCCCCGCGTTTCGCCCGGCCGCCCAGCAATCCGCAACAAGGCATAGTCCAATTTGTCAGGGTTTACCGGCCATGCCTTTGGCTCGGGTTGAAGATCGGCCTCATCAAACTCACTGTGATCAATCAGCCAATTGGGTTGATGCAATCCCAATATCTGTCCGCATTGGGCGGGCAGACCCGACGTGGCAGGCACGGCATAGTCAAAGCACAGCTTCACCTGATCAGGGGTGTGTTTCCCCAAGATGACTTCCTCGACCACATGGTAGTTGGTCAATAAGACGTCTGGCCCAACCAAAAAGCCGGTGCCGTACCCGGCTGGCGTCTCCACCCGGCAGACTTGCTTGGTGATGGCGGTCAGGCGATCCAACCAAACGGCCACATCCAGAAAGCTATTGTTTTGGCGGATGACTTTTTCTAATTCGCCACCGGTGTGCAGATGATCAATGTCACTGGGCGCGATGGCATGCTGCATGTGATATTTGCGCACCAGTCCATCGAGGAAGTCTTGCTGCGGGCTGCCCACTTCGGGCTTCAGCGCGTCAATCAGCAATACCAAGGACTCGCGACCGGGCATGTCTTGACCAAATACGTCGGCCAGGCGGTGCACCAGCGCCTCGGCCAATTGCCCCGGCGGTTTGCTCACATCGATCTGCCGTTTTAGGTCACGCTGGCGGGGCGAATATTGCAGCATTTTGTTGACAAAATCCAGTGCACGGCTTTGGGGGACGAGCACATCTGTATC
>JANMVQ010000093.1:0-2897 GCA_031392845.1 Chloroflexota bacterium
GTTAAGGCCTGCGGCGAATGCCGCAAGCATGATTCTTGTTTGGTCAGGGTTGCCACTTTGTACTTCACCCGCATACTTTAGCGGCCCATCCGGTTCAGTCTCACGATTAAGCATCGTATTCATTTGGGTAACGATTCGTGCGGCGCGATCGCTTTGGGGTTCAAGCGTGTTTCGCGCATCGCGCCCACACAGCCAGGCGCCTGCGAGATCGTAGTCATAGGTCGGGCTATCCAGCAGGTGCGCGGCTTCCGAATAGAGGCGGTCATCATTGCCCGCTCTAAGGTAGTTGGACAGTATTGCGTCCAGATCCCTTGCATCTTTTCTCGGCTCGGTCAGATGGCGCTCAATCCACGCAAATATTTTTAGCACAGCCAGCATTGGTAGCGAAACCATCACCAATTGCTGATCGTAGGGCAGTCGCACCCTAACCGCACTCGCGCGCGCCTCACGATAACCGATCAAGCTCATCACTTCCGCATTGTCGGGCGGCCAGGTGATGTTCCCTTTTGCGTCCTCAACGCCCTCAAACGGAATGAGGTCGATTGCGATATTGAGGTCCACATAAACCAGTTTGTGCAATGTCGTGGTTCTGGCAACAAATTTGCCCGAGGCCAGTAGTGCATCGCGCAATTCGTGAAACGCAGCCCAGTTGCGAGCGGCCAGCGCGATGTCAATATCCGTTGTCGCCCGCGGTAATTCAATTCCATATGCGTGCAGCAAGTGCACATCACGCGCCATGGCGCCAACTAGCATGACATCCGTATCGGGCGCTGCCGCGCGAAGATCGCGGATAAGTACCGCGAGCGGCCGCAGGTCTTTCTTATCGGCCAAATCGAGCAATGATTTCTCCATGCAGTTCGCGTGCCACTTCGATGCACCTTGCGTCACCGGTAGCTAACAGATCCGCGTATACCAATATCATAGGTGCCAGATCCATTTGATCGTTCTCAAAATCCCAAAAGCGCGTGACCAATTCAACATTGCCGGCCGGGTTTGGCTTCAAGCGCGCCGCATGCAATAGCGCGGGGTCTCGCCTCCTGACATACAGCGTCGTGATCTCGGGTCGGAGCAGGTTGGTCATTTTTGCTGCAGCCGTTTCCCCTCCCCATACCGCGCCATATTTCAAGGGGTCGAGTGTTGCCTGCCACTCCTTGCCGTCAGCCTGGTAGCGGCCCAGCAGCAGTTTCGGGCGCAGCTTGCGCGCATAGGCTTCCACCCATTGTTGCAGCAAGCGTTCGGGTTGCAGCAATCGGCGCTTGCCGGCGATCTCGGCAACAAATCCCAAGCCGGGTAGTTCCGCCATCACCCAACCGACTGTGCCATGTGCCACGCCCGCTTCTATGGCGATCACACGATAGTTTTCATTTATCAGTTTTGGTTTGCAGAGCAACGCAAACAGCACGCGCAGTCCACTTGCCTGAAACGCGCGGCCTTTTTGTTCTGGCGCGTAGGCACCCTCGGTTGGCTTCTCGCCCTTTACCCAGATCAGCCAGGTGGGCCGCTCGATGTACGCATTGCCGGCCGCATCGGCAAACGCAATTTTGTTTGCCTTCAATTGTTCAGCGAGTTGGGGCGTGACGTAGTCGGCCATCAACATAGCGGTCTCACCCATTCGTTGCAGTTGGAAGAGTGTCGCACCCAAGGTGCCTGGACGAAGGCCGCGTTTTACTTCCACGGCAACCAGCACATCTTCGGTGCCACGTCTGAGTCGAACGAGCGCATCAGGCCTGGTATGCCCGCGCCCCATGTTTGGCTCGTGCTCGACAATCTCCCCTTGCACGCCTAGCGCAAGCAGGCGCGCAAGGACGTCATTGAGGAGTTTTTGCTCAGCGGTGATGTTTGGCGTGTCCATAATTTATTATTGTCCATGAATCATGGACAACTGTCAAACGTGGACAAGATGGTTTTTGACTAGCTAGCTCATAAGGCGTCCACAAATTATAACAATCCATGAAACATGGTCGTTCCAAATATGTGGACAAAAATATAAATTCTAGTACTGGTGCGCCTTTCAGGGCGGAAATGGCTGGAACGGCATGATGGGCGAGGACTTTGTAGAAAATGCGAGCCCGGCCCATAAATTCTAATCAGGATGTCGATTTTTTCGTCTCATGATCAGCGAATTCGTTCTTCGAGAAATGCAATCGCAAGCTCACGCTCCCGCGCCGCACCGATGCGCAAGGTGTCGAACAAGGAGAGCATTTCGTATAACGCCTTGTCTTCAACCGCTGCCAACGGGGCTTTTTCATATAGCGGCAACAGCGTCATTCCACGCGTCGTACCCTCAGCACTCGGCCACACTGGCGGATTCTCGTCAGCGAACAGTACTTTCTCTTTCAATGGATTGACACCGTACGCCGTGGGAAAGCCGATCATCATTTCCCCGCGCACCGGCGGAAAGGCGTAAGGCGCGCCGTAGTAAATAAAATTCTTCAGCGTTGCGATGATAGGGCGAATCTCTCCCTCAATTTCCGTCGCCAACTTGGCAGCGACCAAACGCTTTGCAGCCGCGTGCGCTTCAAACTAGGAGAGCTTTAGCCTCTTGCCAAGCTCCTCATACGTCAGCCGCTCACCACGCAGGACGACCAGCTTTAGCGCCACCACAACGTCTTGCGGCTTGAGCGCCCACTGGCCACTCTTTGCGCGCTTTGGCGAAGGGGGATTGCTTGATTTGATAGGGAAATTCATGAATTCATTTCAGCCATATGCTATATGCAAATAGCATATGGCTATTATTTTCAACCAAGCCACATTTACTAAACTCTGATATGTATTGACCTGTCAAATGTAACTGATTTGGTTGATATTTTCCTGTTGGTTTTGTTGAAGCAATGTGCTGAACGCAGAGCGGGCGGCGTGACGACGATTGATCAGTCTGATATACGCGGATTGGTTAC
>JANMVQ010000100.1:0-13206 GCA_031392845.1 Chloroflexota bacterium
AGGAGGACAAAGTCATGATTCTGATCGTTGGTTCTACAGGTTTTCTCGGAAACGATATCTGCCGCCGACTCATTGAGGGCGGCAAATCCGTGCGGGCGTTTGTGCGTCGCACTTCAGATCCATCCAAAATTGAACGCCTTAAAACGATGGGGGCCGAAATTGTCTATGGCGATCTGCGCGATCGGGCCTCGCTTGACGCAGCATGCGCGGGCGTGGATGCCGTTATCAGCACGGCGACAACAACAGTCTCGCGCCAGCCAGGTGATTCGATTGAAGCCACTGACCGCGATGGGCAACTTAGCCTCGTTGCGGCGGCCAAAAAAGCAAGTGTCAGTCGATTCATATACGTGTCGTACTCGCGCAATATAGATAGCAATGGCGAGCCTTCCCCGCTCACGGCTGCCAAGCGCAATGTTGAGGATGCGGTTTGCGCAAGCGGCATGGCGTTTACTATCTTGCGCCCAAGTTGCTTCATGGAAGTCTGGCTCAGCCCGGCGCTTGGCTTCGACTTTCCGAACGGTAAGGCCACGCTGTATGGCTCTGGCCAAAGCAAGGTGAGTTGGATTTCTCTGGGCGATGTGGCTGAGTTCGCTGTGCAGAGTTTGGATAACCCGGCTGCGCAAAATGCCATGCTTGAGCTGGGTGGGCCGGAAGCACTCAGCCCCTTAGCGGCAGTGAAAATATTTGAGGACGTGAGCGGCAAGCAGTTTGAATTGTCGGATGTGCCTGTGGCTGCATTGCAGGCGCAACAGGCGGCCGCGACCGACTCGCTTCAGCAATCATTCTCGGCACTCATGCTGTCAATCGCCGCCGGTGACTCGATTGAGATGCGTGATGTGCTGCGACAGTTTCCCATCCAACTTACATCGGTCAAGGGGTATGCCACGCACGTTACAAAGCCCTAGCCAAAATACTGAAACGCTCTGAGAACGGTGCGACTGCTACGCTGATTCGCGGCAAAAACCAAACTTTAAACGCGAACAAAAACAAACAATTTATTGAGACATGCCAAGCCATTGCACATGTCACCAGTCCTGTAGGAGGGACAACATGCTTACAAAAAAAGATCTCTTTAATATCGGCCTGGCTGCCGCCGTGGGTGCACTGTTGCTCGGTGCTGCACAAGTCGCGCCACTCGGTGCCGCTGTCGCGGCCGGCATCGGCATCTACCAAGCCACGCTCCAAGAGGCAAAAAACGTCACGCCAGAGATTTCTACCGCAGAGTTGCAGGACATCTTGGCCAAGGGCAGCGCCGTGGTGTTCGACGCCCGCCCGTATGCCGAATACGCTATCAGTCATATCCCCGGCGCACTCAACGCTGCCGCCAAGCCCGGCGTGTCGAAGGCGCAATACGTCTCCGATGTGGCCGAGGTCGGGCGCGTCGTCAACGGCTACAAGACCAAGGCGATCGTGCTGTATTGCAATGGCCCATTCTGCCCCAAGAGCAAGCTCCTGTCCGAGGAGTTGAAAGCGGCCGGTTACACCAACGTGCGCCGCTATCAACTCGGCGCGCCGGTCTGGCGGGCGCTGGCGGGCACGATGCAGATCGAGCCAGATGGCATCAAGCATGTGTTTGCGAATGACCGCACGTCGTGGCTGGTGGATGCCCGCGATGCGCAGGCGTTTGCGGGTGGGACGGTGGCGAATGCCCGAAACATCCCGCTGGATCAGGTGGCCGCGTCCAAGGGCGATGGGCGCTTGCCGATGCAGGATCACAACACGCGCATCCTGGTGTTTGGGGCGGATGGCAAACAGGCGCGGGCGGTGGCGGCCGAGCTAGCCAAGAGCGCCTTCCACAACGTGACCTTCTTTGATGGGGATGTGGCTGCGTTCCAAGCGGCCGTCTCGAAGTGAGGCACACGCAAAGGAATTTTTTTGAACAAACTTTCAATCACTACCCAATCCGAAGATGCACGCTCACTCGTCGATGCGGGCATGGCGCACCTGCATGCCAAGCGATATGACGACGCGATGACGGCGTTTGAACACGCCCTCACGCTCGATCCGAAATGCGCCGACGCCTGGAACGGCATCGGGCGGGTGAACTACAACATCGGCACGCCCGAAGCGGCCATCGCGGCCTACGAGCGTGCCATCGCCATCGACCCGCACTGCGACCATGCGTATTACGGCATCGGCATCTTGCTCTCGACCAAGCTGGGCAAGTACGAGGAAGCCATCGCTGCATTCCAACGCGGAGTGGCGGCGAATCCGAATGAGTCGTATCTTGTCAATGCAGTTGGCAGCACCTACGCGCGCCTGAGTCGCTTCGACGAGGCAATCGCGATCTTGCAGCAATCCCTTGCGCAAGACCCAGCGGACACGTATGCGCTGGGTTGGTTGAGCATGCTCGCTTTGCGGCAAGGGAAGTACGACGAAGCATTGGCCCTGAGCCAGCGCGAGAACGTCGTCGCGGAGGCGCACTCGCCGCACCGAATCATCGGGATGATCCACAATCACTTGGGTGATCGGGATTTAGGCATTACGCATTTGGAACGCGCGATTGCACTTGAGGCGCAGGATTACGAAGCGCGGTCGGTGCTGGCCCAGATTTATCGCGCCGTTGGCCGCCCCGCCGAAGCCGACGAACAAGATGCGCTGGCCGACAGCATGGCCGGGCAGGACGAGGAATACGGCCACGCGTGTGTGCAGGCGCTCCGAGGCAATGTGGACGAAGCCGTGGCGTTGTTGAAGGTCGCGCTGCTGAAGAAGCTGGTGCAGCCCGGCTGGGTGCGCATCGACCCGGAGTTTGCCTTCATCGCAGATGATCCGCGATTCAAGGCGCTGGTAGGGGAATAGAAGACTGTCTGTAACCACCCACTCCGATTTCGAGTTTGCAATGATGACCTGAGCAGTTATCAAACTGGAGAATACATGTCAACCGAAGAAAATAAGGCGCTCATCCGCCGATACCTGGATGAGACGTGGAATAAGGGTAACGTGAATGTGCTTGATGAGATATGCGCACAGGATTGCTTTGCGGATTCTGGTGGGACGCTTCCGCAGGTGAAAGAGTACGTGCTTGAGTTTCGCAAGGCCGTGCCGGATTTCAGGTTACACATCGACGAGATGATTGCAGAAGGCGACACTGTGGCGACCCGCTGGCGATGGACAGGCACGAATGCGGAGTCAGCAAGCAACCCCAAGCTAGGTCAGATGCCGCCTGTTGGCAAAGCATTTTCGGTTGCCGGGATCACCTTCAATCACGTGGCGAATGGCAAGATCATTTCGGATATCTATGTAACCCATTGGACGGACATGAAGATTGAGATGGGCATCAATCCGATGCTTGTCGAGAAACCGGCTTGAATTGGCCGGAAATAAACATGCAGGGACATCATGAATTTTGAACGCATGCTTGACGATTACATCGCAGCCGAGATGCAACGCAAACACATTCCCGGCCTGTCGCTCGCGGTGGTTAAAGGTGGCGATATCGTGATCGAGAAGAGCTATGGACTGGCGAATGTGGAACTGGGTGTGCCTGCCACGTCTGACACGGTCTATGAGATCGCCTCGATGACCAAAGGGTTTACAGCCGCAGCCATCCTGCTGCTGGTGGAGGCGGGCAAACTCAGCCTGGATGAAAACCTATCTCGCTTCAGGGCCGATCTCCCCGACGAGTGGCAGGCCATCGCCGTGCGACGGCTGATCACCCACACCTCGGGCATCTGTGAATGGGGGCTGGATTGGGATCGGGAGGATCTGACCGTGGAAGAGATCGCTCAGGCGGCTTTTGGGCGGCCGCTGCGCTTTGAACCCGGCACAGCCTTTGAGTATGTAGACACCAACTACAACTTGCTCGGCATGATCATTCATCAGCTTACCGGTGCGCCGTATGATTTATTTTTGCAGGAGCGCATCTTCCAACCGTTGGGTATGACGGCCACCCGCCACAATGATGTGCGGGCCATCGTTGCAAACCGGGCTGAGGGCTATGAGTGGGAGAACGATCAATTGCGCAAGTCCTTTCGCATTCAGTGGAACAACATCAACCGCTCGCCGTCTGTGCCTGCTAACGCCGCCAACGGCGGTTTGCTCTCCAGCCTGCGCGACATGCTCAGGTGGGATGCGGCGCTCACGAACGGACGCATCTTGTCTCAGGCGAGACAGGACGAAGTCTGGTCGCCGCTACTGCTGAACAACGGCTTGCCGGTGCCCTACGCGCATGACTGGTCTGCGCAGAATTTTAAGGGCCACCGGTTGATTGAATTTGGTGGTGGCGTTTGGGGCTTTACGACCTGTATGGCGCGCTTCGTGGATGACCATCTAACCGTCATCATCCTCACCAATCAAGATTCAAAACCCTGGGACATGTGCAAGGCAGTGGCCGGGTTGTTTAATCCGGCATTCGATGAAGCGCATGCCGGTGCGGAACCACCAACGCGAGTATTGCAAGCTGAACACGCTGAATAAACGCTCACGGAATAGACTCATCCGATGTGCAACGAGCTGTGACAAATCACTGGACAGACGCGTTGATTGAGATGTCACCCACGCGCTTTAGCGCACGTTAGCAATGTTTTTAGCCCAACATTTACAACAGTCAAATCAAATGACAGGAGACTTACAATGGAAATACGCGATCTTGATCTTCACGGTATGTACCAAGACCTAGCCGACCGATTCGGCGCTTTGAGCCGACTCTTTGGCGAACTCAGCTCACCTGATGCCACTAAGGAATTGCTCGACAGCCTCACTTTGGCAGATGGGGCAAAGCCCTTCCCTAAGCTCGTGGACATCAATATCCCCATAGTTGGGAAGTGCTTCTGGCTGCGGGAGCTTATCGAGCATGTTGTAACAACCCCGGCAGGTTTTGTCGAAGAATGCAGAGTCCGTGACGATCTGACACCAAGCGAGTTTGGGTTGTACTTCTCACTTGCGTGGCGGCATCGGGATCCCTCACTTGTGGGCAAACAGAAAGGGATGGCAATACGCGATACCAGCGCTGCAATCCCGGCTGGGCCGTTCCTAGATGCACTCAAGGCCAACGGTCTCGTGACCTGCAAAGACGTGATGACATACAACACGAGCGTAACGCTCGTTTTCGGAAAGCCCGAAAAGATGTGCATCTGAGGCCAGCATTGCCGGGGAGTAATTGCTCAGACATCACTACCACTTACTGTATCTTGCAGCCCTCCGTTGAAAATACCAATGGAGGGCCTCGCCGCAGTAAACAATCACGAATTTCTTTAAGAGGAGAAAAACTATGCCTAGCCCTTGGATTGGATTACGGAAAGTCGCCGTCATCCCAACTATTGTCACTCAACAACTTCCATCTGATCCCGCTGTGCCACCTGCACCACCAGACTTCCGCGAGCGCGTCGTTGATCGGGCCGTGTTTGACTTTGACGTGGCCACTAATCGTGACCGCTCGTTGCGAGAATACATTCGTGTAATTTCGTATGGAAAGGCGCTGCTTGACGTTCAGGTCTTTGATCCAGTCACGGTTGCTTGGCAGATGCACGGCAATCCACGGGTACCCAATCCAGGGCTTACGATGGATAACGCCATCGCAGCGGCCATAGCCGTTACACCCGATGTCGCTTTGATTCCCTATAAATTGGTCGTCTTCCATGAGGGATTTGGGGGTCGGAGTTGGGCATTTTATAACGATGGGTCGTCCGGCACGGGGTACGTGAGTCTGGACGGTAACTTGGGTACATGGGCCATGGAAGTGATGCACATGGTTACAGCGTTTGGTGATCTCTACAACACGAATCCTAACCCTGAGCGTTTCGACAATATGGCCTGTAGTTGCGGAACGCACCCATCGACTTATACGAAGTTGAAGCTAGGCTGGCTAGACCCCAGCAATGTACCCACGATGACTCTGGGTGGTGCGTCTACGTTTACCTTGCACGCTTTGGCACTGCCCCAGCCTCCACCGCCCGGCCGGGTGACGGCAGTGAGAATCCCATCCACAATCTCCCAACGTTACTTTCTCGTGGAGGCACGCACGCGCTCGGACCTCTATGACCAAAATACCCCCGAAGTTTCTGTCGGCATCCCAAGTGAAGGGGTTGTGGTTTACGAAATTGATGAATCCAATTGGCCGGTGCAATTGCGCACGCCAATTGCGCTCTCTGCTGGCCAAATATACAGCAACGCAATCGAGAAGTTTGAAGTAAAGGTTAATGGGCAAGTCCCCGGTGGTTTTACCGTTTCCATAGTGCATTCCGTCGTCCATAAGTGGAATTGGACCAATATGGACAAACCCCAGACGGCGAACATCAGGGGGCTGATGGGTGCGGTCACTGCCAGGGATACGCCCACTTCCCCCGAGCGGCCCCATGTCTTCGTAGAGGGCAATGACTTTAATCTCTGGTGCCGTTGGTCGGACGGTGCGGCGTGGAATTGGACCAACATGGACAAACCCTCAGGCGTGAACATCACAGGTCTGGTGGGGGCGGTCTCGGTGATGGATACGCCCACTTCGCCCGAGCGGCCGCATCTCTTTGTCGTAGGAAACGACGGGAATGTCTGGTGCCGTTGGTCGAGCGGTACGGCCTGGAGCTGGACCAATCTCGGCAAACCCCAGACGGCGAACATCAGGGGGCTGATGGGTGCGGTCACCGCTAGGGACACGCCCACCGCTCCCGAGCGGGCCCACGTTTTCGTCGAAGGCAATGACTTTAATCTCTGGTGCTTGTGGTGGAGTGGATCGACGTGGAATTGGACCAATATGGACAAACCTGCGGGCGTAAACATCATCGGTCTGGTGGGGGCAGTGTCGGTGATGGATACGCCCACTTCGCCCGAGCGGCCGCATCTCTTTGTCGCGGGAAACGATGGGAATGTCTGGTGCCGTTGGTCAAGTGGCACGGCGTGGACGTGGACCAATCTCGGCAAACCCCAGACGGCGAACATCAGGGGGCTAATGGGTGCGGTCACCGCCAGGGACACACCCACTTCCCCTGAGCGGGCGCACGTCTTTGTTGAGGGCAATGACTTTAATCTCTGGTGCTTGTGGTGGAGTGGGGCGACGTGGAGCTGGCTTAATATGGGCAAACCCTCAGGCGTAAACATCATTGGTCTGGTGGGGGCGGTCTCGGTGATGGATACGCCCACTTCGCCCGAGCGGCCGCATCTCTTTGTTGCGGGAAACGACGGGAATGTCTGGTGCCGTTGGTTGAGTGGCACGGCGTGGACGTGGACCGATCTCGGCAAACCCGCAGGGGCGAACATCAGAGGGCTGATAGGTGCGGTCACCGTGATGGACACACCTACCTCGCCTCAGCGGGCACACGTCTTTGTAGAGGGCAACGATGGGAATCTCTGGGTTGATTGGTGGGGATAAAGAATCAACAGCAGCCCAGACAATAGTAATAACTGGACAGGCTGCATCAATAAACGGAAGCTGGTTACCTGAGGTTTTCTGCGGTAGCCGCAGACTAAAGCCTGTGTCGGCGCGCCCGTGAAGGGTGCGGCTACCAAAAACCTGAGGTAATCAGAAACGGAGGCTACGATGGCTGACGATTGCGTCGAATTAAGAGCGCTGAATTTCAAAACCTTTAGAGCCGAAGAAGGCGGAGGCGGAGAAACCCAGATTGATGGTCAAAGCTGGGAAGAGTTCCTTCAAGATGTGCTGGCCGATGAGTTCCAAATTGTGAGGTCCAAAGTTGGCGCACCCCATCAAAAGCAAAACAAAGCAGCTATGGTTGAGTGGATTAAGACACATCCAAGAGGAAGTGTCCGCATCCATGAGCCGGAAGTTGTCTCATGGTGCAGTGAAACGATGGGCGTGGTGACTTGCACTGTCACATTTAACGACAAAGATTATCAGAACGTCAAAGTTTTCACGAAACAGTCACAAGGAAAGTGGCAGTGCGTTTACTGGCAGGTTACCCAACTCACGCCAGATAAGTAATTCGATAACCGGAATCACACCCGACATGCATCAACCGCGGATTAACACGACGCTGCGCCTGCACGTCTACCGCCCTACACTTCGCCTCGTGCCTTGGCTTCGCTTCAGGCTTCCGACCGCGGTGAGCTTGGTACTGCACACGTGATTGGTTTCAAGGAATAATATCCGCTATGAATAGAAAACTCGTGCTCTTGCGAACAAAGCTCGTTCGTCTGTTTAGTCTGGCTGAGATTGAGGATATCTGTTTTCAACTCGGTATTGACGACGAAAACATTGAAGGAGACGCAAAGATTGATCGAGCCAGGAATCTGTTACTCTATCTTGAGCGTCTGAATCGCCTCGATGATCTCGAGAATATCTGCCGGGAAATGCGCCCTTCTATTTGGGAGTCTTTTGACACGTTGCAAACGGCAAGTGAATCCACCCGGAAGAAGGTACCTGTCGACGCTGAGATTCTGTCAAAGCGCCGTGCTGCATACGAGGCCCTGTTCCGAATTCTCAAGCCCTTTGCGCGATACGATAGGAATCACGAACTCGACAAGGCTCAACTGAAGGAAGTCTCCGAAGGTATGCGCGATTGGTATTTTGACATGGGGGGGCTGTATCTAACCGACGACTGTCGGGCCCCGTATTTTTCGCTAAAAGATATTCTCAAGTCCACAATTGAGATATCAGCTTCGGAGAAGGTTGAACCCAATGCTCTGATTAGCGCCGCCAGCAGACTTCGCGCATTTCTTCGGGAAGATATTGACTGAAGGTTGACAATAGCACACAAATTCGATCCCGATCCGCGTGCCAGCAATCCGAATCGCTTGGCGTCCATTGGGTGAGTTTAGAAAGTCAAAGTAGCTTTCCAGGTTGATTGTGCTATGGGCTGACTGCATGCGAGTATTATATGGCGCTCACCCTATGATCGCCCTAAGATGCACCCAAAAATTGCTGATCCGGTTGAAGGCAAAACCCGGGCTTGATGGCACTGTGGCGACCACTGTGCTGGGGCATTGGTATGCCAACCTCATTTATATTGGCCGTCAGCAACTCATCCTTTGTGTCAGTGAACGATCCTTCTTGCCAGTATTGTTGACGGCTAAAGACACGGCAACGTTTCCGTCTCGTCTATTCAGTGGCGTAGGCTGGCTGCTGAGCAGAATTGGCGTGCCGGAATTTGCGCTGGATCACGAGTTGCGTGAGATGCAGGATTTTGTCATCGGACGGACGCAAAGCAGGCAGGTGCTTGGGGTGATGAACGAGATGGCATTTTGCTTGTCAGTGGTCAGGGATCGCTATGTTGATGTGCCGCTTGAAGAGCCAACACTCTATTTGGCTGACACGATTTATGGGCCTATTGGCTATAAGTCGCCGATTGAGGTGACCAGGCAATTGTTTGGGTTGTCAGGGCGCGATACAGCTGCACATCACAACTGAGCCCAAACGTCGTTAGTACGCCCATCATCACGGCCCATGCAGCTGCAAATGCTACGGGTCCGCATGTTGTTAAATTAAACCACGCCAGCATATGCTGAACGAAACCTGCAACCGCTGCGCCCTCATAGACAACTTGCGGGATCGTGATGAACAAAAGCATCAGCATGGAGCCCGCCAGCCGCAGGCCCCAGGTGTGGGCGACAACCCATCCAAAATGGCGTAACCCAAGCGCCACCGCACGCAAGAACCCTGCGAAGGCAGCCTCCCCAATGACCACAGCATGTAGCGTGCCCACTATGTGCAGTCGTAGCAGAGACTCCAACACGATCGCGGCTGCACCACAAGTAAACACAAAAGCAATGCGCAGTGGCATCGAATCTTCACGACGATCTTGGTGGCGGGGTGACACACCGGAGACACCTGCGCCGTATTCATCAAACAAATGTTGGTCGTAAACGTCAGTTTGGCTCGGCCAGCGCAGCGTTTGTCGCCACACGGGAAGAAACTCGGTAAAGGGTGACCCCGGTGCTGGGATCAGATCGCTGAACGTCCGTAGCAGCACGACCTGAGTAAGACCCTGCTGGCTGTATGCCTTTTGCCCCAAGTTGTTCAAATCGAAAGGCGTTCCGCTTAACGGTGAATTGATGGCAACCGCGGGAACGGCCAACAGAATCCCTCTGCCGAGCACCCCAAAGACAATCATGGGCAATGCGCGCCAAATATGGCTTGGGCGAATAAGCAAGCGCCTACGCAGCATCAACCAAACGATGCCCAGATGCGCACCGACCGAGAAAATAGCAGCCAAAACCGCCTGCGCCAAAAGCCATTTGAAGGCATGGCTATTGGGCAGAGTGAGTAGCGCCAGTCCCTGATACGTGGTGAGCGGGTTAGACAGATGCACGTAGTCATCCAACCCCAACACTGTTGCCAGTGATGCAATAACAATGAATGGCCCGGCCAACCCGATAACGGTGATAGCCAAGATGGGCGCGGCAGATGCCAGCCACGCCTCCCACCCGTTACGCCAGACGCCCAACAGGTTCAGACCCGGCGCAGCGCGAAGCGCCACCGAAGAACGCGCAATTCTGGTGGCATCGCCGATACGATGAGGCCATAGACGAGAGGGTTTAACCGAACGCAGGGAGGGTAGGCTTTCTTGCATATGCCACGCTTGCGATCAGCCTAATGGTGGTGCGGGTCGACAGCATGGACACTTTTGTCCATTCGACTGGACAGTTTTGACCAGTGCTTGTCAGGCCGGTGTGTTCGCCGTAGACTGCATTAGCGAGGCGTTGCACTATGAGTCATCCATTTGGCAAACTGCTTGAGCACTATCGGATGCGCAAACCTGGCCTCAGTCAGGCCAAGCTGGCCGCGCAGATTGGCTACGATGCGTCGTTGCTCGGCAAGATGGCGCAGGGCAAACGCGAGCTGACTGGGCCGTCTGGGCGCTTGCGGGTGTTGCGCATCGTCTCGGTATTGCATGAACTTGGCGCGCTGACCCGATTTGAGGAGGCGAATGCCTTGCTGGAGGCGGCCGGGATGCCGCCGCTTTACGACGGCAAGGATGAAGAAGCTGTGCTCATTATGCAACTTCGCGCTACAACGCCTACATTAACCACGGCACGCCACAACTTGCCCGCGCAATGGACGTCTCTAGTGGGGCGCAGCGAGCAAGCCAGCGAGATTGCATCGCGGTTACGCCACACCCGTTTGCTGACCTTGATCGGCGTAGGTGGTGTCGGCAAGACGCGCTTGGCGCTGGAAGTGGGCACGCAGACATTGTCGGCGGACAGCTTTGCCGATGGCGTATGGTGGGTTGAGTTGGCGGCGCTATCCGATCTAGATCACATCGCGCCAACGTTATTAAATGTGTTTGGATTGATGGATGCAGCTGGCCGCACACCGATCGAGCAATTACAGGCGCATCTGGGGCCGCGCCAAATGCTGCTGGTGTTGGACAACTGCGAGCATTTGTTGGATGGTTGTGCCGGCTTGGTCGACGGTTTACTGCATGCTTGCCCGTTGCTGCGCGTGCTGTGCACTAGTCGCGAACCGCTGAATCTCACTGGCGAGTCGCTCTGGCCGGTGCCGCCATTGCTCAATGCGGCCGCTGTGGAGCTGTTCAATCAACGGGCGCAAAATGCGCAACCAAGTTTTTCACCCGGCCCCGAGCAAGCCAAACAGATTGAGCATATTTGTCGGCGTTTGGATGGCTTACCGCTGGCAATTGAGTTGGCGGCCTCACGCTTAAAGGGTTTGTCGCTGGATCAGATTGCCGAACGTTTAGATGATCGCTTTCGCCTGTTAACCGGCGGCAGTCGCACAGCGTTACCGCGCCATCAAACATTGCGTGCTACGCTGGACTGGAGCTATGACCTGTTGACCCCTGCCGAGCAGATGCTACTGAGGCGCATGGCAGTGTTTGTCGGTGGATGCACTGCCGATGCTGTCGAAGCAGTGTGCAGGTTCGATGAGGAGGCCATTTGGCATGATCTCGGCATCATCGACTTATTAGCACAATTGGTGCAGCGCTCGTTGGTAATTGTTGACCAACATGGGACGCACCCACGCTACAACCTGCTAGAGACCATGCGTGAGTATGGGTTGGACAAGCTGCGACAGAGTAATGAACTTGGGTTGTTACGACGACGACATGCGCACTGGGTTGCCAATTTCGTCGAATCGGCACAAGCGCTCGAATATGGCACACAACGGCAATATTGGTTTGGGTTATTAACTAGTAACGACGGCAATTTGCGGGTAGCGTTACAGTGGAGTGAAACACTTAATGTCGATGACATCGATGCGCTTATCGGTGCGCGAATCGCGGCTGCATTGAGGCCATATTGGTCAAGTTATGCTCAATTTGCTGAGGCAATCGGTTGGTTGAAAAACGCTCTACGACTTGTAGGTAACACAAGCCCTTATCTTCGAACAAGACTGTTGTTGACAATAGTTGAGTTCGAGATACATCAACTCAGTCCAATCGAGCCTCTTACTTACTTGGTTGATGAATGCCAGACGCTATCGAACTTGACGCATGATGTCGGGCTTCAGATAGAAATCCTACTGTTCCGCGCAGATTTGGAATGGGCCAAGACGGGCAACTTCATTCCCCACTATCCGCGATATGTAATAGAAGCTTTAGCATTGGCACGCAAACACGATCAAAAAATTCTTGCAGGCGTGTGTCTACTAAAATTGTCCAATCTTCACTTTGGGCGAGACCGATATAGAACTGCATTGCCATTGCTCAAAGAGGCGCTTGAAATTGCAAAAGAAACTGGCGACATAGAACTTGAAGCTCATGTCATGTTACAGATGGCTGACTTAGCGGGTGGTAGCTTGGAACTTGACCAGTCTGTAGAGCTGGCAGAAGCCGTACTGCAACTATCGTATAAGTTTGGCCAAAGCGGGTTGGAGCTTTGGGCTATACGTCAGCTTGGTGAAGTGATGAGGTTTCGAGGACAATTTGACCAGGCTCGGGAAAGCTATGAGGAAATGTATCGTCTGAGTTTACTTAAAAGTGATGTGATCGGTATAGTGCGTGCTTTAACTATGCTTGGACTTCTCGCACGCGATCAAGGGCAACTTGAGACTGCTATCGATTTCTTCCATGAGAGCATAAAAAACTATAACGGTGGTTTTGAAGGTGCGACGACGTGGCTCAATAGTATAGGGTTGGCCTCTGTCGCAACACTGCAAGGTCATTGGCACCGTGCGGCCATACTATTTGGCGCTTCAAGTCAGTGCGCCATAAATGGGTTCTATGAAAATTTGCACAATCACTTTCAATTTTGGTCATTTCTGGTCCACACGCGGGGCAAGATGGGTGAAGCAAACTTTGAAGCAGCTTATGGTGTTGGACAGGCAATGAAAATAGATGAAGCCGTCGCATATGCCTTAAG
>JANMVQ010000357.1:0-4306 GCA_031392845.1 Chloroflexota bacterium
GGACGATGTTCAAATGCGGAAACCAAAAAACTGTCACCCCGAACATAGTGCCGCAAAGCGCCTCGTTTTTCGGAATTTACGAGGTCCTTTGCTATGCTCAGGGTGACCAACCAGCATTTGGTCAAGAAAGATAAGACCTATTTAGCAGTCGCTTCCTTGATCGCCGCATCGGCGCGGGTCTTGGTGGTGTCTAGGGCCTGCTTGACCGTCGCTTCACCAACCAGCACCTTTTGCATTTCTTCGCTCATGATACCGGCGATCTTCTGATAGTTCGGCCACAGCGACCCAGGCACGGCTATGCTCAGCTCATCCAGCACTACTTGAGCGCGTGTGGGCGGCTTGCCAGCCTTAATCGGAGCCAGCCAGGCCTCTGCCGACACCTTCTTGAGCGCTGGGATCGAGTAACCCGAAGCCCCGTAGACATTCGATTGCCAATCGGGTTGCCCGCAGATCCATTTTTGAATCTTCCATGCGGCATCGGCCACCTTGGTTTTGGCATACATGCAGTAAGTGCCACCGTGCGTAATTTGGTTGTGACCCTTCGGACCCGTCGGGAATGGAGCAATATCCCAGTTAAACTTAACCGCATCTCGATTGCCGGGAATTTCCCATTGACCGGCCATATACATCGCACCTTTGCCAAGCACAAATAGGTTTACATCGGTCTGTCCGCCCGGCGCGGGTGCAACCTTGTCCTTTAGCGAAAGATCAACGACGGTCTGGATTGCATTCTCCGCCGCCTCGCCGACCATGGTCCACTCCGTTCGGTCGTCGTTGATCATTTTGACGCCGGCACTGAGCAACCATGGCTCCACTTGCCAATCTGCGATGCTGGGCATACGGGCAAATCCGAATGTCCCTTCAGCCGGGTTAGTCAATTTCTTAGCCATATCCCGCATGTCATCCCAAGTCCAGTTGTCCTTAGGAGGCTCAATCTTGGCCTTGTCAAGCATATCCTTGTTGTAATAGAAGATTTCGACCGAAGCATCATACGGAATGCCCCAATATTTGCCTTCAAATACACAGCTCTTTAGGATCGCATCCACTAAACTGTCGGGCTTTACGTCAGGGTCGGACTTCAGATATTCGCTGATGTCATACAAACTGCCCTGGCGGTACCAGTCGTACATATCAAAGGAGCGCAGGTTGACCACGTCCGGCAAAGTGGATGAGGCCAGCATGACATTCAGGCGATCGTAATAGCCTTCGGTTAGATCCTCATGGTCAATCTTAACTTCGGGATGTTCTTTCGCGAAGTTATCCAGTGACTTCTGAATGAAGGGTGCCATTGTTGCACCATGGGTGGTGAGCAAACGCACGGTCGTTGCACCTGCGGCAGCGGGTGCCGCAGTGGGTTCAGCGGGCTTGGCTGCATCCGCTGGCTTGGTATCGGTGGCGGGTTTTGGCGCGGCAGCAGGTGGCGCGCAGGCCGCCAATAGACTTGCTGCACCGATAAAGGCGCCCGTTCTGAGAAGTTGGCGACGTGAGACAAGTTTGCGATCCATTTTTAGATTCGTTCTCCTTCGCGTAGCGATAAACAATGCGTCCACTAATTTGGTTGTGCAGCTGGACCGTAACGTCAATTTGCTCAGTTACGGTGAACAAATTTCTCCAAAGCCGCAAGCGATTTAAGTCAAATGCACTGGGCGCGGGTGCATTTTGTGTGCAAGATTTCTATTTATAAGCGTGCTATTTATAAGCGTGCTACTTATGAACATATTTATTGTAGCTATTCCATACATCAAAGTCAATTTTTATATATACTTTGTCGATCTATCATAATCTTTGGGTCAATTTAGCCCTGGAAAGCAGCTATGGATCAAGCTTTTGAGCATCGTATCGGTATTCTTGGGCATCCGACGACGCCCGACATCGCCTGGTCGGACGATCAACTTCGAGCATTACACGACCTCGGTCTCAATACGCTTCAATTGAGTATCGCTTGGGCCTGGCGACCGGCTAACGAAGTGCTGAACTTAGAAGACCTCGATGACGCTCACAATCGAGAGACTTTTCACTTTCGGGTGCAACAAGCCCATAAGTTTGGATTCCGGGCTTTGGGACACTTTGGATTGCCGGTTGGGCCGCAGCAAGATGCCACCACGTGCATCCTGGACCCTGATGTACGTCAGGCTTACGCCGACCGTCTGCACAATTTCATACGAGACTTTGGTGCCGATGAGGTGATGATTTATACCTATGATCAGCAGGCTTGGTTGTGCAGCGAATTTGGCGATTGTCCACGCTGTCAGGGCGTGCCCTTACATGAACGCATCGTGCCGTTCCTCGAGCTGTTGACCCAAGCTGTGCGGTCCGCTAATTCCAAGGCGCGTTTGTGGTGGGAGCCGTGGGAATTATCCGAGGGACAAATTCTGATGTGTGTGGCGCAAATTCGGCCCGAGAATTTCGGACTTATCATGCACCATACCCTAGCCGAGGTGTATTTCATCAACACCACCGACCTGGCCTTTCGGAACATCGCTCGCCTAGCCGCACAACGCGGCATCCCGTTGATCGGCGAAGGTTTTTTTGGTGGCAGTGGCGAAGATATCGATCCGTTAACCCATTTAGCATGCCCGCGTTTGGTGCACCAGCAATTGCAGGCACTGCGCACAACAACGGGTGTGACCGGCGTCAAAGAGTATTATGGTCTTGTGCCAGCTCATTTCTCAGCGAATGCGGCGTTGTTTGCCGCATATCTGCGCTCCCCCAACACGTCGTTAGAGGATTTGCTCGCGCCCATTGCCGCAGCTTATGGCGATCCTGCCCAATCATTGCTATTGCAAGCTTGGGAAATGACTGCGCAAGCCTTGGAGCTATTTCCGTGGAATGCGAGCTGGCGCCTACGACGTATCTTCGCGTCGGATGCACATGAAACATGGCGGGACGTGCCGCGCGCCACCTGGTCGACACCGGCTTGGGAAGCGAATCGACGTGGCTTCTATATGGTGACCGACAATGAGCGCCAGCATGCCTGGCTGCGTGAGGACGTTGGACTACGGGCACAAATGTCCGCGCGCTACTTCCAAAACGCCAGCAAGTTGCTCGCTGCAGCGGCAGATGCCGCATCAACCAAGCAGGTAGATATTGGTCGTCAACGCAAAGATGTCGATCTCGCCGCCAATGTCTCGGCGCATTTTGGAGCAGAGTTACTGGCACATCGCGCATCTTGAATGCTATGTCAGTATCAATAGCTTGTCTTTTAGGATGGCCGGCTTCAGATGGCCTGCTTCAATGATTCCGACTTGCGTAAAATATATTTATCAATATAACTTAGGTATTACCCTGTAGTAGTGACCGTGACTGCGCATGATCTCTACGCGCTCGCGTTTCGGTCCAACATCCACATGTTTAGGTGAAGTTGAGCTTACCCAGATGTTACTGGCTCGTCTATTTGTTTACGCACGCATCGAGATGGAGATATGTCGATACGGTAGGCGACCAGAAAGTGCTCTCAAAGGGAGGTGAAATAAATCAAGCGAAACAGATTGTAAGGAGTGGCAGTCATTTCCGAATCGTATTGTTCGAATACTTGGTAACTTTCCAATGCCAGTTCTCGTGTGCAAGTGAGAAATTGAAATAATGAAACAAAACTTTTCCAACCATGCGCGTGCGGCGACGCTGCTCGGCGTCGCTCTTGTGAGTCTTATGGCAGGCTGTGCCCCGCCGCCCCCCGCAGCCAAATCTGTCCCGGCGTCGGCTGCAACCGCCGCACCCTCGGTCGCAGAACCAACTGTCTTGAGTGTTATTTCCGAAGAAATCTCGCCCGAAAGCCAGGCCTTTTATAAGAAAGTGGCGACAGATTTTGAGGCGGCCCATCCGAACGTCAAAATCAATTTTGAATTTCCTGACAAGGCCGACGCGCTGGCAACCCGCATTGCAGCAGGGCAGCCACCTGATATCACCACCATGCAGCTTGAGGCGATGCTTTTTTACGCTGACAAAGGCATGCTGGAGCCAGCTCAGTGGTGGCTCGATAAGCATGGCAGCGATGTCGTTGAAAATGCATCTGTGCCATACAAAGGCGTGTACTACGCTATCCCATATGCGCTTACATCAGAGATGTGGTGGTACCGCAAAGACGTGTTTGAGAAGGCGGGTCTAAAAAAACCCGAGACTCAGGCCGACATGCTGGCAGCAGCTAAAGCGCTCAATGACCCAGCGAAAGGGTTCTATGGCATTGCCATTGCGGCTGGCCCTAGCGAGTGGACCGCTTGGCATTACGAGATTTTTCTGTGGCAAAACGGCGGCTTTGTTTTCGATACCAATTTGAAGCCATCGGTGGATTCGAAAGAATCCCTTGCTG
>JANMVQ010000126.1:0-7484 GCA_031392845.1 Chloroflexota bacterium
TTGGGTTGATTGCGATCGGCGCCTTCACCAAGAGTGCCCAATTCCCGGCCCACTTCTGGCTGCCCTCGGCCATGAGCGCCCCGACCCCTGCCAGCGCCTTTCTGCACAGTGCGACTATGGTTAAGGCTGGTTTGTATCTGATGGCGCGGCTGTATCCGGCCTTGGGTGGCACCGAGATGTGGTTTTGGCTACTGACCGTCGTCGGGGCCATCACTATGCTGACTGGGGCCATTATCGGCCTGCGCCAGAATGACCTGAAGGGCCTTTTGGCCTATGCCACTGTCAGTCAGCTTGGCATTCTGATGATGTTGCTCGGCCAGCGTGAAGGTGCAGCGTTCAAGGCATTTATGGTTGGTTTGTTGGCGCACGCCTTTTACAAGGCCAGCCTGTTTCTGTTAGTGGGTATCCTCGACCACGCGACCGGCACGCGCGACCTGCGCCAATTTGCCTATCTGCGGCTGGCCAAAGCGATGCCGCGCACGTTGCTCATCGCCTCTCTCGCAGCATTGTCGATGGCTGGGCTGCCGCCGCTATTTGGCTTTCTGGCCAAAGAGACCCTGCTGGCTGCACTGCTGGCCGATGGCCTGCCAGTTGTCATCGCCAATGTTCTGTTGGCTGCCAGCGTGTTAACTGGTGCGTTGTTTCTGGTGCAAGGCGGCATCTTCGTTGTTGACACATTCTTTGGCAGTGCCCCAGTGCAAGCCCACTCTCCGAGTGACCAGCACGCCCACGACCCAGCTTGGGGCATGCTGCTGACTCCGTTGGTGCTCATCGTGCTTTCGTTTGTCTTTTCGCTGGAGCAAGTGTTGCCAATATTGCCTATCGATACGGTTGTAGCCGCTGCTGCCGCTGCGGCGTTTGGGAGCAAGGTCAAGGTGAATCTTGATCTCTATCACGGCATTAACACCCCCCTGATCTTGAGCGGCATCGCTATTGCCCTGGGTGCAACCGTGTTTGTCTTGCGGGGTCGCTTGATCAATCGCCAAGCTCTGGCATCGGCCCCCAACCACTTTTCGGTCGAGCCGATTTACAGCGGGGTGTTGACTGGGCTGGATCGCTTAGCGGGATTGGCGGTACGCTTGCAATCTGGTAGCCTACGCCGTTATCTCAGCATCATGCTGTTGCTGATGGTCGGGCTGGCGGTCTTTGTCGGTCGCATGCCAATGGGTGACCTGACCCGCCTGAGTTTCGGGAGCTTCTCCGTGCTTCGGGCCGCCAGCCTGCTACTGAGCGTAGGTGCCGCTGCTGCTAGTGTCGTGCTTAAACGTGACCTGCAGGCCATCGTGGCGTTAGGCGCATCAGGCATTGCCATGGCCCTGCTCATCGCGCTGGAACCTTCGCCGGATGTAGCGCTGGTGCAGATTGTCGTAGATATTCTCACCACGTTGCTGCTGGTGTTTGCATTGGTGAAGATGGGCGGGCAGCAGATGGTAGAAGGCAGCGAGCAGCGGACAGAAACATCAGGCGTATTGGGCTTGCAGCCTACGCTTCACAGCTCGCACCGCATCGGCAACATCGCTGTCTCTGTCGCGGCCGGGTTGGTCATGACAATGTTGTGTCTGTATGCTTTCACCAGCCGTCCGCGCCCGAGTGTAGTGACGCCGTATTACGAAGAAAACAGCAAAGCGCTGACGGGTGCGGCGGACATCGTCGGGGCCATCGTGGTGGACTTTCGTGGCTTCGACACCATGATCGAGATCACCGTATTTAGTATGGCTGGATTGGCGGTCATGACGTTGCTGCGCTTTGCCCGTAAAAAGCACATCGAAGACGATGAGTCGACCCAGTCACTCGACAACCTCGAGGATGGGTCGACGGCAGTGCCAGCAGCGCTTACCGCCTCATCACCCTTTTTGCGCATGCTGGCTGAGGTGACGATGCCGTTGGCACTGTTGATTGGCTTTGTGCACATGACCTATGGGCATGACCAACCGGGCGATGGGTTTACGGCTGGGGTGATCATCAGCATGGCGATTGGCTTTACCCATCTGGTGTTCGGACCGAGTGAAGCACGCCGCCGTATGCCTTGGCTCAAACCAGCCTTTTGCATTGGGGCGGGCATTCTGGTAGTCATGCTTGGCTCGATTGCACCCGCGCTGATGGGCAGCACATTCTTTGCTCCGTTTAATTTTGGTCAGGCGTTAAATCTGCCGTTGCCATATGGATTCGACTTCAGCACCTCGTGGCTGTTCGAGATCGCTATTTGCCTGGCCGTCAGCGGCAGCGCGTCGTTTATGGTGAATACATTTGTGGATGAAGGATAGGGGTTGATTGCTGGTCATGTTATTAACCAACGATCAACAATCAATAACCAAAATATGCAACTACTAGAAGCCATTGCCATCGGCACGATGTTCGCGCTGGGGGTGTATCAAATTCTGCAACGCAATGTCATTCGCATGGCGTTGGGGTTGGTGATCATCTCGAACGCGGTTAATCTTTTCCTATTGTCGATTGGGGCCTACGATGGCGTGGTCGAGTCGTATGCTAATGCCGTCGGTGTGCGCAGCGATGCGTTGCCCCAGGCGCTGATCCTGACTGCCATTGTCATCAGCATGGGCACGCTCATGATCACTCTGGCGCTCTTGCGTGTGCTGACCCGGCGCTATAACACCCGCGATAACGAAGCGATCTCGAAGTTGAGAGGATGAAGAGGTGAGCGAGTGAAGAGGCTGAAGGGGGTGATAACCACCTCTTCATCCCCTTCAGCCTCTTCATCAAAAACTTCTCACAACACTATGACCTATCTAACTATTCTTCCGTTCCTAATCCCGCTTTCGGCGACGGCAGTGAGTGTGCTGCTGAACCGACGCTGGCAGGTGCAAGCAGCTTGGAGCATGGGCGCGCTGCTGACAGCATTTGGAAGCAGTGTGCTGTTGCTGATACAGGTGATCAATAGCGGCAAGCCGATCGTGTTTCAGATGGGTGGCTGGGCGGCCCCGTTCGGCATCAGCATGGTGGCCGATCTGTTATCAGCGACGATGGCGATGATGGTGCTGGGTGTGATGCTGTGCGGCATGATCTATGTGCTGGGCGCAAAAGATTCAGCCGTGCGCTATCCCTCATTTATGCCGCTCTTTCTGGCCCTGACCACTGGGCTGACCGGCGGCATACTGACCGGCGATATTTTCAACCTGTTCGTCATGGTGGAGCTGATCGTGATCAGCGCGGCGGCCCTCACCGCCATGAGCGATGACCGCTACGGTGCGGAAGCAGCTTATAAGTACATCTACATTAGTGCCATCGGCACCGTTACGCTGTTGGTCGGCATTGGAGCGTTGTATGTCAGCTATGGCACACTCAATATGGCCGATCTGGCGCAGCGCATCAGCGCCAACCCCGACGCACCCATGCTGTGGGTGGCGATCGTCTTTTTGTTCATTACGTTTATGAACAAGAGCGCGGTCTTTCCGATGCATTTCTGGCAGCCCGATTTTCACACTGTTGCACCCACGCCGGTCAGTGCAATGCTATCGTCGGTCGTGGTCAAGCTGGGCGTGTATATGTTCATTCGCATGACTACCCTCTTGTTCGTCCCACACGCCGAGGCAATCCGCACGATGTTGCTGGTGGCCGGGGTTGCGGGTGTGATCTATGGCGGGCTGAGTGCACTGGGCACACATGACGCCAAGCGCATGCTGGCCTATTCAACCCTAGCCCAGATTGGCTTCATTCTGATCGGTATTGGTTGGGGGACGGCGCTGTCGCTGGCGGCTGCAATTATCTTTACGATCAACCATAGTTTGATCAAGAGCGCGCTGCTGATGCTGGTCGGATATATCGCCAGCCGCGCCCCAATCAAGACTGCGGCCTTTAATGTCGTGCAAGGTGTGGGGCGGATTGCCCCACAGGCCGGGGTGTTGTTCTTTCTGGGCATGATGGCCCTGGCAGGCTTGCCGCCAACCAATGGCTTTATCAGCAAATTTGCCCTATTTCAGAGCGGGGCACAGGCCCAACAGTGGGTGTGGCTGGCCATCATCGGCGTGCCTAGTTTGTTTACGCTGGTATATGCTGGGCGAGCATTTATGCGCATCTGGTGGCAGGACTTAACTCATCCTGACCAGCGTGCTGCTATCTTGCGCGCCGCAGGCAAAAACAGCGCTGACGTGGTCTGGCAGACCAAGCCCTACGGCGACAGCCTGCTGGCACCGACCATTCTGATTTCGTTGTGTGTAGGGTTGGGCCTGTTCGCTGAGCCAATGACCCGATTGGCACTCGCCACCGCGAACTCGATATTGCAGCCCGCGCAGTATGTGGCAGCGGTGCTGGGAAAGTAAGGAAAAGACTAATGCGATATCTGAAATTTGTTGTTCCACTGTTCATTGCCTATTTGGCGCTGACCCAAAATCTGCAATTGAGCAATCTTGTGGTGGGGCTGGCCCTCAGTGTAGCGATTGCCATGGTGATGCAGCCAGGGCCAGCTACGTTGCGTCCATCGCAATGGCCAGGGGCGATTTGGGCGATTGTCCAGCACACCTTCTTGCTGCTGATCGATGTGGTGAAGTGCGGTATTGGGGTTGCGCGCATTGTGATTGACCCGAAGCTACCGATCAAACCGGGGATCGTCGCGGTAAAACCACACAGCCGCAATACTGCCGTGATTGCGCTCAGCGCTCACGCCATTACGATCACGCCGGGCGAACAGGTGATCGAAATTGGCAAAGATGGCACGCTGTATACACACTGTCTGGACGCCGAAACCAGCGGCAAAACCGCAGATGGCGCACAGGCCGCACGCTTGAAACTCTTGCAAAGGATTTTTGGGAACTAGCATATGGACACCCTAGTGAGCTGGGTATTGCATCTCGCGCTGATCGTGCATCTAGCATTGGCAGGCGTGTGTGTGTGGCGAGTGTGGCGAGGCGAAAATAACTTGGATCGGCTGCTCAGCGCGGATGTCATCAGCACGCTCGGGCTTGCGGTATTAATTCTGATTGGCTTGATCAACGGCAACAGCTTTTACATTGATGCCGCACTGGGCTTGGCCGCGCTATCAGCCATTGGCACTATTGCGTTGGCGCGACTCATCGAGCATCGCCAAAATCTCTAAACTATGGAAGCAATTCAATTAGGGCAAGTCGCGCAAATTGCGCTGAAATTAATCGCACTGATCGCGGTGATCATCGGCACTGCTTTTTCGATGATTGGCATTGTCGGTTTGATTCGCCTGCCGGATGTCTATACCCGCGCCCATGCCAGCGGCAAGGTCAGCACCTTTGGGGTGGTGTTGTTGGTGGTGGCGGCTATCTTTCTCACACCCATTGGCTGGGCCAAGGCAATATTGCTGATCATATTTGTCCTTGTCGCTGGGCCAGTGGTATCGCATATCATTGGCTCTGCTGCTTACCGCTCCGGTATCCCCATGAAGCAAGCCATCCGCGATGATTTGGCTGAAAAATTGCGACAATAGTTCTTGAGCCATGGGCTGTAAGCATTCTGACTTCTGCCCTAAATGCTTACATCTACTTATCAAGACCGTCTGCTGCCTGTACAACAGGACAGCCAGATACTGCCTTATTACCGCGACACCCCCATCGGGTTGTTGTTGCAATACCACAATCTGAATCACCCGTTCGCGAGCTATCAAGACGCGCAACTGTTGGTGGGCATGTGCATGGATCACCGTAAGCATCTTCACATCCCAGATAACTTTTCGTACATTATTCGTTCGGGCGGAGCCAATCTACGCTCTAGCGAATTCAAGGTGTCATATGCTATTGGAGTGGGTGGTGTGCGTCACATCGCCTTGATCGGCCATACCAACTGCGGCATGGTGAATCTGATTGCCCGCCGCGAGCAATTTATTCAAGGACTGGTTGACAACGCTGGTTGGGATCATGAACGTGCCGAGGAGCACTTTATGAATCTTGCACCCATGTATGAGATCGATAACGAAGTGGATTTCGTCGTAAGTGAAGCCTTTCGCCTGCGCCGCAAGTATCCCCGCGTGGTCGTCGCGCCGATGCTTTACAAGGTCGAAGACAATCTGCTCTATCTGGTGCGTGAATGAATATTGAGCAAAAAATGAGCCGTTTTTAGTATGGCAAACCATGCCCTTGTGACGTAATCTCTTGGCAGAGGGACAAATCCAATGGCAACAAATGACTATCACTTTATTACCCACTGGCGAGTGAAATCCAGCCTCGAAGAGATCAACGCGATCCTGGGCGACGCGCTGAGTCTGCCCCGCTGGTGGCCATCGGTCTATCTGGACATCAAAGAGATTGCTCGTGGCGGCCAAGATGGCGTCGGGCGCGTGATTAGTCTATACACCAAGGGCTGGCTGCCCTATACGCTGAAATGGCAATTTCAGGTCACGGAGGTGCGCTACCCGTATGGCTTTGCACTGGAGGCCCGTGGCGACTTCGTGGGGCGTGGCAACTGGACATTTGCCCAGGATGGCGATCATGTCCATATTACTTATGATTGGCGTATTGTTGCCGAGAAGCCTGTCCTGAAGTATCTGTCTTTCATTATGAAGCCGATTTTCTCAGCCAATCATGTATGGGCTATGGCGCACGGGGAAGAGAGTCTACTCCTGGAACTGCGCTATCGGCGGGCCAAAACTGCGGCAGAGCGGCGTGCTGTTCCAGCACCACCCGGCCCCACGTTTCAACTACTCATCCCACAGGATAGTGCGCCGATGACGTTGCTGTTCGGGACCTAGCTGGGTTTGACCGAACTTCCCAAAACATCAAAGGCGTTTCGCTGAAGCGCCTTTACTCACTTGCAAGCCGTGGGTGCGTTTTTTGTGGGGCGACAAGTGTGCGTCTGCTCCGTCGCGATCCTGCCAGCCCCAATCCGCAACCCGACGCGCAGTTGGACGATGACGACTTCCCGACCGAAATTAAGACGGTGAGCAATTTGACCGGTGGTGAGGTTTCAGCCGGTTTGTCGCGCAGAATTCGTGAAGGCTTGAGTCAAGCTCCTTCAGTTGTTATCGATGGGCGAGGACAAGTCGGCCTCAGCCAAGAGATGGTGGAAGAAGGCATGAAGCGCGCGATCGGGAAAGTAGCTCAAGATGGGAAGGTTGTGAAGCGCGTTCACGTCATTAAACAGCGCATGGAGGAGCAACTCACCGCGTTTGCAATGGCAATGCCCGCGTCCTACATCATCGCCTGGAAGGGATATCTGGCGGGTTCGTTTGAATGGGGCGAGTTGGATTTCCCAGATTATCAGGAGTTGGACCGTTTGTTACCAAAGCTGATTGGGAATAAGCCAGTCGGCGATATGTTTATCTTTGACGGCGTAAGCCAATCATAAAGCGTCTGACCAAAGCCCCGACCCCTTTACCCCATTCTTGTCACCAATTCATACAATCGCGTCAGAATGAGGAATGGCAAACTCTCTGCGGAATCCCGCGCGTCGCTTAGTCTTGGCCGCATTGATGATTTGCGCCGGTTGCACCCGCATCCAGCCCCAGGCGCAGACCGCCACACAACAGGCAGAGGCAAAAGCGCTCAGCCCACACCCAGTTGAGCTGG
>JANMVQ010000157.1:0-22013 GCA_031392845.1 Chloroflexota bacterium
TGGCCTCGGCCAGCGGGGTGGCAAAGTTTGCCGCCGCGCCAGCCGCACCCGAAATCGCCGCCATCCCCACCGCCTTCACCTACCAAGGCACCTTGCGGCTGGCGGATGGCAATTTAGCCACCGGCAGTTACAACATCACCCTAAAAATCTATACCCAAGTCATTAGCGGCACCGCCGTGCATACCGAGATATTTAGCAACACCGTGGTGCGCAACGGCAACTTTAGCGTGGTGGTGGGCGATGCAGTTCCTATTACTGTAGGTGTCTTCGACAACGCCGCCCTGTATCTGGGCATCACCGTCGCCCCCGATCCGGAGATGTTGCCCCGCCAACGCCTGTTCCCAGTGCCGTGGGCCATGCAGGCCAGCGCCGCGCAGACCGCGGTCACCGCCCAGACCGCAAACACGCTGGCTCAGAACGCGACGGGGAATGGTCTCACGCTCAACCGAGGCGCGACAAACGCCCCGGGGCTCTCACTCAATTCGTCCAGCCCGGGATGGGGTTCGGGTATACAGTTTGTCAACACCGTCGGCAATGTCACCTGGGGTATTTATGCCGGTTCCGACGGCAACTTTCACATGGACAATGTCGGTGGCAACCAAGCGGGGATCACCATGGTCAATGGCGGCGACATCTTCGCCCATAGACAATTGCAGACGCAGAGCATTAATGTGAGCGGCAATATTGGCGCTAGTGGCAATATAGTCGCCAGCGGCAATATAGTCGCCAGCGGCAAGGTTTATGCCATCCAAGGTTTCAACGGATTTTGCCGGGGTAGCGGGCCGATCGACGTGCGCTGCGATCAGGACGTGGCCGAAACCTTTGGGACTGATCAACGCACTGAACCGGGCGATCTGGTTGTCTTCATCCCTGAAGACCGTGAGTTCCCCGCTGTGCGTTTGACGGGCAAGCCATACGAGAGTGCCATCGTCGGCGTCGTCTCAACCAGCCCGGGATTGGTCTTCGATCAAGGCAAGACCTACTTGGCCGGCGACAACACTAACTTGATTACTGACAAGAAAACGGTTGTGGCGATGGTTGGGCGTGTGCCTACCAAGTTCTCACTGGAGAATGGCCCGATCGCGGTCGGTGACCCGCTCACCAGCGGCAGCGCACCCGGCATCGCCATGAAGGCGACAAAGGCTGGCCAGATCATTGGCTACGCCATGCAGAGTTCCAGCGCCGCCGAAGCCGTTAAGAGCGGTAAGCTGTTGTTGTGGCTGCAACTGGGCATGTATATCCCACAAGACACGTTGTCGGCGCTCAATTCGGTGGCTGATCTCAAGGCGCAGGTGACGGCGCTGGCGGCTGAGGTTGCAGCGTTAAAGGCAGGCAAGTGATGAGGCGGCTGCAAACAACCCACGGGCTTGTTGTCAGCGGTGTGCTGGCCGTTGGACTCGGGCTGGCCTTTGCCGCACTGCAACTGGTGCACGCGTCATGCGGCCCGGCCAATCAGAGCGACCGTTGCTCGGCCAGTTATGGCGTAGACGGTAACATCAGCACGGTCAATGTCGTGACCAGCAACACCGCACCCAGCGCGCCAGTCGTCGATCAGGCCCATATTTTTCCCGCTGGCCCACTGCTGTACACCGACTACAAGGCCTTGGAGGCCGAATCGCGCGATCTGCTCGACCGCAGCGTGAAGTTCCGGCAGGACATCTCGCCCTATCGACAGACGAATAGTTTTAACAAATTGGTGCGCCAGTTTGATGTCAACGCCGGCTTTAGTGAGCCGTACGATGACCCCAGCTCGGCAATTGTGACCATGACGCTGCAACAGCGCATCGACTTAGCGGACGCCGACCTGTTGCGGGCACGCAATATCTACGCAGTGCTGGCGGTGTATGCGCCGGAAGCGCGCATGCGCACGGATGGCGATTTCATCACCGCCACCCCGCCCGGCTTCAGCGCACCCCTATGCGGCGCGATCAGCAAGGAAAACCCCAGCCCGGCCGACCCACAGTTCACCGGGCAGGTGCTCGACCCGGTAGTGGACTGGTGCGACTTCCCTTCTCGGCTGCGCCAAGCGGTACGCGAGGCGGCCTACCTGCGCATGATCTTCGGCCAGCAATTTATGGTCGATGCGCTCGGGTTGAATTTCGGCAGCAACTTGCTCGGCGGCGAAGTGTTTGTGCAAAAGGAAGTCGCCAAGCTCGATGCTGCTCGCAATCAATTTGAGCTGGCTCAGCGCGAGCTCAGCCAAGCCTTAGGCTTTCGCTTGGGCAGCGGCTGCTATCTATCAGACTTCTACACCCAAGCTGAGTGGTCGTTGTTCTCGCAGGCGATTGACCTGCGCATGACCGCCCAGCACCAGATTGGTGTGCGCCAGAGCTATCTCGGGATCACCCAACCCAGTGACATCAGTAAGGCCCAGAAAACTGCCCAAGCGACATTTCATGAGTCGGCAGCAGAAGGTTATGTGCAGATGCTCGGTCTATCTAACCCCAAGCCGCTGCACCCACCGGAAAACACCAGTTGCGCGGCCAAAGGCGTGCCACCGGATAGCACCGCTGCAGCCGAGATCGCCCGCAATGTCATCGACACCGTCGAGAAGGCCAACGAGATGCGAGCGGGCCGCAACGTGTATGGCTTCGATCTGCGCTTCACCCCGGCCCGTACCTACAAGACCGCGTTTGGCAGCACCGACACCGGTTTGCTCGAACAAGCCACCACCGCAGCCAGCGCCGCCAAGGTTACCCAGACCGATGCGCAGACGGCTGGGCGGGCCTTCGACCTGAACCAGCAGGACTTGCAGAAGGCGATTTTGGCGACCAACAACAAGGTCGACAACGAGATTCAAATTGAAGCGGGCTGCGACCTGAAGGACTTCAGCACCAATGCCAACCCCGATCAAGCCTGGTATGCCTGCATCGATGCGATGATCAAAAACACAACCGAGTGCGATCCGACCCAAGACAGCTTCGACGCCTGCATGAACCGCACCACTGATGGCTTGCCGCCGAAGCCGGATGGTAGCAACTGGCTGATCGTCGTCAGCGACATGCGCACGTCGCGGCAGGATTTGCGGGTGGCCTGGCTAGGGGTGAAAGCGGCCATGATCAAGCGTGACAACATCGTCAAACGGGCGAATACTGAGACGATGCGCAACACCAAAGTGAAGAGCGCTATCTTCACCGGCGCGCAGAAAAATTCCGCGCTTGAGGCGATCATCGCCGCTGCCCAGTTCATGGATGTTGACTCGGGAGGCACAATGACCTTCCACCCCGGTGCCGTGGTTGAAGCGGCCCTGCGCCCGGTGCAGATCATGTTGCAAGCCAGTACCGACATGGAAATAGAAGATGCCAACTCCGACGCCGTGGTGCGCAATCTCTTCTACGATTTGTCTGAGGCCATGGGCGAAATCGACACGGCCGCACAACAATATCAATCGCAGCTGACCCAGTTCAACGGGGTGGTGGGGCAAACCGGCCACGATGTGTTCCAGTCCAAGCGCGAACACGCCTACGCCAAGTCGCTGCCCGCCAACGACCCATCCTATCGCCTGACCCGCGATTCGCTGCGGCTGTTGTTGGCCTCCAAGCTCGACCAAGCCACTCGCTTGGCCTATCTGGCCGCCCGCCGTGGCGAGTATGAGGCCACCGCGCGGCTGGCGAGCAGTAACTTCCGCATCTCGGATATCTACAAGGCGCGCAACGCCGACGATATTCAAGACTTTATTGGACGGCTGGATCAGACCATCAGCCATTTGCCGGGCAGCGCCAAAGATGCCGAGACCAACCAGCGCGACATCACCTTATCGGTGGCGCAGCATGTGTTGGGCCTGAGCGATCAACTCTTGCAGGGCCAGGGTTTCACCGGCGCCGCGATAAACACTGAGCGCGTGCGTCTCTTCCGCAAGTGGGTTTCGGAAAACACCAAGTTGGGCAGCGATGGCAAACCGACACTGATCTTCTCGTTTACCTTAACGTCAGATGCCAAAGGCATTCTGAGCAACGTCATCCAGCAGGACTTTGATAAGTTCTGGCTGCACAAAGTCGGCGGCATCGGGCAGCCCAAGCCCACCAGCAACGGGCTGGGGTTGAACTTACTCACCAGCCAAACCGGTGACCTGGGCTATCGCTCGGTGTCGGTCAGCGAAGAGGGCCGGGTAAGCTTGAAGTCCTTCGCTGGTTGCTCGTTTGATTACTGGCTAGTCGCACCGGCAGCGATGCTGGGCTTGGAGTTCCCGAAGGGGCAACCCAACGATGTAGTGCTGGGGACCTTCCAAGGCGATGTCAATGGTCGGCATGGCAATGGCACCCCCGGCTACAGCACCCCGGCTTTCTTGGGGCGACCGCTGGCCTCCAATGGTTGGCAGGTCGAGATTAAAGCGGGTGCGCCTGACAACCGTCTGCCGGACATGGACTTGTTGCAACTGAACGACGTCGAGCTCAAGATCAGCACAGTGTATGCCTCGCGCGTTCCAACCCCACCGACTCAATCGGATTGCTTGCGCAGCGATTTCTAGCAACCCAAAGCCGAAGAGTCACGTTGCCTTCTAGCGACGTGACTCTTTGGAATCAAGGATGAATTGATGATGAAGAAACCTTTCCTTTCAACTGCACTTGGGGCCATACAAATCGCCGTCGTGTGCGCTCTGATTGTGGGCGTGGTTCGAGTGGGCACACTGGTGCAGCCCGCAGCAAACGCGCCGGCTCCGGCTCAAGTCGCTCTGGCCCAAGCCGAACCAGCCAGTGTCAATGTCGCGCAGGTCTTTGGCAACTACAACGGCGCGGTCACACTTAAGTGCACGTTTGGTGGCGTGTATAGCGACACCTTCTCCACACCCACTCCGCAGCCGGCCGGCACACCCGCCCCTGCCGATGTGGGTAAGATCGATCTGTCACTCTTTCTCAGTCAGACCAATGGTGCGGTCAGTGGTTATATCAACATTGACCGGACGATTGTGTTTAGCGCCGAGCACACGATACAGGCCACGCCGATGTTTATCACCCCAGTGCCGGGACAACCCGCACCCGCAACGGTGGCGTTAGCGATCGGCCCATATGTGCAAGGCACATTTGACGGCAGCACCTTGAGTGTGCAATCGGATGTGGTCAGCATGATTGTGGCCGGCCGCACGGTGCAGCGCCAATTTCGCTTGACCGGCACGCTGAAGCCCAACGATGCCGACAGCTTTACGGGTGAGTACCGTGAAACGGTGTGGGGCTACACCGCCCAACCGATCACTGTGTTGGGAGTATTTACACTCAGTCGAAGTCTCGGGATACAGAATGCCTCGAACACCAACAACGCTGCGCCACAAGCGGTCGGCGACAGCGCCACCACCCGGCAAGGCGTGGCGGTAACGCTGAACGTGCTAGCCAATGACAGCGATGCCAATGGCGATCCGCTCGTGATTACCTCGGTCAGCAACCCGCAGCACGGCACCGCCAGCACCGATGGCAACAAGGTGAGCTACACACCCAGTTCAACCTACGTCGGGGTTGACACCTTCAGCTACTTTGTCAGCGATGGCAAAGGCGGCACCGCAGTTGGCTCGGTCAACATCACCGTGACCGATGCCAATGGCAAGAGCAAATACCTGTTTATGCCTGTGCTCAAGCGGCAATGAAACTAGGTTGCCTGGCGACCCGGAGGGGTCGCCAGGTAAGGTCATTCAGCCAAAGTAATTAACGACCAAGCATCCTGAGCGAAGCGCATTCCGATGCGCGAAGTCGAAGGAGCGGTCATTTTATTCCGCTGAATTACCTAACCAGATATAACGGGTGCAGTAAACTTCGACAAATCTATTTTTCGGATCGATTGTATTACTCCCTCAATCTCAAAATCTCAAAATCATGAATGAAGAATTAGCTCGGGCTCAATCCAGCGTCGCAGCAATCGACTGCGATTTCATGTTGCTCTCATCGCTACACAATGTCACCTACGTCAGTGGGTTCGAAGTGCCTATCGCCGTAGGCGCTGGGGCGGAGACGGCCTATGGCCCATCGCTGGCACTATGCAATGCGCAAAGTGAGGGCAGTTGGCTGATTGTGTCTGCGGCCAATTCCGCTGCAGCCGCAGCCCAGTCTCGCTTGAGCAACACCCTGATCTTTGGCACGTTCGATAGCTTCAACTTGATCGACTCACGCCAACAATTCATTGATCAAACCCGCGCCGCGCTCAGGCAAGCTGGGCTACAGCACACCCGTGCCACCCTGGGGATCGAAGCGCGCAGCACGCCCTACGCAGTGGTCGACCTTTTGGAGCGCGAGTTCCCACAGCTTAAGCTTATCGATATCGATGAAGCGATGGCGCAGGCACGCTTGATCAAGACGACTCGCGAGATTGGGTTGCTGCGGCGAGCCGCACAAATTTGTGTGATCGGCCACACTACCTTAGCTGAACTGGTGCAGCAGGCCGGACGCACCGAGTTTGAGATGTGGGCGGAGCTGTGTCAGCAGATGTTCCGGGCGGTCGGGCATGATGTGCCAGTCACCGGCGAACTCGTCACCGGCCCGCGCACTTGTGTAGTGAATTATCCTGGCGGTCCGCGTGAGCGCACCACCCAAGCCGGCGATGCCGCCCTGATGGATATCAGTCAGCGCGTAGAGGGTTATTGGTCGGATTGCAGCAACACCCATGTCATCGGTGGGGTGGAACCGACGGCCCACCAGAAGAAATACGCCCGTGCGTCACAGGCTGCTTTTGCAGAATGTGTCAATCTGCTGCGCCCCGGTGTGCTGGCCTCGCAGGCTTGGCAGGCCGCCAACACGGCCTATGAACAGCATGGGATGAAGATGCCACACTACATGGGCCATCAGATTGGGGCAGTCGTGAACGAGTTGCCCCGTTTGGTGCCGTATGACCACACCCCCATTCAGGCGGGCATGGTCTTTGCGGTTGAGCCAGGCGCCTATGAGGGCGAGGGCGGCACATTCGGCGCACGCTCCGAGAAGATGATCGTGGTGACCGAGTCCGGGCCCGAAATCTTGGCGGACTTCGCTTGGGGAATATGACTAATTCAAAACGTTCAGCGATTTGTTGTTCAGTCAGCTTAGCGCACCCTTTACCAATTCAATCTCTCTCAACTGCTTCGAAAACAGCGCTCCTGCACACACCAGCGCTGAGAGCACCCCGCCCACAATAAATACGCCGCGCACACCAATCGCCTCGCCCAACGGCCCGGCAATCAGCAAGCCAATCGGACCCGCTAAGCCCATGACTGTATTCATGAGCGAGAGCACCCGACCTTGCATCTCGTTGGGCACTTGGGTTTGAATGATGGCGATGAACGGCACGTTGCCGGTGGCGAACGTGGCGCCGCTGATGAACCACCATACCGCTGCGAACCAGAGTGCATTGCCCGGCACCAACGCCGTCAGCGCCACCGTGCCGCACGAGATTACGAACGAAGCCAGCATGGTCACGATGCGCTTTTTGAAGCCGCCCCACACCGTCATCAACACGCCACCCAAAATAATGCCTATGCCCGCCAACGCCTCCATAAACGCCACATCGTTTATGCCGCCGCCAAAGTGCTGCTTCACCAGCAGCGGCGTTAGCGAGAATGAAGGCATGATGGTAAGCACCACCAGACCGATAACACCGAACAAGATCACAAAGCCAGGCCGGGCAGTCACGTAGCGCAAGCCCAGCTTAAAGTCATCCAGCACGCTGTTGGTTTGGCCGGAGGGTGTGCGCACCTGCGGAATAGCGAAGATCAGCAACGGCACAATGCCGAGCAACGCCGTCGCCACATCGATCATCAACGCGCCTTGTAGCGGGAACACCGAGAGTGCCAACGCCCCTAGCGGCGCGGCAGCAATTGTCATGATGCCTTGTAGGGTTTGGTTCATCCCTGCCACCCGTTGCAGCCATTCTTTGGGCACCAGCATAGCTGTGCTGGATTGGCGCCGCTGGTCGAGTGATATGCGGCATAGAATCCAGATATGGAATCTAACGCTCTGTCCTTACCCAATCCATTCGTCATGGTTGATGGCACACCCGTCCGCAGCCATGCGCAATGGGTGCAACAGCGTCGTCCGGAATTGCTCGACTTGTTTGCGCGCTTTATGTATGGAGTGGCCCCGGCTGCACTGGGCATCACCGCAACGGTGAGCAAGGTTGACCCCAGTCTTTTCGACGGGTTAGCCACCTTAACGGAAGTGACGATCTCGATCAACGGTCTGCCCGCGCATGCCCCGCGCATTCATCTGGCGCTGTTTACACCCAATCAGGCGTCAGCACCTGCGCCGGTCTTTCTCGGCCTCAATGCAGTCGGCAATTACGCGGTGGTCGACCATCCCAGCGTGACATTTAACCCACAGGCGTGGGCCAACCCTGAGTGGGCAGGGGCTGCACGGGGCGGTCAGACCCACGAATGGTGTGTCGAGAACACCCTCCGGCGCGGTTATGCCTTCGCCACTTATCACACCAGCGATATCGATGCAGATCGACCGGACTTTAGTGATGGTATTCACCCGTTTTATTCGCCTGAGGCATTGGGCTGCACGGCGGAGGAAAGCTGGGGCACGCTGCGGGCGTGGGCGTGGGGGCTAGAGCGCTGTGTCGATTATCTGGTCACCCACAGCGCGCTTGACCCCAAACGAATTTGTCTGATCGGCCATTCACGCCTGGGAAAAACCGTTCTGCTGGCGGGCGCGATCGATGAGCGGATTGCACTTGTGGTGCCGCATCAATCGGGCACCGGCGGTTGCGCACTCAGCCGCGGCAACGACCAGGAGACCGTGCAGAAGATCAACGACCGTTTCCCGCACTGGTTCAACGGGGCGTTCAAGAAATTTAACGGGCGCGAGGCGGCGTTGCCGGTGGACCAGCATCTGTTACTGGCGCTGGTGGCACCCCGTGCCGTGCTGGACACCGAAGGCGAGCGCGATGTCTGGGCCAGTCCACCCGCCGCCCTGCGCGCGCTTCACGCGGCCGACCCGGTCTGGAAATTTCTCGGTGCATCCGGTTTGCACGGCGACGGTTTGTTGAGCGAGCCGCAGACGCTCGCGGGCAATGCCGTGGGCAAGCTGTTGCAATATCGGTGCGACACCGGGCATGAGATGAACCTGGGTTATTGGAACATCAGTTTGGATTTTGCCGATGCCGTGTTAGGGTAGGGCTGTGCGACATAAAACCAACAAGTCAAAGCAGTGGCCAGACCTGCGCCAACAGCTCCAGGCTGCGCAGACGATCCGCAATGCTATAAGTCACGGTCGAGACCATGATCTCGTTGGCAGCAGTCTTATGCACCAACTCGGTCAGTTGGGCCAGCACGCTTTCGGGCCCACCGACAATCCGGTTGGACGGTATGCGCTGCGCTGCGGGCAAATCCGGATGCACAGCCGCGTCCTGCGGTGAGAGCAACGGGATCAAGCGACCGGTGCGAATGGCGTAGGTCATCAACTGGCCGGGGCCGACCAGAAAGTCAGCCTCGGCATCGGTGGGGGCGATCAGCACATTGGCAGTAACGATGGCGTAGGGCTGGTCCAGCGCTTCCGAGGGGATAAAGTTGCTGCGATAGCTATCGAGCGCCATGAGTGTGCCGCCGGTGTCGAAGTGATTGGCAAACGCAAATGGCAAGCCCAACTGCCCAGCCAAGCGCGCGCTGTAATCGCTGGAGCCCAACAACATCACGCTTGGCATGCTGGTTGGCTCGGGCGTAGCGGCGAAACGCTCCCACAGGCCGCGGTCGCCCCGCGGGTCACCCAACAGCCCCATCAAGTCGATCAGATGCTGCGGGAATTCATCCACTGCGAGTGCAGCGGTGCTGCGGCGCAAAGCCGCTGCGGTGATTGGGTCGGTGCCGGGGGCGCGCCCGATGCCCAGATCAATGCGTCCGGGGTGCAGCGCTTCGAGCATGGCAAATTGCTCGGCCACCACCAGCGGCGGATGATTGGGCAACATGACCCCACCGGAACCCACATGAATGCGGGTGGTCGAGGCCGCCAAATGCGCGATCAACACGGGTGGGGTGGTGCTGGCGACCAACGGCATGTTATGGTGTTCGGCCACCCAGAAACGGGTATAGCCCAACGCCTCGGCACGCTGTGCCATTCGGGTGGTGTTTGCCAAAGCATCCGCGCTGGTCTCGCGATCATTCATGATGGCCAAATCGAGCACGGACAAGGGCACGCTGTTGGTTACGCTCATTGATGAGATGAATTAGATAAATTAGGGTAACTGTTCAGTCCAAATTCGGTTTTGTCCGCGAATAACGCGAATTTACACTAATTTTATTTGCGAAGATTAGCGTGATTTGCGGATTTTAATTGTGACTGAATAGTTACAAATTAGGTGAATTAATTGTAAACAACCCTTCGATCTCTTTATACACAGCGGGAGCCGCCGCGATGATCCGATTGCCCTTGAGCAGCCCCTCGTCGGCGAGGAAATCATTGGTCTGGCCACCGGCTTCAGTAATAATGGTGAGCGCACCCAGACAATCCCACGAGTTGACATGCGGCTCGATGTAGCCCAGCAGGCGGCTACACGCCACATAGCATAGGCTGAGGGCAGCGGAACCGTTGCGGTGATACTTCCCGCCGCCCTCCAACAAGTTGCGCATGATGGTTAATGTCGTCTCTGGCGGGAAGCGCATGGAATAGCCCACGCTCACCACGCCGTCCTTAATGGTCTTGCCTTTGTTGCAATGAATCGGCTTGCCATTGAGCGTTGCGCCATGGCCCTTTTGGGCGGCGAACAGTTCATCTTTAATTGGGTTGAAGACCAGCCCGATCTCCGGTGACTTGCCGACGAGGAAGGCAATCGAGATGCACCAATCGGACAGGCCACTGACAAAAGGTTGGGTGCCATCGATCGGATCGACCACCCAAATCCCGTTGGCCCCTTCCAACGCCGAGGCACCGGTTTCTTCGCCAAAGAACGCATCTTCAGGAAAGCGCGCCTTGAGCCGGTCGCGAATCAGAATTTCAGTGTTGCGGTCGGCCTCGCTGACCATGTCTTGTGGGCCTTTGCTCTCGATGGTGAGCGCATCAATGTCTTTGAAGTAAAGGGCAGCTACCGCGCCCGCGTCGTGGATCAAGCGCACCCCAAATTCGAAACGGTCAGTGATTTGTTGTTCGGTCAGCATATCGCGCAATTATCGCGTCAATTATCGCGTCAATTTCCGGGGTCAGCGTCCGGAGCGCTTTGAGCGCTCCGGACGCTTGGCATGCGATTTCAATCCCGCCAAAGCCAGGCCGCGCCGCGCACGCCGCTGGAATTGCCATGAGCCGACTACCAGCGCCAGCCCACGCGCCACCCGATTCACATAGCGTTGATACACCATGCGCGCCAGCCGATCCCCACCCCGCATCTTCTCGATGATTTCAACCGGCTTTAGCTCAATATTTGTGTGCCGGAAGTAATCGTTCTTAAAGCCGGTGCCGGACACCCAGGTTTCCATGCAGCCATACCGGCCACAATAACAGGGCGTGCCGGGGATTTCGCTGACATCCGGGAAAGGCAGCGGGTTGTGACCCCATTCGCCTGCGCTGTTGTTGCGGCCATGATGGGCTTTGCCGTTTATAGCGATGCCCGCCCCGGCCCCGGTGCCAAGGATCACCGCAAACACCACGTTGTAGCCGGCCCCGGCCCCATCAATCGCCTCCGAAGCCGCCAGACAATCGGCGTCGTTCTCCACCCGGATCGGCCGGTTGAGCGCCTGTTGCAAATCGCGTTCGACCGGGCGGCCAATCAGCCATGTCGAATTGCACCCTTTCCCCACCCGCCGCTTGGGGTCAAGCGAACCGGGGATCCCGATCCCCAGCGAACCCGTCTGGCCGGTGTCGTGTTCAATCTTATCGATCAGATCGCGGATCGCGCGGATGCACCCATCGTAATCGCCGCGCGGCGTGTCTTGGCGGATGCGCATCATTTCGACCCCAGTCGCATCCAGCGCAACCCCTTCTATTTTTGTCCCACCCCAATCTACTCCGATATACATCGATTTCTCCACGCTAAAAGTCCGCTCTGATTACCTTATAGACAAAACAGTTACAACTCGCTTAAAAACCTGTCAGGTCTCTGAGACCTGACAGGTTTGATAACACCGAACTCTATCTGGTTTGTCCACAAGTCTTGCGAACCGGTTCATCCCCACACACGTGGGGCGCATGCCCTCCCGGTCGACGGACAAGCCCCGAAGGGTTTTGATTGGGCGATGAGCCACACCCCTGAGCGGCAGGCCGAGGTGCTGCTGGATGGGATGCGCTGGGCCAAACAGTCGGGCACTGTGCGGCTGGTGATTTTGTGGAACTTAAACTTTGATGGGCCAGTGGGCGATCCGAATGTGCCGTATGTGTTGGTGCGAGATTCATGGGTTAGCCCATCTGTTGCGGCAATGAGGCAAGAATAGCAAAACCGAGTTGCGCTTGGCTATCTATCCGTACCCAAATCCGTAGTTTCCCGTTGGGCTATCCCCAACGCGGTGTTGAATCCAGGTCAATGCCCAGTGCCAGCTTGCCAACCAATTCTCGGCTCAGCGAAGCATTGGCCGGGTGAATGCGGCCAAGACGAGCATCGCGAAAGAGCCGTTCCAGTTCGTTCTTCTTGAAGATGCCAAATCCACCTCCCAGATCAAAGGCCGTATCCACCACTCGCCAGGCACCTTCGACGGCCTTGTACTTGGCGGTGAGCAACTTCACCAGCCAATTATGGTGTGCAACACCGTTGGACCAGTCTTGCGCGGTTCTCTCCAGCAATGGTTCGATTGCCTCCAATTCCATCACCATATCCGCGATAGAGAACTGGACACCGGCGTGGTAGTCCATGGTACGCGACATGGACAGCGAGGTCTTGCGTTTGACATTTTCCAAAGTCAAGTCAAGCGCACGGCGGGCGAGGCCATAGTAGATGTTGCCAAAGCTCAGCAGCGCCCAGGCAAACACGGTGAGCACAAACAGGTCGGTTCCAGCGAAGCCAACTGGCAAGACGCGGGCAATGTATTGATCGGGGACGAAGGCTCCTTCAAGGATCGTATCGTCGCTACGGGTCGCTCGCATGCCTAAGGTATCCCATGTCTCTTTGATAGTGTAGCCTTGAGCCGTCCGTGGCATAAATGCATGGATGATATGCGCGCCTTCTTTCCCGTTAGCACCGGTCTCCATACCATGTAGACCCAAGTAGGTCCACACCGGCGACAAACTGCCAAACGATTTGTGACCGGTGAAACGGTAACCGCCGTCTACGCGTTCGGCCTTAGTTGTCGAGTTGATCAGAGGAACTTCACCGCCGCTTTCGGCATGGCCGGCGGCAAAGATCTCACCCTGAAGTGCGCCTTTGAGCACCCATTCCATTGACTTGTCGCCAACGCGCCAAAGGTCAGCGGCAACGCCAATCCAGTAATGATGCATATTGAGAGCGAGCGCGGTAGCTGGCGCATAATAGGCTAAGCGACGTTGTTCGCGACAGACGTCTGCCAGAGTCATACCGCCACCACCCAATTCGGTTGGCACCGCGATGATCAAGTAACCAACATTGCGCAGCTCTTCAAAATCCTCGAAGAAGAAGCAGTTTTCACGATCGTAGATGGGGGCGCGCTCGTGGCAACGTGTCAAGAGCGCATCGGACAGTAAGGGAGGTTTGCCTATTGCGGTTGTGGTTACAGTTGTCATATTGATCTCGCTTAGAACTTACCTCTGATTCCCTCGTAAAACCTGCCAGATCTCAGACACCTGGCAGGTTTACGTTCTTAAATCGTTACTACTCAGCCTGCCTGCCCGGCGACTAAAGTCGCTGCATGTAGCCGCGACTTTAGTCGCCAGGCTTAAATAATCATTTGCGCAACCAGAAAGCAAATCGTTGTTTTAGTGTGGGTCGAGGATTTCACCCGTCATAGCCTCGGAGCCAGAATCAAGGTTGAGGTGGTAATCCGCGGTGACTTGTAATCCATCATACTTGCCTAGCCCATGTCCGACGAAACGAATAGTGATGGTTGACACGTTCTGTGGCAGACCGTGCGATATACCCTCCCAGTCAGGCTGTCCATCGGAATCAACGTCCAGAGTCCACTTAGCATTTAGAGGTCCCCAACAGGGTAACGGATGTGTCTCCTTGCACAAGAGAAACTGTGTATGGAATGTTATCTCACCCTGAAACCGTGCGTCAGTCGATGTGAAAGTACCTACACCAACACTGTCCCATGCATGGAGGTTGCCTGCAGGCGTGGCAGTCTGTCCGAGGGTAAAACTGTTGTTTGTGAAAGGTACATCAATTGTGAATGATGTCTTTGTACCCGCTATAGCTGGCGTGATGCCCAATAGCATCGCTGTCAGAATGGATACCAGTGAAATCGAAACTCGTCGTGCAAACATAAATGTGTCTCCTGTAAAAATTGAAAGATTTTCTTCAAAACTCAGTAGCTTGGTCTTTGTCCGAAAATAACTCTTGGTCAGTTTGTGATCGATGACACATCTCCCTACCGATATAACCGCCGAGCCGTAAAACCAGCACTCTAGTAGGGCGGTGACTGCTTTCGATGGTCAGAGTTAACATGAAATATGTCTTGAAATGACCAAGTTATTTTCGGACAAAGCCTTAGCGACCAAGTTCATACTCTAGAACCGCGAATTCGTCAGCTTCACATCGGCATACTGCCAAACCGTCTCAAACAGTTTCTGCGTTTCGACTGTCTCCTTGTCTTTGCCTTGCGCCTTCAAACTCTGCGCCAGCCCAAACAACGACCAGCCGCTTTGCGGATATTGTTTGAGATCGGCGCGATACACCCCCTCAGCCTCTGCAGCACGATTGGCCTCCAGTAGTGCTGCACCCAGCGCCTGCCGTGTCGGGGCGTACCATGCTGGCGGCTCGAAGTAGGGCAAGGTATCCTGCAGGCGCACGGCCTCTTGCAAATGCTCGATCCGATGGTTGATGTTGCCTTGCGCACCCGCTAGCTCACCTTCCAGCGTGTTCCATGCAATCGTCAGCAATTGTGAAGCAGTCGCGAAGTTCGACAGACCTAATTCTTGCATTGCCTTGCTTTGCGCCAGTTCTTTTAGGGGTGCGAGTTCCTTCTGAGCATCATCGAGTTTGTTCTGCCGCACCAAAGCCATGCCGCGGGCGTAATGCCAGATGCCGTTAACATAGCGCAGCGTCTCAGGTGGCTGGGGCTGACTGAGGATGTCATTCCACTTGCCAAATCGCACCATTGCCAGCAGTGTCGCCGAAGGCATAGACTCAAACATGGGCACGCTCGTGTAAACGTCCAATGGGATGGCGGCATCGAGCTTGCGCGCAGCCTCTAGTGCCGTGGCGCTCTCACCACCCATGCTAGCGGCGGCAAACAAGAACTGGATGTTGTGTGGATAGTAGCCGATTTCATATGTACCAGCACCGGGCTGGTCGGGTGTGAAGTTATGCCCCTCATCGGTGTGGATGGCATGTTTGTTCATTTCAACGGCATCGTGATAGCGACCCACACGCCAGAAGGTGTGCGCAGGCATATGCACCAGATGACCAGCATCCGGAACCAGCGTCATCAATCTCTCAGCAGAAGGAAGGGCGCGCCCGGGATTCTGTGAAGCCTCAGTAGCGTGAATGTAGTAGTGGTTTGCCCCCGGATGATTAGGCGCGCGCTTGAGCACAGACTCAAGCGTGGTGACGATCTCATCGGTATACGTCGTCGACTGGCCATCCTTCGTCCAGAACTTCCATGGCGTCAGATCCATGAGCGATTCGGCAAAGAACGTATTCACATCGGCATCCTCGGGATATTTCTTAGCCAACACGCGCATCGCATCAGCATAGGCCTTGTCAAGCGAAGCACGATCCTTCATCGGTTCTTTGGCATAGCGCTGGGAAAGTGCCGCAATGAGGTCTTGCTCTACCGGACTGACCGCACCTGCTAACTCGTGCGCCTTTTGAAGTGCGTCGAATGCCTCAGGCACGGCAGCATCGGCCATCGGTGCGTTGATATTTGGCCCAAGCGCATAGGCGATGCCCCAGTAGCACATTGCGCAGGTCGGGTCGAGCCGGGCAGCCTCTTTGAACATCTTAATCGCCTCCGCATGATTGAAGGCATAGGTCAGCGTGAGCCCCTGATCAAAATATTGCTGAGCGAGCGGCGAGCTGATAACGACCTTGCGGCCATGCGTGCCTAGATTTTTATACAACGGCATGGTAGGTGCCGGTTCGACATTGGCTGGGGGCGCGACCGGTACCTTGACTGCAACGGGTGGCACGGGCAGCACACAAGCCGAGAGCGTCAGCGCCATCAGTCCAACGCACGTGCTAGATTTGACCATTCGAAACTTGATACTCATTTGTAACCTCCATCAATATGACTCTTTTTTCTAAAGAACCAAGCTTGTTGGTTCAAAGAACTTGATCGATAACATCAACTGAGACTGGAGCCGCAGCAGGCCCTTCTAAAATCGTTGCTTCTAGGGCAACTTAAAGAAGATCGAAGAAAGCTCAAGAGGAAATGTGTTCCATAGCCCTCGCGGACTTGAACTCAAGACCGTTCTTCAAGTAATGATTTGGCTTTCTGCAGGTCGACAGTATCAAAGACTTCGGTGAACCAGCCATCGGTTTCGACTAGTAATTGGCGTGCCATATTACGTCTGCCCTGTTGTTGCCAGAAGCGACTTATATTTATCGCCGCGCTATGCAGGCGATTGTAGAATCTATGGATTGTCTGATAGGTTGCAAATTCTTCTGCGATCTTGCGACCTACCAAACAAAGCGATGATGCCTAAACGGTTGGCTTGATATTCTGGTTAAGCCGGAACAAGTTTGTTGGGTCGTACTTATTTTTTAACGCAACCAATCGCTGATAGTTAGTCCCATAGGCTTCCTTAACTAGCTTCTCGCCCTCTTCCCCTAACCCAGAGAAATTCACATATAGACCACCCGGCGAGTAGGGTTCCATTTCAGCCAAGAATGATCGAGCGTAAGTGATGACTTCTTCCGTTTGGGCTGGATCGTCCCAAATGGCATCGACGCTGAACAAAAATGGGTTCTCGCGTCCCACGAATGCAGTCTCAGTGCTCTTGACTCGCTGCATCGCACCACCAAAGTGCCAGATTGCAATGAGAACAGAGGGCGCGGGAGGATTGATCGCATGCGGAAGCAGGGCCGCGATGGTGTCAGTATCCAGACCCTTCAGGTAGCGCGACTTAAAGTAGTATTGGCGCTGACCCTTTGGGAAAAAGGGATCAAACGCCGCTTGTATAGCCGTATAGGGCAAAGGGCCACTCATATCGATCATCGGCGTGCCTAGTTCCCGTAGTGGCTGGATCACTCGCTCGCCCTCTTCCAATGAGCCACAATGTACACCTGCAAGCACAATCGCTCGTTTACCATGATGTTCTTCTGGGATACCGGGCGCGGCGGGAACCGTCCAGACTAAAGCCAAACTTGAAAATTCTTCGGGAGCAGTGCTCATAAACTCAGACCATTTGGCCAGCAATTCTTGTGCGTTTTCAACTGGATACCAGGGTGCGCACAAAGTGACTGTCGGCCCAACCGGATGCAGGCGGAACTCGAAGGAAGTCACCACACCGAAGTTTCCACCGCCACCGCGAATGCCCCAGAATAATTCGCTGTTCTCATGATCGCTCGCAGTCACAAACGCGCCCTCGGCAGTGATCAAATCCACTGATTGCAGGTTGTCGATCGCTAATCCATATTTACGACGCAAATGTCCAATTCCGCCACCTAAAGTCAAACCAGCAACGCCAGTTGTCGAGATGTTCCCCCCAGGTGTTGCCAAACCAAAAACCTGCGTCTCACGATCCATGTCACCCAGCGTTGCACCACCCTGCACCCGCGCTGTCTTTGCCTCTCGATTGACATGAATCCCCTTCATTAGCGACAGATCAATCATGATGCCACCGTCGCAGGAGGCACTGCCAGCCACATTGTGACCACCGCCTCGCACAGCCACCAGTAGCTTGTGCGCGCGAGCAAAATTGACCCCATCCATCACATCTGCTACCCCTGTGCAGCGTGCAATGAGCGCGGGATGCTTGTTGTGCATGCCATTCCAAAGCTGACGAGCCTCGTCGTATCCCTCATCGTGTGCCGTGAGCAATTGACCGCGTAGACTTGATTTGAAGGCTGCGATTGCGGCTGCTTCAATGATGGCTTTCCCACCTGAGTTTGTCGTTGCTTCTAAATCTGACATTTTTATTTTCCTCTTGCTAATGCTAGCGTAGCAGATGGGCCGTTCCAAATTCGTTGCATGGCCCGCGATAGAGTATGAAATCAGAAGAAGTCCAAGCCAAAAAACGTTCCGTAGCGTTCCGTGGCCGTTGCCGACTGGCGCTTAGGACAGTGCCTCAAGCAACACTTTGGCCTCTTGCATATCTGCCATATCAAAGCCCTCGCTGAACCAGCCATACGTCTCGGCCAGCAATCGACGCGCTTGGTCGCGTTTGCCCTGTCTCTGCCAGAAGCGGCTCAGGCTCATCGCCGCACGCATTTCCAGCGATTTGGCTTGCTGGGCACGGGCTAGGGTGTATGCCTGTTGAAAACAGGCTTCGACAATATTGGGCACTGTCGCGAGCTTGTCCAACAGCTCGCCTTTGAGACGAAGTAGTTCTGCTTCGTACCAGCGATCTCCATAATGGTTGACCGTCGCTAGTGCTTCGGCCAGTGTGGCGAGACCCTGTTCACAGTTGCCTGCTTTTGCCTCGGCTTGAGCCAGCAAAGCCAGCGAATATGGACGATAGAGGTCTTGTTGCATGCCTTCATAGGTCCTTATACCGGCGCGAATCTGGGCAATTCCGGCATCAATCGCTCCATGCTCCACCTCCAAGCGCCACTGGAGGATCAGACTCGTGTTCAGCCAGTATTGTGACTCGTAGCGCTGACTTAACGCCATAGTCTCATCAAAGAGCGGTTGCGCCATAACCGGATCGTTACAGTCATTACAGATCAGGAGAGCATAGTTCAAGGCATACCCAAGGCTAAACGGATGGGCAAATTTGCGCGCCAAAGCAAGTGCTTCCTCACATTTTTGCTGTGCCTGACGTGGATAACCCACAAACCAGAGCAGATGCGCCAGGCGGATGAGACAGATCACCCCTGGATCCTGACTGTATAAGGCGATATGGATATTATGACGCTGCTCATCATAGACACTGATCGCTCGCTCGAGATGATCTTTAGCTTGAAGGAATTCGCCTCTCCAAAACGCAGTCACCCCCAGTACATAGTGTGCTTCCACATACAGAACTGGGTCAATTTCATTGTCTGTACGCTTTGCAAGGGTCAGAATCTCCTGTCCCTGACTATATGCCTCCGCATAACGACGACGAACTACAAAGAACACTGCCAATGCACGCAAGCTAGCGGGATTGGGAGGCTCGCCTAACTGTTGCGTTAGGACTTGTGCACGGGTATAGACCTCATGGATTCGCAAGGTGCCATAGCCATGGGTGAGAACCAGAGCCGGGCCTAGTCCAAGTAAGAACGCCAATTCCTGTCTGGATCGGTCAGCATGGTCTGGCATACTCACGATCAGCGCTAAGCCACGATTAAAGTGATCGATGGCTTCATGGTTGGCATAGATGCGCAAACTTCGTTGCGCTGCCTGTTGGTAATAAGATAGGGCTTGGGTCGGAAGTCCGGCCTTCTCGTAATGAGCAGCGAGTTGACCATTCACCTGATCCAGATTTGTGGCATATTCAGTCTCCAAGGCTTGGGCAATGCGGCGATGCAACAGACGGCGTCGAGTGGCGCTGATTTCCTCGTACATCACTTCGCGAATTTTGTCGTGGCTGAAATCATAGATATTGGCGCTTTGTTCACGCACAATGTGCTGCTGCCATAACTCATCGAGCCCACCCATCACTTCATCTTCGCTGTTTTCGGAGGCGCGTACGAGTAATTGAAAGGTGAAGTTTCTGCCAATTGTCGCTGCTAACTCAGCCAACTTGTGCGCGAACGGCGTCAGCTGGGCCAAACGTGATTCGATAACGGTCTGCACTTTGGACGGGAGTGGCGTTAGTGAGTGGGGATGAATAGCGGTTCCAAGCAAATTTCCGTCAGCGTGCTCCTCATCACCTCGGCCTAATGCCGCCCGCACCATCTCCACCACGAATAGTGGATTTCCTTCCGTATCACGGTAGAGCTGATTGGCCCAAGTCGGGTTAAGGTTTTTGCCAACCATCGCCTGAGCTAACTGCGCCGTGTCCGCCTCCGTGAGTGAAGTCAATTGAAGCTCAGTCAACTGTTGGTTGTTGCGTAACCCTAAGCGCAACGTTGTCAAAGGATGGCGTGGGCCAATTTCTTCCGGGCGCGCCGTGCCAACAATGAGCACAGGTGCCTGAGAATCATGGCGCAGCAAGAAATGCAGCCATTCCAATGTCTCTTGGTCACACCATTGCAAATCATCCAGCACCAAAAGTAATGGCTGTCGGCCTGCCAATATTGCCTGTGTCAGTGCTTCAAACAGACGATGGCGTTGCCAGTTTTCAACGACTGGGTTGGGCGCGGGTAAACCCGGCTGTTCGCTTAGCAATTCCGGCAACAGTCGCGCCAATTCGGTCAGGCAGGAAGCTTCCAAGTGTACCAGCCTAGTCTTGAGTGCGGGGGTGCGCAGCCATTCCACCAGAGGGGCATAAGCCAATCGACCTTCAGCTGCGTAGGTGCGAGATTTGGCAGTGATAATACCTTGATTGACAGCCCAATGAAGCATCTCTTCTGCCAACCGTGTCTTGCCGATGCCTGCTTCGCCAGAAATCAGCGTGAAGTGTGCACGTCCCTGGGTGACATTGTGCCAAATGGTCTGGAGCATTTGCCACTCTATTCGACGCCCAGTAAAAGGTGATTGATCTGCATTTGGCAGTGCAGGTTTCGTCGGCAACTCGTTCGGCGTCTCTTGGCGCAACAGCAGTGTATAGGCAGCACGTATAGCGGCGTTAGGTTCGACACCTAATTCGCGCTGCAAGAGAGTGACACACGTTTGATAGACCTGCAGGGCGGCGGCGCGGTCGCCATTTAATGCATAAATGTGCATCAGCCGAAGATAGGTCGTTTCGTGCAGCGGATCATGGCGCAACAATCGTTGCGCGGCCTGGATGGCTGCGGGGTAATCGCGACGTTCTTCTTGAACAACGGTCAGACGTTCAAGCGCTTGAATAAAGCTAGCATGCAAGGCCTCGCGAATGGGGATGATCCAGTCGTCAAAGCAATCAGGAAGTAAATCACCCCGATATAAATCTATTACTTGCTGCAATGCCGTGATTGCATGATCGTCCATCAAGGTTTTAGATTGCACCACAGCGTGCTCAAACTCAACTACATCGAAGGAAATGGGCGTGTCCGGGATCCACTGTATGATTTTGGCATTAATCAGCAAGAAACGATCCGACTCGGGCAGAATACCGCGCAAGAAAGTCAATAATTTGCGCAGATTGGTGAGCGCTTGAGCTTCATTCGAATCCGGCCAAAAAAGAAAGGCCAGGTGTCGGCGCGATTGGGGAGCACGGCGATGGAGCAGCAGGTACGCTAGCAATGCTTGTAAGCGCGGCTGATTTATGGCCTTAGTGAACTCGGAGCGCGGTGTATCCCCATAAGTGAGTTGAAAATTACCTAGCAGCCGAATTTTGAGCTCTGGCATTATGACGTCCTTGATAATTCTATTTTTCGATGAAACGCGCAAACATGTCGTCACGCTCTGACTTGGTTTGAGTACACATTTTGATAAAGTCCGTGAAATTCTCTTTGTAACTAATGGTTCACGAGTATGTTGCTAAACCGCTGTGTTGTCCAATCAAATGTGCTGTAAAACTCACGAATGTCGTAGCGAAAAGCATCGTTCCTAAAACTTGCTGATTGCGCTTTCACCAATGGCTGTTATTACCGGTTGTATCTGGTCGCCGATCTTCACATCTAATATTACTTCGATTCCCGCCACTTCGGTGCAAAAACCGCGCCACAAAACAATGATTTGCGCGTCAAATACGAAGCATCTTCATTGTCGTGATCAAATTGGTGCGGTTCATCCCCACACACGTGGGGCGCGCATCTTATAGACAAACCAGATAGAGTTCGGTGTTATCAAACCTGTCAGGTCTCTGAGACCTGACAGGTTTTTAAGCGAGTTGTAACTG
>JANMVQ010000186.1:0-16452 GCA_031392845.1 Chloroflexota bacterium
TGACATCCCTATCCCTTGGCTTGGCAAGCGCCTACGCTTTCAGTTTGGTTGATCGATCATCCTGCAAACCCTTGTCATCATGGAAAGTGACATGGGTCTGCTTTCTTAGGCGATTACCCCGCCGTGGGAATCTAGGCTAGCATGCGATCCCGCTCAGGATTGATCCAATCGTCATAGCAATCAGCTAACAAATTACCACGGTATATGCTTACTGCGCTCTCAAGCTGTGCCTGCATCTCGGTCAATCGGCCCGCCGTATAAGCGATAGCTGCATTCGTCACTGACTGCTCGAACGCCGCAACATCGAGATAAAAATCTGCATCGCTGCACCACCGCAATGTCTGCATATCCGATTGAAGATAGCGATCTGCAACCGGTAGCGCTTGGCGAAGCTGATGCACCATTTGGCGGAGGTTATTACGCGCTTGTGAATCGAGCATATCCGGCCAAAATAAGGCGGCCAGTTGGCGACGTGATATCGCAATATCGCGATTCAGTGTTAAGTAAGCCAATAGCGACTGCAACCGGGGCGTATTGAATGCGCTAATTGGCTTACCGTGCAGCAAAACTTCAAAGTTCCCAAACAGGCTGATACGAAGCAATTGTCATTCTCCTCTGCCGAAGGTGATTTGAGCACTACTCGTTGCTTACACAAATGCGACGCAACGGGGATTCTTCGGGCTACGCCCTCAGAATGACCAACCGGGCTGAGTAGCAACTTAGAAACTAGTAAACCTGCCAAGCCGCAGTATAGCGAAGGTGAGACCTAGCAGGTTTACCAATTCTCTACAACGCCAGCGCCTTCTTCACTTCACGCACATGCATCTGATGATGAATATAGAGCAGCTTAATCTGATCTTCGAGCGCGCTTTCGCCAATGGCTGGATGCCGCGCTCGAATTGCCAATTGTGCGTCGGTTAACTCGCGGGTGAATTCAATCGTTTGCTGGCGGGTCGAGCGATAATCCCGTGCCATCTCTGCACAAGAGAACAGGCCTAGGGTCCCAGTCCGCTCCAAATTCAGTAAATTGACATCCATGCTCTCGGGCGTACCCACCTTGGTGCGCACAATCATCTCGAAGAGCTGTTGCAATTGGCGTTCAGAGACAATCAGATGTTCAAATACACCACGCACGGTCCATTTTGCCCCGTGGTCATACATTTGGTGCAGCCACTGCATAGCGCTAAGGTTCTCAAAAAACTGCGCAGTGCGTTCGCCCTCAAATAATAATTTGTCGGCCAAGGCAATTGATCTTTCGCTCATGGTTGAGCGCAAATTATAAACGTCCATAAACCGGTCAAACCTGCCCCACCTCAACGATCAGAATTGCTGAGGCGGGCAGGCTATTAAGAGAGTTCAAAAAGTGTGCAGCCTGACACTTTCGCACCACGGCGCGTTTTGTCAGATTGAAGCGTCAGCTCCGCAATCCTGGCGTGTGAGACACAATCACCTCGATTTGTCGACACATATTTCCCCACCGGCCTCCGACTTTATTTTGTAAAAGTTCCCACCCACCTGTTCCCTAAAGGCCAAATGCAAAAACCAGAGTCATCAAGATAATTCATCCCGCAGTCAGGCTGCAACTACATTCTAAAAATACGCTATGTCGTTGTCGTCCGCCCAATTGTTGAAAGCCACTGCGAAAAAAGATGACTCTCGCTGCTTATAAATGCCTGTAGCTGAGGGCAACCTGAATTAGAATCGGCCCGCTATGTCCGCATCATCCTCTGTTAGCGCCTCACCGGCAACCACCCATGCGCCAGTTCGTGCGCCTATTTGGCGTGGCGTGGTCGAACATTATCGTGACCGTATCAATATTACCCGGGCTGTTCCGCCCGTGACCTTGCTGGAAGGCAACACGCCGTTATTGCCTGCGCCACGTCTGGCCCGTGCCCTGAGCAATGGCCAGACCGACTTCGAACTCTTCATCAAGTATGAGGCCGGCAACCCGACCGGCTCGTTCAAAGACCGGGGCATGACCACCGCCATGACCCAGGCGGTCGCCGATGGGGCCAAAGCGGTGATTTGTGCCAGCACCGGCAACACCGCCGCCAGCGCCGCGGCTTATGCCGCCCGGGCTGGTATTAAGTGCGTAGTGTTAGTACCAGATGGCAAAATTGCGGCGGGCAAGTTAGCCGGTGCGTTGAGTTATGGCGCGCAAGTCATATCCATAAATGGCAACTTTGACGATGGCTTACGCATGGTGCGCGAGGCGACCGAACGTGCGCCGATTGTGCTTGTCAACAATATCAACCCGGCCCGGTTGCAGGGCCAAAAAACGGCCTCGTTTGAAATCGTGGATGCCTTGGGCGATGCGCCGGACTGGCTGGTATTGCCGGTAGGCAACGCCGGGAACATCACTTCTTATTGGATGGGTTTTCAGGAATATTACGCCGATGGTCTGTGCACCAAGCTGCCGTCGATGTTTGGCGCGCAGGCGGCGGGTTCCGCGCCCATCGTTACAGGCAAATTGGTGGAGCACCCGGAGACGATCGCCACGGCCATCCGGATTGGCAACCCGGTGCGCTGGCGCGAGGCGTTGGCCGCGCTTGATGAATCCGACGGGCAAATTACGTCCGTCACCGATGAGGAGATTTTGGCGTCCTATAGGATGGTCTCGTGCTATGAGGGCATTTTCTGCGAGCCCTCCAGCGCGGCAGGTTTGGCCGCCATCGCCAAAGGCCTGCGCGAAAAGTGGATCGACCTGCGCGGCAAACGCGTCGTGTGCGTGCTAACCGGCCATGGGCTCAAAGACCCCGACACCGCCATCAAGGGGGCCAACCCGCCCATCACGATTGAGCCGACGATTGATGCGCTGCTTTCTCAGTTATCTTTGGGGTAAGAGGGTTGGAAGGTTTGTAAAGTTCTGAAGGTTTGGACTTTACGAACCTTCCGAGCCTTCCGAGCCTTCCGAACTCCAATGAGAAAACTACTCACGCTCCGCATTCCCGCTACATCGGCCAACTTGGGCCCAGGCTTTGACAGCATGGGGGTGGCTTTGGGACTTTGGAACACCTTCGAGTTATTTGAAGATAGCAGTGTTAATGGCGTTGCGGTCGAATCGTATGGCGAGGGGGCGGCTGCTTTGCCTGACGACAAGAGCCATCTCGTGGTGCGCATCATGCTGGAAGAGCTGACCCTGCGCGCGCCATTCGATATTCAGCATGCCCATTATCGGGTGATCTGCCACAATGAGGTGCCAGTTGGCAGCGGCCTTGGGTCTAGCTCAACAGCCACCTTGGCCGGATTGCTGTTTGCCAGCGCCCTGCTCGATCCTGATGGTTTTCAGAGCGAGACCAGCCTACAGCGCACTCTAGCCCGCGCCTGCGAGATTGAAGGGCATGGCGATAACGTCGCGCCGGCGCTATTGGGCGGTTTAGTGATCGTGGCGTTGGACAATGGGCATGTGTTGTGTTCCCAAATCATCGTGCCCCCCCTCAAAGTAGTGGTGTGCGTGCCGCAGTTTCATTTTCTCACCTCACACGCACGCTCAGTGTTGCCCCAACAGTATTCGCGAGCCGATTCAGTAGCGAATATCGCCCGAGCAGTACTGGTCATCGAAGCGTTACGCAAGGGGGACGATGTACTGCTGGCCAAGGCGATGCAGGATCGCATTCACGAACCGTATCGACTGCCCGCCATCCCCGGGGCGTTACTGGCGCGTGAGGCGGCCTTGGCTGAAGGAGCGCTCACCGTCAACCTCAGCGGGGCCGGCCCTGGGCTAATTGCGATCGCCCGCCACAATCATTGTGAGATTGGCGAAGCTCTGCGGCGCGCCTTCGCCGAACATGGCTTAAGTGCCCGTTACTGGATACTGGATGTCATCCCAAATGGCACGGTGATTGAATTAGCCACTTCCGCTACGCCAAACGATATAGACAATGCCGATATGCGTGGATTCTTGTGATGCGCCAATGGTGAATTTCTTCTGTGCATTCAATAAAGCCAAAGCGCTCTGGTATTGCAAATACTTGCATTGAATGTGTAGATTTGACACAAAACACAATGCAATGACGAGTTGCGCAGTCTACGGCCCGGAGTACAATCCACATCAAGGTCTAAACAACCTAATCTGAAAGAAGTTAAAGTTTGTAAGTAATGGAGGTTCGACAGCATGGCAAGTGTGACCTTTGAGCATGTCACTAAACGCTACGGGGATGTAATGGCGGTGAACGATCTGAACATTTCGATCGCCGACCGAGAGTTCCTTGTATTCGTTGGCCCGTCTGGCTGCGGCAAGACGACGTCTTTACGAATGCTGGCCGGTCTGGAAGAAATTTCAGATGGCAACATTTACATTGGTGACCGCGTTGTGAACGATGTTCCCCCGAAAGACCGCGATATCGCGATGGTCTTTCAGTCTTATGCGCTCTACCCGCATATGAGCGTTTATGACAACATGGCCTTCGGTCTTAAGCTCCGCAAGGTGCCTAAGAACGAGATCGATACGCGCGTGAAAGAGGCGGCCAAACGCCTCGGAATCGAAGCGTTACTCGATCGTAAGCCAAAGCAACTGTCCGGTGGTCAGCGCCAGCGCGTGGCTGTAGGCCGCGCAATCGTGCGAAACCCGGCAGTGTTCTTGATGGACGAGCCGCTCTCCAACTTGGACGCGAAATTGCGCGTGCAAGCGCGTGCAGAGATCAGCAAACTGCACATGCAGCTCGGTACCACATTCATCTATGTGACCCACGATCAAGTCGAAGCTATGACCATGGGCACCCGTATCGCGGTGATGAAAGACGGCCTTCTACAGCAGATCGATACACCATCGGCGCTGTACGACAAGCCAGAGAACATCTTCGTGGCTGGTTTCATCGGCAGCCCGTCGATGAACTTCTTTGATGCAACGATTACCGGAGATGACCAGGCGACATTTGTCGACACCGGTGTTTTTCGATTGAAATTGCCGACTGAGAAGGCAACCCAGTTCAAGAACTATCGGGGCAAGTCCATTGTCTTTGGCATCCGCCCAGAAGACATTCATGATCCGGATTTTGCTCCCCCAGGCATTCACTCTGCAATCATTGAGAGCAAAGTAGAAGTGACTGAGTTGATGGGACACGAGGTGATCGTGTATCTCAATGTTAAGGACAAGTCATTTTTGGCCCGTGTCGATCCGCGCTCCAAGGCTCGCGTAGGCAATAACTTGGGTGTGGCATTGAACCTGGACAACATGCACTTGTTCGACAAGCAGACCGAGAAAGCCATCCGTTAGTTTTTGCATCCGCAGAAACAAAAAGAGGCGAGCTCAGGCTCGCCTCTTTTTGTTTTCCCATTCCTGTTCAACCAAAATACCTATGCCAAAGGCAATCTTTTGGCCGTCTTCAAACGCTTCAAAACACCCAATATTGGGTGTTCGACGGAGCGTATTGAAAGATGCATCGAAAACATCCCCAGACTCACAGACCCGCGTTTATTTATCCCCTGATCATCGCACTGATATTGTTATTGAAGCCCCAGCATGCAGTTTTGTCGCAGACAAGTGACAACATGACTGCAACATTGGACGGCTCATTGCAAATCGCGGTAAAAGACGCAATAGTGGCACTGAAGGGTGCGGTCGCCGAAGATGCTATAGCCCTGTTTGATGTGCAGTCATCTGGTGCATGGACGGCTGGTAGTGCGATGGTGTATGCCGGTCATGATGGCACAAGCAGTACGAGCACTGCCGACGAAGAAGGTAGCCCCTATCTTTTTCCGTTCGTCGCCTACTGGGACCAGGCCCAATGGCTGGTCGCCGTTGAATACGCACCGAATTATGTAGAGATGTTGAAGGCTGCTCCACAGAGCATTCTTTCGCCGGTGCATCTGGCAGGCCTGGTTACACCAAGATCAGATGGGCCCTCGCAAATGTTAGATTCACCGCAACTGGGGTTGCCCTGGGTTCTGGGCGAGACCCAATACTTCACCGGTGGCCCGCACCCAGACAATAGTTCCAAGCGCCTGCACCCCTGGAGCGCCATCGATTTTGCCGGCGGTTCAACCTATGTGCGTGCCCCGGCAGATGGAGTGGTCTATCTAATGCCGGGTTGCCCCTATGTGCAGATCAATCACGGCAACGGCTGGCAAACAGGTTACTATCACTTGATTCAAGTTGCTGTCAGCAATGGGCAATCGATTACCCGGGGCACATTACTCGGGAAACAATCCTTGAACACCAGTTGCGGCGGTCGGGTCACTGGCGCACATGTCCACATAACGCTTCGACTCAATGGGCAATTACAAAACTGGCAGGGTCAGGCTCTCGGGGGTTGGCGGATCGAAGAAGGTGCTGATCCATACGCCGGTTGTTTGATTCGTGCTGGGTTACGACGCTGTGCAGTCTCGGCCATCTACAACGATGGCGTCATCGGCGAAGGCACTGGTGCAGGTAGCGCGCCGGTGCTAACCGCTACGCCCAGCAACACCCCGCGCCCGAACCCATCGCCCTTCCCGCGCACCGCAACAAAAACACCCCTGCCACGCACTCCGATATCCCGGACACCCACGCCCGTTCAGAGCATACCTACAGCCCGAGCCACCCAGCTACCCGCTCTCACGATCACACCCAACCCACCCGATTTGACGACGTTGCCTGAAGCAGATGGCGTGTGCGGGCTGACCATCCTCCAGCTAAATGCAAAGCTGCCAGACAATTCGGCAAAGATGAGTTGCTTTAGCATCCCTATCACCGCATCCGGCATCATTTCTGAACTGGCGGTGTCGGTGGCCATGAGCCATACTTGGATCAGCGATTTGCGTATGCAGTTGCGCAGCCCCACAGGCCAGATGCTGACTCTGCTAAACCGGCCTGGCTGGCCAACCAACGCCTTTGGGTTTGGCTCCAATTTAAGCGCGCTTTACCCAATCACGTTTACCCAGCGCGGCATTTACGATGCTGAACAAATGGGCAGCCTCGACACCCGCCGGGTGATTTGCCGTGACGATACGCAATGTGAGTTTGCCCCCAACACCGATCAGGACATCAGCAGCAACATATCTGGGCTTGAGGATTTGGCTGGCACTCACAGCGTTGGCAATTGGCAGGTGTGCATGAGTGACTCGGCCAAGGGCGATGTCGGCGCAGTGGCTTCGATTGGTCTTAATTTGCACTGTGCGGCAGCGCCAGAAACAGTGACAGAAGATTTATGCGCTCCGGTATCTGTGACACCGGATCAAGTAATCCCTGATAACAACGCCGATGGCGCATGTGTCGATGTGGTCGTCCCATTTACCGGCACAGTGGACAATATTGCGCTTGATCTTGGGCTCGACCATACGTTTTTGGGCGATTTACATGCACGCTTGATCAGCCCTGACCACACAGCATTGACGTTGATGAACCGACCCGGCCAACCGGCTGCACCGTATGGCGATACCTCAAACTTGGTCAGCGCTTACCCGGTTGGCTTTGCTGATGATGCGCCCAACGACCCAGAGCAAATGGGACAGCAATTGGGCGGCAATGGGATCGTCTGTCGCGATGACTTGCGCTGCCGCTATCGCCCGAATGCCAACAGCGACGGCGATGGCAATAGCGATACGACTGCGCGCCTTCGCAATCTACACGAGTTTGCGGGGAAATCCAGCGCAGGAACATGGCGGGTGTGCGTCAGCGATCTATCGGCCAAAGATGTCGGTCGTTTGCATCAGGCTACCCTCGATCTCACCTGTTCGGCAGAAACGGCACTTACCGCAACACCCACGCCCCTGCCAACCGCAGCCACAATCGAAACGCCAGCACCTACATCCACATCAGAACCGGTCAATCCAGATGGCGGCATGCTCAAAGCGGAAGAGTTGGATGAACCCAGCCTCAGCACGCTGTGGCTACCATTGCTTACCCGTGCCGGAGATGTTGAATAGCGCGATAATACCAGCACGTTAACGCAAGGTCTGTATGCCCAAACGTGCTGCTGAAATTTCCCTGGTGACGGTGCATCTTGATCCAACATCGCAAATGCCGTTGTATTGCCAACTCTACGATGGCATTCGTGCCGCAATTCTGGCGGGTCATTTTCCGGCGGGCGCACGCCTGCCTGCCACGCGCGCACTGGCCACAGAGTTCAGCATCTCGCGCAACACCGTGTTGGAGGCGTTCCAACGCTTGTTTGCCGAGGGCTACCTAGAAGGGAAGATTGGATCGGGCACGTATGTGTCCAAGTCGCTGCCCGATGACTTGCTGCGTGCTCGTCCCATCAGCGGCCTAAATGTTTCGCCACAGCGCCCCGACCTCCCAACGACCAGTCGGGCGCTCTCGCTGCGCGGCCAAGTCACTGCGTCCATGCGCATGACTGTGTCAGACGACAATGTGTATCAAGTGCGTCCGTTTGTCACAGGCCTGCCTGCGCTAGATGCCTTTCCCATCGACACTTGGATCCGAGTCGCCAACCGCTGCTGGCGCTACCTCTCCATGCGCGAATTGGGCTATGCGGATCCAGCCGGTTATATGCCGTTACGGCGAGCCGTCGCCGCGCGTCTGCGCGAAACACGGGCAGTCCAGTGTGATGCCGGGCAAGTCATTATTGTGTCCGGAACCCAACAGGCCATCAACCTGTGCGCGCAATTGTTGCTCAACCCCGGCGATGCTGTGTGGATCGAAGACCCGACTTATCTGGGTGCACGGGCTGCCCTCAGCAACAGCGGTGCGCGGCTGGTGCCGGTATCGGTCGATCAGGAAGGATTGATTGTGAGCGAGGGTATGGCCACTGAGCCCAATGCGCGCATGGCGTTTGTGTCGCCCTCATATCAACTGCCGATGTGTGTCACCATGAGTTTGGCGCGGCGGTTGGCGCTGTTGGATTGGGCAGCCCGCACCGGCGCGTGGGTGATTGAGGATGACTACGACAGCGAGTTTCGCTACGCCGGTCGACCCCTTGCCTCGTTACAGAGTTTGGATACGGCCAACCGGGTGATTTACATCGGCACATTTAGCAAATCGCTATTGCCAGCGTTGCGCTTGGGCTATTTGGTGGCACCACCCGATCTGGTGGATGCCTTTATTGCCGCACGCGCCATCGCCGACCGACACGCTCATACCTTCGAACAAGCCATCGTGGCTGACTTCATCACCGAGGGCCATTTTGCCCAGCACCTGCGCCGTATGCGCACGTTGTATCAAGAGCGGCAATCTGTGTTGGTCAGCGCGGCCCAACGCGATCTGGGCGGCATGTTGGATGTACAGGCCAAAGATGCTGGATTGAACCTCGTGGGTTGGTTGCCTGAAGGCATAGACGATGCAGCGGTGTCACATTGTGTAGCCGAACACAATATCAGTGCTCCCGCCATTTCGGCGTATGCGCTGCGTCCACAGAAACGGGGTGGCCTAGTGTTGGGTTATGCCGCGCTCACCCCGCGCGAAATCCGCAAAGGGATCAAAGACCTGGCGCCGATCCTATCGAAGTTTGCAAAGTAATTTTGGACACGGATATACACGGACAAACACGGATCAGAAATAGATACAAATCCGTGTATGTCCGTGTATGTCCGTGTATATCCGTGTCCAAAAATCACCTGCTATGCTGGAGGCATAGCAAAACCTGACATGATCGGCATGGTCGTACGCGACATGACCGCAACCCTAGCGTTTTATCGTTTGATTGGTTTGGAGATTCCACCGGGCGCGGAAAGCGAAGACCATGTGGAATGCACCGCCAACGGCTATCGGATAGCGTGGGACACCGTCCAGTTGGTCGAGAGTTTTGGCGGCACTTATCACACGCCCACTGGCCACCGCATGAGCATGGCTTTTTTGTGCGACAGCCCTGCTGATGTGGATGCCACGTACAGCAAAGTTATCGCCGCTGGTTATGAAAGTGTGAAAGCTCCGTGGGACGCCTTCTGGGGCCAACGCTACTCGACTGTACAAGATCCAGACGGCAACCCAGTGGATTTGTTTGCGCCTCTGTAGGAGCGACCATTGACCATTGACCATTGACCATTGACTCAAAAATGGTCAACGGTCAACGCATTAATAGTCAATCTCTTCAGGGAATCAACAATACCTTGCCCGTGGTGCCGCGACTGTTGAGGGCGACGTGAGCAGCGGGGGCTTCGACCAAGGGCAATTCGCGATCGATACGGGCGCTAAGCTTGCCAGCGGACACCCACTCAAATATCTCGTTAGTTCGGCTCAACATCTCGGCTTTGGTGGCGATATACGGCCCCAAGGACGGGCGGGTGAAGAATAACGAGCCTTTGGTGTTTAGTATCTGTGGGTCAAAGGGGGGCACCGCACCGCTGGCCTGGCCAAATAGGGCCAACATGCCGCGTGGACGCAGACAATTTAGACTGCGCTCGAAAGTGTCCTTGCCAACCGAATCGTAAACCACATCTACACCGCGCCCGTCGGTCAGGCGGTTTACATCGCTGTCGAAGGTGTCATATAGCACAGCATCGTCAGCGCCTACTGTCCGCGCAATATTAAGCTTGTCTTCGCTGGATGCAGTCGCGATCACGCGTGCGCCGCGCAGCTTGGCCATCTGGACCACCAGTTGGCCGGTTGCACCTGCAGCAGCATGAATCAAAATTGTATGGCCTGGTTTGACCGCAAAAGTATCCGTAATCAGATAGTGGGCAGTCATCCCTTGCAACATGAGGGCAGCGCCCTGCTTAAACGACACCGCATCTGGAATGGGCACTAGCTTGTTAGCAGGCACATTGGCATATTGGGCGTATGAGCCCGCGGTAAATCCATAAGCGACTCGGTCACCCACTTTGAAGTCAGTGATGTCATCGGCTACCGCTTCCACACTGCCGGCACCTTCCATGCCTAGAATATATGGCAGCGCAATCTTGTATGCGCCGCTCCGCTGGTAAATGTCGATAAAGTTCAAACCCGCCGCCGCAATCTTGACCCGCACCATACCTGCGCTCAGATCGGCCAGCGCAACTTCCTCCAGCTTCATGACCTCAGGACCGCCATGCTCGTGTATTCGTATTGCTTTCATATCACTAGTCTACAGGCTGTTGGGGCGAGCCGCACTTTGCCCGGAAATTTCAAATTTGGACACGGACTAACACGGAAGGGCACGGATCAGAAGCCAAATTGCGGTAATTTTTATGATAAATCCGTGTAATTCCGTGTCCAAAATCCGAATTTGGAATTACCTCTATATCTGCCGCTACTGCGTGTATAACTGCAGGACGTATGTCTATGAAAAACACTCGAAATCTTGGCTGGCTCATTTGCATCGCCTGGCTGCTGACTGCGTGTCTGAAACCCGCACCCACCAGTGGCAAACTGGGTGAACGGATCGACTATAAGGGCTACATCATGACGGTGGCAAACATCGACATCACCCAAGATTTCCCCAACGCCCGCAAGGCACGCGAGGGCGACAAGCTTGTGGCGGTCGAGCTGATCGTGGAAAGCAACGTTCGTAGTGGCGTGCATATCAGCCCCAGCCACGTCCGGCTAGTGGACGGTTCCCGCCGCGAATACAAGCCTCGCACGACTGGCAAAGCCCCTTTCTTGAAAGAACAATTCGACATTCCCAAAGGCACCTCTGTGCGCGGCTGGCTGACGTTTGAAGTGCCGCAAAGTGTGCGCAAATTGACCCTGGTCAATGAGCTGCCGCAAGACTTTAAGTATGTCGAGATCAGTGTGTTGCTTGAGGAGTGATATGCAATTTCTATCGTCAGTCACCCAACTCCTAAGCGACCTAGTCGCCATCAATTCGATTAATCCCGATTTGGTTACGGGTGGTGCAGGCGAAGGTGCTGTCGGCCACTTCGTCGCACAATGGCTCGGCGAACACGGCTTGCAAGTGCAAGTCCAGCCGGTACAGCCAGGGCGCGACAACATCATTGGCATCGCCCCAGGCATGGGCGGCGGACGGGCACTAATGCTGAATGGCCACATGGACACCGTAGGTACGGCGGGCATGCTTAATCCATTCACACCAAGAATCGACGGCCACCGCCTGTACGGCCGAGGCGCGTACGACATGAAGTGTGGTCTGGCCGCCGCCATGATCGCCGCCGCCGAAGCCAAAAAGCTAAATTTGCGTGGGGGTGTCATCGTGACAGCCGTGGTGGACGAAGAGTATGCAGGTCTCGGCACGATGGAGGTCGTCAAACGCTATAAAGCGGATGCCGCCCTCGTGTGCGAACCCACCGAGATGCAAGCGGTCATCGCGCACAAAGGGTTTGTATGGCTGGAGATCGAGACTTATGGCGTGGCTGCACACGGGTCGCGGCCCGACCTGGGTATCGACGCTATCGCAAAGATGGGCCAGGTGCTCACTGAACTACAGCGGCTAGATCAAACCCTGCGTGCCCAACTTAGCCACCCATTGCTCAAGAGTGGCTCCCTACACTGTTCGCTCATCACTGGCGGGCAAGAGCTATCGAGCTATCCGGCGCGATGCGTGGTATCGGTGGAGCGCCGGACGATTCCGGGCGAAACACCGGAAATCGCAGAAGCGCAGATTGAGGAAATTTTGGTGCGACTGCGCACCGAAGATCCCGATTTCCGTGCCACTATTCGGCGCGGGCTGGATCGCGCGCCTATGAACACCCGCACCGATCTGCCCATCCTACAACTGCTAAGTGAGCACAGCCGTGCCATTACCGAACAGGTGCTGCAAATCGTGGGGGTGCCCTATTGGACTGATGCGGCCACCCTATCTGCGGCTGGCATCCCCGTCATTTTGTTTGGCCCAGCTGGCACCGGCGCGCATGCGGTGGAGGAGTGGGTCGATCTGCATACCGTTGCCCAATGCGCCGAAATTTATCTGAAAGTGGCGCGTGATTTTTGCGCTTAGGTCATTCCGCCGAAATAATTAACGGCCAAGCACGGCTCTGCGTGAGCGGAGCGCACGCAAAGCGTGATGCGCAAAGTCCTTCGGGGACGCGGTCATTTTATTCCGCTGATTGACCTTAACCATTCCCTTGCCGCAAAATCTGGGAGATTTGGGTGAGGTGTTGCTCATCGCATTCGGCCAGATATGCAGCCAAGTCAACCGCTCGGATCGGTGTGCGCCAGCGTGGGTGTTGGGCGCGCACTGTGAGGCCATTGTTCTCACGTGCTTCCAGCTCGCGCACCAAGCGGGCGCGCTCAACATGAAAGCGGCTTAGCAACTGGGAAATAGTGATGGTGTGATGGGTAGTGCTAAACAAAGGTCGTATCGATTCTTCGCTAAGGCTGATAGGTTTGCTGGCGGCGGCATCAGTCAGCATGTTGTAAGACAGTGCGGTCAAATCCAACAGGTATCCTACATGCTCTTGGATGGATCTTTCCTCACCAGGGCGACGCAATAAAGTGGTACGCGGCAAATTGTTGACCCGCGCGGCCATCAACACAGGTGTCAGACGCAATTTGTCAAAAACTGTGGGTGGGGTCTCCACCGGAGTGTCCACCACTGCGTTGGCGATAGCTGCCTCATTCTCTTCGCGTACGGCGGCTTCGGCAGCGCGGGCGGCGCTATCAACCGGCAAAATCACTCGGTGAATCAGTGAGTCACGGCTCACACTGACGATTTCATCTGGCGGCGGTGAAAACCGAGTGCTGTGTGAATGGGGTTTAACAGGTTCGGCACTGCCGCCATTACGGGATGGAGCATCCAACAACGCAGTCGGCTTCTCTTTTAAGTCGGGTTTGTAGGAATAGGCGACTGGGGTTGTGGCAGAGCCATTTAATGATGAGGCAGAATCTAACTGTAGCTCAGATGTCGAGTTAGCCGCTGGTGATTCAGACAAAGACTTGTTCTCAGATTCAGTCTCCACATCGTCTGGCGCATAGGTGTTGAAGACATCAGGCGATTCTGCGGAAGGAAATACTGATGCAGTCGAATGCCCGCCAGGGTTGGCCCGGATCGGATCGGGCCAAGGGGTAGCCGCATTGGCTTGCGGGTCATCCAACGCGCTCAAGCGGGCCAAGGCTTGGCGGGTCTCCTCCATCAATTGCCGAACGATTACACGTGCCGATTGCACACGTGTAATCAGGCCTACACTCTGTCCGGCGTAGAGCGGCAGCGCTTCCACATTGCCACGTGTATTCGGCAAAGGGATCACATCGCTGTAGCGCAAGATGGGCGTGCCGTCAGCGTTTTGGGCCACAATTTCGCCCTCATTAGGGCGACGACCACGCGGGGGCGAGCCAGCGCCACGCCACATTTCGGTGCTGCTGTTTTTCACCATGCGGTGCGGCGCATTGTGCCAACCGATGTCAAACAGGGTGGCATAGACCGTATCGGCCTCGGTCGCTTCCAGTAGGCGGCGCTTGTAGAACGGGTGAATGGCAGCTTCTTCGGTGGCCAGGAAACGTGTTCCTATCCAAACCCCGGCTGCACCGAGAGCTAACGCCGCCGCAATGCCGCGCCCATCCGCAATGCCACCGGAAGCCAGCACCGGCTTATTAGGTATCGCATCGACCACCCGTGGCACCAAGACCATAGTAGCAATGTCGCCGCGCACATGTCCGCCCGACTCCCAGCCTTGGGCCACAATCACATCTGCGCCCATGTTGGCGGCCCGGCGGGCTTCCGAAACCGTGCCCGCCGAGTAAATGACCAATGCACCAGCCCGGCGTGCCATCTCGATATAGGGGATCGGGTTGCCCCAGAATAGCGACACAATGCGCACACCCTCTTGCAGACAAATCTGGAGCTTTTCGCGCACGTCCCACTCCAGCACCAGGTTCACGCCAAAGGGGCGAGTAGTCCGGCTGCGGGTCTCGCGGATCATCCGGCGAATCGTTTGTCCATCGCGCCAAGTCATGGCCAACATGCCTAAGCCGCCGGCGTTGGAAACAGCCGCAGCCAGCGCCGGGCTGGTAGCATTACCAATGGGCGCTTGCACAATAGGCACCTCAATTTTGAGGAGATCGCACAATGACGTTCGCATAAGTTGGATTTCGGCTCTAGTCGATTTCTGAGTGTCGATTCTAGATGACAATCGTGATCTGTTTGTAGCGAATTCAGACCCGATCTCAGACCGACCAAAGTGCGAACTTCATCCCCGCCTTTGGGATGATTCTTTGTCGCTAACTGGGTATAAGCACTTTGTTACACCCAAATTATCCGATTTAACATGAAAAGTTTACCTAGATCCCCGTTCGGGATGCGATTATTCTATGGTTGGGTTGTAGTTGGCATTACCGTCATAATTCTGTTACTTGCGGCAGGCGTGCGGTCTGCGCCAGGAGTGATGCTGGATGCACAACTGATCGACACTGCCTGGAGCCGCGCCTTAGTCTCGTCGGCAGTATCGATGGGGCTGTTCGTGTTTGGGCTGGGTGCGCCGTTTTTCGGTAGCCTGATTGCGCTGATTGGCTTATTGATCATGGCGGTTGCCATGTTTCTAAGCGCCAGCTTGTCGCAAGCATGGGAATTGCAGCTATTTTGGGGCGCGCTGAGCAGGCTGGGGATGGCATTGGCGGGCTCGGTGATTGGTGCGGCAATTGCCAACCGCTGGTTCGTGACACAGCGTGGCCTGATTACTGGTTTGTTTGGCGCGGCGACATCGGTTGGGCAATTAATCTTTATTCCATTGCTGACTCGCTTGACCGACACTTGTTGCTCAGTATGCGCATCCAACACGGGAATTTGTTGCCGCAGATGGCGACGGCGTAAGGTTCCTGTTCACTTTTGATTGGCCCGCCAGATCAGCACGACTGCCCCGATGACAATGAGCAGGCCCAAAAGTTCTAAGCGGGTCACCGTTTCGTGGGCGACAAACACGCCTAAAATTAGCGCGATGACAGGATTGACATACGCATAGCTGGTGGCTAGCGCCACACGCGATTGGCTGAGCAGGTAGACATATGAGCTGTAGCCGATGATGCCACCGCACACAATGACTGCCCATGCGCCCAACACCGGCCACGGCAGACTAACTGGCCAAGACTCGCCAATGACACGACTGAGCACAATGAGCACGCTTCCGCCAATCAGCATTTGAGCAGAGGTGCGCATCATGCCATTGGGCAGGTCAAATACCGGCGTGAGCACTGAGCCAATAGACCAACTGAGCGCCCCCAGCAGCCCCAGCAATGGACCCCATAGGCTGGCTTGGGCTACAAACAAACGGTCGGCATTTAGCACCAGCACACCCACAAAACCGATCCCGATGCCCAGCCACTCGGCGCGCTTGGGCGATTTGCCACGCAAACTGGAGAGCAGTGCAATCCAAATCGTCGCCGTTGCGGCCAAAGCAGCGGCCAGACTGGAGGTATTCCAGCGTTGGGCAAAAAACGTGCTGCCGGTGCCAAATACGATCATAAATAACGAAATTAGTCCGGAGTGTGCCCATTGTTTGCGTGGAGGGAATGGCTCTCCACGGACTCGGGCGAACACGAAGAGCAAACCACCCGCCACAGCAAATCGCGTGCCTGCCAACAAATACGGCGACACCACCTGCACGGCGATACGTGTGAAGAAGTACATGCAACCCCACACAATCCAGATGCCAAAGAGGGCGAACAGCAGGGTAGGCGAGGCGCGCGTGGTCAAGGCTTTGATTGACTTTATT
>JANMVQ010000191.1:0-2372 GCA_031392845.1 Chloroflexota bacterium
AACCAGTGCGATCAGACGTTCGGCCTTCTCCAACATGCGCTGGGCATTGGGGATGGTGATGCTGTTAATCTCGCGAATCAACGCCTTTGCCGAGCGCTCATACTCGGGCTGATCCTGCTCGCTAATCAAACCATTCGTAACTATTCAGTCCAAATTTGGTTTTTGTCCGCGAATAACGCGAATTTACACTAATTTTATTTGCGAAGATTAGCGTGATTAGCGGATTTTAATTGTGGCTGAATAGTTACAACCATTCTCGAATTGTTGATTGAGCCGGCGCAGACGAGCGCGCAATTCACCATGACGTTTTTCCAATGCTGCTCCACTGGCAGTCCCGGCCAACAACTCATTCATCCGATTGCGCCAATCCGTCGAAATCTGTAGCGCTTGTAAATACAAATCCAACTGCGGCGCAAGCGTCTCCTCGCGCACACACAAACGTGAGGCTTCACAAGGCTCACCGCGCAGCCACGATGCGCAGCGATAATAGACGTATTGGTGTCCCACCTTGCTACTGATACAACGTAGAGGCTTGCCACAACAATTGCAGTGGGCAATACCGTTGCCCAGCAAATAGATTCGATGCCGGTTTGACCGCATGCCGTTCCAGTTTCTTGTTCTCTTCAATCGCACCGCCAGCGCTCGTCCACATAGGTCTGGCGAAATAATAGGTGCGTGCGTTCCTTCCTGCACTTGCAGTTGCCGATCTGCTTCCAGTTTCTGACGCTCCGCTTCGCCCACGTAGACCGTATTGCCCATAAAGAACTGCGCAGCTTCCTGATTGAACAATGCACCGATCGAGTCTCTCATCCACAAGCGCCGCAGCGCCGGATCAGTGTCCGGCCCAGCTTTGGACTTGGCGTTGGTGATCAGTCGATAGGTGCGCGCACCGGCTTCATTGAGCGCATCGGCGATCTGTTGGTCGAAGTGCCCCTCCGCACACATCTCATACGCCAGCAACACATACTTGGCATCGGCATTCGGCACCGGCTTGTACAGTTTTTTGACCACCCCATTCTTAATCTCTTCCCCGGCTTCGGCTTTGGAGTAGCCAAAGCGCAAATCGCCGTTCCAATAGCCGGCTTCGAAGCGGGCGTGTTTGCCACGCACGGTCTCGGCTTTGAGGTTCTGCAAATACCATTCGGCAAAGGTGGCGAACATGACCAGGCTTTGGCGGCCTGCGGGAGTGGTGAAATCGATCGGCTCGCTGGCGCTGGCGAAGATGACATTGCATTTGTGTAGCTCGTCCAACGTCAGCATGACATCAACCAACGTGCGCGAGAAGCGATCCAGACGGTGGCAGACCAGCACATCAAATTGTCCGGCCCGGGCATCAGTCAGCATCTGCTGCAAAGCGGGCCGGTGCACGGTTTTGCCACTCCACACTTCGTCGGTATAAGTCTTTTCGTCCAACATCCAATCGGTGTGGGTGGCGACAAATTTACGGCATGACTGAATTTGTGCCTCAATACTCCAGCCATCTATTTGCTCATCGCTGGAATAACGGGTGTAGCAGCGAACACGAATCATTTGGAATAGCCCTCCTGAGAAAAAACGCAATGGCTTTGTCCAATATTCGCCCCGCACAAGCCAACAAAAAACGGGCAACCCGTGCCGAAGGATGGCAAAAGGTCGCCCGCGTCTGTAAAATGCGCGCAGCCTTGCCGATGCTTAGACCATCGTCAGGGTTAGGGCTGTCTCGGTGTTAGTAGCACCTTCACAGCCCGCATTGATTTAGTTTGTGTGGAATACGATAGCAAATTAGAACATTTGTGTCAATAGCTGAGGATGCATCATTTACAATAGGATTGAAGCATTCACACAACCGAAAAACACATTACAAAAAGCGCTCAACAATCGTCAAACGAGGCCTACGATGAGTGTTCAAGACATGATTTCAGACATCTAAAACCACCTGAATCAGTTATCGTCTGATGCGTTAACGGTGATCTGGCAACTTGTGCAACTGTTAGATATACCCAAGCCTGTGGGGCAGCCAGAGAGTCTCAAAACGCAGCCTCGCGAATGGTTTGATGCAGAAGAATTTCTAACTTGGCGACGCACTCAGCACGATGCTGATCTTGCGATGGAATCCGAGCGCGATGCCAAACAGAATCTGATATGGAATTGATTATTCTTGACACAATACCTTTTAGATAAGCTTTTCATCTCGGCATCAGTACCTCTCTTTTTGCGCAAAGCATCCTGATCCTTCGACTATCGCTCTGGAGAGGGCGGGCATATGTGAACATTTCAACTGAATGAGTCCCCGCCCGAAGTCGAAGGACGCGCTCCATGCCGAAGCTCAGACTCCGATGGCGAGCGCGTCCTTCGACTTCGGGCGGCAGTGACGCTTATGCTGCGTTGACGTT
>JANMVQ010000206.1:0-9872 GCA_031392845.1 Chloroflexota bacterium
AAACAAGTTTGGTCAATCCGGCAGCCGCGCCGATGTCTACCGTTATTGCCACATCGATGTGGAAAGCATTATTGCGGCAGGGTTTAGGTTGATTGAGTCGTGAGCGCTGCACTCAAGCCAAGGCCGATGAACATCGTGCCGGCAAAGTAGCGTTGGCCTTTGAGCAGGCGTGCGCTGCGGCGTAGCCACTGGCCGATCGTGCCGGCCAACAGTGCGTAGCCGCTATCGGTCGCGGTGCCTAATCCAACAAAGATGAGACCCAGAATCGCAGTTTGTAGCGCCACATTGCCTTTGGCTGGATCGACAAACTGAGGGAGAAATGCCAGGAAGAAGAGAGCTGTTTTGGGGTTGAGCATATTGACCATGATGCCCTGAAAAAACAGCTGCGGCAAGCTGGCGGGCTGAAATTGGGCAACGTCTGTGATGTCATCGCGCTCACGCAGCTTGCGAATGCCCATGTAAATGAGATAGGCCGCGCCGAGATATTTCACGATATTGAAGGCCAGCGCCGATGACAGCACAATAGCCGTAATGCCCGCCGCGGCCGCCGCCACTTGCATCAGTGAGCCAACTTCCAAGCCGAACACCGAAACCACGCCCGCTTTGCGGCCTTGGTGCATGCTGCGCGCGATAATGAATAATACGGCTGGGCCAGGGATCAGCAGCAGGCCAATACTGGCAAGGATAAATACGACTAATCTAGAAATCTCAAACATCTAAAGCTCCTAAGTAAATTTTACGTTAGTCGCTTATCTCAAAGCCTAGCGGCCTCTCTGACAGGCTGAGCGTTATCGCTCATTGCGCGGCGCTGTCAATAGGCGCGGGGCGACCGGCAGCACTGGCTCAGATGTATTGAGCATAATCAATCCGATCAAAATCAACCAAGCTAAATTCGCAATGAGGGCCAATGTCTGTAAGTCGGGCAGGAAGATAGCAACAAGCGTTAACACAACTGAGCCCATCCCAAACAACGAGACCAGACCTGGGAAACTGTGGTTGATCAAGCTATTTAAACCTAACAAGAATTGCCAAAGTGTCAACAAGAACAGTGCAATCGCAAACAGAATTTGTGCCAAAAATACAAATGGGCCCAATGAGTCCAGTGGCGTTCCAGTGCTTTGCCCTTCTAGCAAAGAGATCAGCGACAGAACGCTAACCACACCAGACACACATACCAAGATTGCTGCGACCACACCAATGACGGCTACCCAATTGGTTTGACCCTTGGCGCGAGCGCGAGCACCACTCCGGGCGCTTGCCGCTGCCACCATTACAAGCAGAAAAACTCCCAAAATGACGCGCAAGGTATCGCTGGCAAACAAACTGCCCACTGTGCCAGTGCTGACGGCCAGCTGTGAGGCATCGCGCATACCAAAGGGCAACGACAGCACAGACGATATCACCGCCTGGAGTGCAATTAATATTGCACAGAAAATGGCTGCTAACCCGCCCCCTTTTTGCATAGCTTGAGTTTACGACTGAATTGGTTAAAACAGGTTCAAATACAGGTCTAGAGATAGAGAGAAGGTCCTCTCAACGTGACGCAACAATATTGCGGTACAGCACTGCCAATCGATCGATCATCACATTGGCGTCCAATTCTTGTGCGGCACGGGATTTGCCAGCTTTGCCCATACGTTGGCGTAGCGCTGGATCAGCCAACAAACGATTAAGCGCAGCCGCCAGCGCTTGTGCATCCATAGGTTGCACGACCAGACCGGTTTGCTCGTTTTGATTCACCCAACTTGTGCCGGTGCCTAACTCTGTCGAGACAATCGGTTTGCCGCAAGCCAACGCTTCCACTTGAACTGCCCCCCAGCTTTCGCTGCGGTGAATCGACGGCAAACAGAATATATCGCAAGCATGATACAACGCAAGACGATCTTCGTCGCTTACCCGGCCCAAGAAATGCACCCTTTGCTCCAGACCGAGCGCATGGGTTTGTGCGCGCAATGCATTGTCTTCTGGCCCTTTACCCACAATCAGCAACTGTGCATTTGGCACCTGCTGCATAGCTTTGATTAAGTACGCCACACCTTTGTAATAGCGCAATAAACCAATAAACAAAACAATTGGGCCACTATATTGCGCCCGCAACTCATGAACGCGCGCCTGCACGTCTGGGGTTAGCACAAATTGATCCAGCTCGGCGCCATGTGGAATCACTACGCACTTGGCCTCGTGTGGCTTAAGATAAGGTGAACTTTGGATGTAGTTGGGGTTAGATGTGGTGATGCTCTTGGCCCGCGCCAGCAGCTTCAGCATGAAGGGCTTGTATACCTGCAAAAGATATTTTTGCCGAACGATGTCGCTGTGATAGCTAATTAACGAGGGTTTGTTATGACCGGCGATTAAGTAGGCCAACTCGCCGATCGGATATGGAAAGTGCATATGAACGAGGTCGGCGTCGGCGCTTAGCTTGCGCATCTGGTTAAACAAGCTCAGGCTGATAGGTGCCGATGAGATGTTGGCCAGCCGGCCTGCTTTGACAATCCGTGTCCCGTCATCTTCGTCGACAAGGGTGTTGCGGGTGGTGTTGGTCACTAGGACTGTCATCTCCATATCCGGATGGCGCTGGCGCATGCCGCGCACGATTAACCGGATATGATTTTCCATGCCGCCGATCACGGGGAAATAATCTTTGTAGACCTGTAGGATTTTCATTTTGTGTAGCGGTCAGTTCGTGGCTATCAGCGGTCAGATTTTCAGCTTCTACTTTCAACTTTACACTTTCAGCTTGTTACTCTTTTCAATACATAACCATACCGTCCGCGCAAAAAGCCCAACATCCATAGGGCAGGTGTGCCTTTGAAATTGTATTTTTGCTGAAGGAATTTCCAGTGTTTAGCGACTAAGTGATGGGTATTAACAAAGTTCCAGTACTCCATCTGCCAGCGTGGGATGCGCTGACCACCACTACCGGCGATTGGCCCACGCAGATGATACGCCACAACACTGGGTGAGAAATAAATCTTGCGCCCACGCCCAGCTGCGCTTAGATAAAAATCGGTCTCTTCACGCACAGCATTACCGCCATAGTGGGGGTCAAACTTGGATTCGCTAAACAACTCGCGCTTGATGAGCGCTATCGTATGGATATACGGTGCTTCGATGGGGCGAGGTGGGCGGGCGGTGTAGTCTGCGCCAAAACGCGGCATATCAAAAATGTCGTTGCGCTCTGGCTGCGGCGGGACTGGATCATGCAACAGATCCGGCGAAAACGTGTCTGGCACGCGCAGATCGATCAAGCGCCCTGCGATCACATCCGCTTGCAACTGCTGTGCTTCCTGCAGGAGAGTGTCTATATAGTTTGAGCCGAGATACACATCGTCCTCACCAAACATCACCCATTCCGTCTTAGCCTGGGCAATGGCTGACGCGCGCGAACGCTGCTGCCCTTGACGCGTTTCGTGCCGCACAATCTGCACCGGGATAGGACTATTCGCCTGTAGCTCATGCATTACTTGGGGTGTATTGTCGGTGCTGCCATCGTCCACTAAGACAATCTTCGCTACATTCTGGCTCTGCAGATCGCTGGGAAACGTGGCTTGCAAGGCGCGTGCACGGTTATAGACCGGGATGAGGAGGGTGAGGGACATGAGAGTTGAAAGGTGAAAGTCATAAGTCCGGGCCTTCGCGTTACCGGACTTATGACTTGTGACTCATGGTGTTTTGACCTTTGACATTTGAATCAATTGCATCATCCGCTCACACATGAATTGCGGGGCGAACTCGGTTTGGATGCGGTGTTGAAGTTGGGTGGCCAAGATTTGGCGCGTTTGCTCGTCTCGTAGCAGTGTGATTAGTTTTTGGGCGAGCGTATCTGCGTCACCAGGAGGAGCAAGCCAGCTTTCGCCTGCAGGACCAACGGCATCGCGAATGCCAACGATATCGGTCCCGGCCACCGGCACGCCGGCGGCCATCGCCTCCAACACAGCGTTAGGGCTGCCCTCGCTGCGCGAGCTATGAACCAGCACATCGGTTGCGCTGAGCAGGCCAGCAATGTCATCGACTGGGCCTAGAAAGTCAACGCAGGTGGCGATACCTAATTCTTGCGCCATTACCTTTATTGAATCATGCGCATGGTCGAACCGTCCGGCCAACAACAGGCGCGCCTGGGGCACAGCAGCCATCACCTGTTGCCAAGCGTGCAACAGCGTTGGGTGATCTTTAAACTTGGTCAAGTTGGCGACCATACAGACAAACAACGTGTCAGGTGCGGCATTCAGTTGGGTGCGCCATGCTGCCCGGCTGCGCTTGGCGGGTGCAAGCTGAATGCCGTTATGGATGACATTGATATTTGCTGTGGGCAAGCCATAGGTCTTGGCAAGAAAATCGGCTCCAGCGCGTGAATTGGCCACAAACTGTGGCGTATTGGCCACGGCACGATGCTCGATGGCGCGCCCAGTCAAGGCAATGCCTTCATCGCGTTGATTCCAGATGCAAGTGTGTGCACCAACCCAGCGCCACGCTAACCCGCAGATGATGTTGGGCCAAGCCGTGTAGGGCAGCAACACATCAGGCTGGGCTTGTCGTAGGGCGAGAGCACAGCGTGCTACACCAAACAAACGGTGCAATGGCGTGCGTCCAGCCGGCCACGGCAACATCCGCCATGGGATGCCGTATGTGCTGCATAGATCGCGCACTAGACCCGGCGACTTGATACCCCAGACGTGTACTGTGTGCTTTTCAACTTTCACGAGATGGCGTGCCAGTAGCATGGCTTGCCGCTCGGCCCCGCCAAGTTCTAGGTTCTCAAGGAAGATGATGATGCGCTTGCCTTTCACGATAGTTTTCGTCTGTTCTTCCCACAAAAGCAGGAATTTAATGCCATGTGAATAATTTAACGCAAAGACGCAAAGATAAGAAAACCTTTGCGTCTCTGCGTCTCTGCGTTAAAACCGCGCGCTTAAAACGAGTTGCGGAATTATGCCGGTGTGAGTAGCACATTCGTCGTGCTGGTCAGTCTGGTAGCAGGAATGACCTTGTTGGGTTCGGCTACCGTCGAAAGGCGATAGTCGTAGCTTGCGATTAACGTGTCGAGATCAGCCAAGGTGCGGCCTAAGTGCGCATATGCCCCGGGGGCAACTTCGACCACCAACATGGGGCGATTGTCTTTCAAATAGGTGCCCAACCCTTCTAACGTGGGCAACTCATAGCCCTCGGTGTCGATTTTGATGAGAGCGATGTTCTTGATGCCTTTTTCGCGGATATAGTTGTCGAGACGACGCACGGGTACAGATACTTTTTGGGCGACTGTTTCTTCGGGCATAAAGCCAGGCACCATGGTGTTCCAGCCGATGTTGGGCAAGTTGGTGACGGCGATACTGGCTGTGCCTTCCCCATCGCCCGCTGCGGCTTGATTGACGTGTATGTGATAACCCGGATTGGCAATAGGAAGTTTTTTGAGCTTGTCAAAGTAGCGCGGCACTGGCTCGAAACTGTGCACCGCGCCGCTTTTGCCGACCAGCCCCAGCGCGATTGCGGATAAGTAACCAATGTTGGCGCCCACATCGATAAAGCGATCCCCGGGCTTCAGAAATTGCTGCAATACGCCAATTACTTCGCGCTCATAGACGTTGTAATACATCCGCTCGATGGAGTAATCGAAGGCAAAGTCAAATTCAAAGTTCACGCCATTCATCGAATGGGTGACGACCGTGGGATGCGACTGTAGTTGACGGCGCACGCGATAGACAATTTCACGGCCCAGTTTTTGCGGGTCGTGAATCAACGCATCAATAGCGCGGGTGAGGATGTAACCGGGGGTATGGGACATAGGAAGAGAAATTTAGAATTAAAAATGCAGAATTAAAAAGCTGGCGATTCAAGGCTGAAAGCTGATGGCTGATCGCTCTCAACTCACGTTGATGCAGCATACCAAGCTAAGGTTTCGCTAAGGCCTTGTTCCACAGAATGGGTGGGAGCATAACCCAATAAACGCTGCGCTTTGGAGATGTCGGCGAGCGAGTGACGAATGTCCCCTTGACGAAAAGGGCCGTAGACAACATCGAGACTGCGTAAGTCTGCCAGCGCTGGCTGAAGCGTCGCCAACCCATCGCGGATGGCGGTGTAGAGCTGGGTCAAAGTGGTGCGCTGGCCGTAAGCGATGTTGTAGACCTGATTGCGCCCCTCGGCTGGTGCAACGGAAGCAATTAGGTTTGCCTGCACCACATTGGCCACATAGCAAAAATCTCGGCTGGTCTCGCCATCGCCGTTAATCAGGCACGGTTCGTGCTTGAGCAGATTGGCCACCCATTTTGGGATGACGGCGGCATAGGCACCATTGGGATCTTGGCGACGGCCAAACACATTGAAGTAGCGCAGACCGACACACGTGAAATCGTAGTTGCGGGCGAATAACTCGGCATATAGCTCATTGGTGCGCTTGGTGAGGGCGTATGGCGAAAGCGGGTTGCCGATCTTGTTCTCGACCTTGGGTAGATCGGGATGATCGCCATAGACTGAGCTGGATGACGCGTAGACAAAACTCTTGACCCCGGCATCGCGCGCGGCAATCAGAATATTGACAAAGCCGCTGGTGTTATTCGTGTTGTATAGCTCTGGGTGTTTGATCGAACGCGGGACGGAGCCGAGCGCGGCCTGATGCAACACGTGATCCACCCCTTGCGCCGCGGCCACACAGTCGGCCATCTGAGTGATATCGCCCTCGATAAAGCGGAATTGCTGCCAGCGCGTTTCGCCCACACTCCGGCGCACATCCTCCAGATTGGTCGCCTTTCCCAGCGAGAAGTTGTCCAAGCCAACGATGCGCTGGTTCAAGTTCAATAGCGCCTCAAGCAGGCCGGAGCCGATAAAGCCGGCAACACCGGTCACCAGCCAAGTACGGGGAGGCGTAGAACGGAGTTCGGTTTGGAGTTGTTCGTAATTGGTCATGTTGGTTGCTAGTGGCTGGTTGTTATTGGTTAGTGGCTGGTAACCAGCTGCTAGCCACTAGTCACCAGCTACCAACTAGAGGCTCCAGTAATTTACGTAGCTTGGCAGCGTCGCTGGGTCGATAGCAGATTTGACATCGACCAGGACACCGCCAGTGCGCAGCTTGTCGGCCAGCGGCTGCAGCTTGTAGAAGTCGTGGCGTACAGCGCAGACAATGGCATCTAGATCTCGAATTTCCTCCCACTGCGATAGATGAATGCCGTATTCGTGCAGACATTCCTCCGTATCGGCCAATGGGTCATGAACAATCGGCGAGATGCCAAAAGCGCGCAACTCATGATAGATGTCGGCGGTGCGGCTGTTGCGCAAATCGGGCACATTCTCTTTGAACGACATGCCCAAGATGGCCACCCGCGCATTTTTAACCGGCTTGTCGGCGGCGACCAACATCTTGACCAGCTTTTGGGCGATGAAAGCACCCATGCCACTATTAATGCGCCGACCCGCCAGAATGACTTGCGGGTGATAGCCCAATTCTTCGGCCTTGGTGGTCAGGTAATACGGATCAACGCTGATACAGTGACCCCCGACTAAACCCGGTTCGTAGGGCAGAAAGTTCCACTTGGTGCGGGCGGCAGCCAGCACATCCTGGGTGCGAATGCCCATACGATCAAAGATCAAGGCTAGTTCGTTCATCAGAGCGATGTTTAAGTCGCGCTGGGTATTCTCAATCACTTTGGCGGCTTCAGCCACCTTAATCGATTGAGCACGGTGGATACCGGCCTCGATGATCGCGCCGTAGAGATCAGCCAAGGTGTTTAGGGTGGCTGCATCTTCGCCTGAAACCACTTTGACGATTTTTGACAAGGTATGCAGCTTGTCGCCGGGGTTGATCCGCTCTGGTGAGTAGCCCAGTTTGAAATCCACCCCTTGCGTCAGCCCGGATGTGCGGGCTAGGATCGGGCCGCAGATTTCCTCGGTTACGCCCGGATAGACCGTGGACTCATACACTACGATAGCCCCCTTGGCGATGTGTTTACCAACCGTTTCGGATGACTTGATGATGGGCGTGAGGTCAGGCCGGTTGCTTGGGTCTATCGGGGTGGGCACGGCGATGATAAAAACATCGACACCCTGCAATGCCTCCGGCGATGCCGTTAGATGAATCGTAGAACTAAGCAGAGTATCGCTCTCGACTTCGCGGGTGGTGTCAATTCCGCGCTTGAGCTCGTCTATACGACTTTGTTTGATGTCAAAGCCGATTGTGTCGGGGAATTTCTTGGCGAAGGCCAGGGCCAGTGGGAGGCCGACGTAGCCGAGGCCGATGATGGCAAGTTTCATGGTTGGTCGTTAGAGTCCAAACTATACAGTGTTGCATTTATTGTCCTTAATTTCTAATTGTTTGGACTCAGACCTTGGTTGGAGATATGGGTGCGTGATCTCGATGATGGCTTGCATTCATTTGGCGAACGATCAATTACGATTTTGATGGACGGCAATTCGATCGGCACTTTTCCTGAGAATACGACACCCGATAGCGCTTTTCGTTGGCACAAGGTGGCAAATGTGCCCTTGACACGGGGCAAGCACACCATGACGGTGACCAAGACTCAATCTACCAGCGCTGCTGCACTGTTGGATGCGTTCTTTCTGAGCCGGGTGGCGGAAGTGACGCCGAAGCAATAAGTCTGAAAAACAATATGCGCCGGATGAAAATCTCATCCGGCGCATATTGTTTTCCGCCCAGCTCACTAGCAGTCACAAATGCTGAAATCTATATGGCTTGTTCAATATCTCCGATAGTTACCCATCATTCTGGGTTTCATCAGAGCGACATTTTCCAGATTTACCTTGCTTGAAAATAGCGATGATTTCTGTTTTTGCCAACGCACGGCCGTACTAACCAACTTCATCGATCAAACCGGTGAAGTGTTCAGGCACAAATGGCGCAGCCAATCGGTTGCCAATCCGGAATGGGGCACTCGCTTGTGAAATCGAATCGACAAATGTCAAGGGTGTGCTGGCATCTAGGGCCCCATCGACTATAGATGTTTAGGGTTAGGGACGGGACATCACGAACAGCCGCAACATGGTGAAAATTCCCATTAGCGACATCCTTCGCCCCCTTCAGCAATTGTGTTTGCCCAGACGCCGTGCGCAAAAATAGTGTAAGCGTGCCATCTGCGCCGACGCGCAAGAAATAGGTTGCGGGTGTGCCACCCTCCAACTGATATTTGCTGACAATAGTTTGTTCGCCCGTGTCCAAGCCGCCATATGGATTGTAAAAACCAGTGGTTGCACCAATGCAATAAGCATAACCGCTGCCAATTTGAAGAACATCTGAGGAGTCTGCTAGCTGTGTGAATAGTGTTTGCGGCACGGGTTGGCGGCCTGTAGCACCAGAGTTATTAAAGATCGTTGTTGCATTATCGCGTTTGCCATCAATATATAGAATTATGATTCCATGATCAAATGTCATAGCCACATGATGCCATCGCCCATCTGTCGGAACAGATGTCACGCTGGTAATTTCATTCATTGGATCAACGAAATTGCCATTGCCACCAAGCGCTCGGACATAAATTTTGGATTGCGGATTGAGATCGACGCTGAAAGCTAGAGCTCTAAATTGTGGCGCCCCATCTGGGCACAATCCGCCATGTTCGATTAGCGTCCCATTTCCCCAATTGCGCAACCACATGGAAATGGTCATTTGCGAAAGGGCGCTGAAAGTTGAAGAATCGTTCACAATTACACGTCCGGCTGGACTGGCAAATCGGATGGCTCGCGTGTTATGGCCACTTACCCAAGCACCTTTGACACAGCGGGTTTGGCCGTCCAAGGTGCCGTTGTTGTTAGGCAGCGCGCAACAATAACTTGACCATTACGATCGCCTTGGCCTGATTACATAGTTCCACTCTCCATGGAACTTGTCTGGAATTAGCCGAATTTTCTATCTGTCATTGCTACAGTTA
>JANMVQ010000249.1:0-6705 GCA_031392845.1 Chloroflexota bacterium
TGATGGTGAGCTGGGTGAAATCCTTGTTGTATTCGCTGCTTTCCGCCAGCCATGGAATTTCCTTGTCGGCGAAAATGGCAAAGTAGAACATGGGCTCAAATAGTAGTGCGTTGGCTTGTTGATGCGAAAAGCCAGTCGCCCACGGGTTGGAAATGTCGACCGAATCAACGCCTTGAAGCATGATCAACGTGCGGTTGCGAGGAACTTCGGGCAGGTTTGCGACAGGTGCTGCAGTAGGTGCTTCAGTGGGCTTAGGCGCTTCGGCTTTAGGGGCCTCAGTAGGTTTGGGGGCTTCGGTGGCGGCTGGCGCTGTAGTAGCCGCAGGGGCAGCCGGAGCTGAGGCGGGTGCGCAGGCGGCCAGAACCACACCAGCGCTACCCATCACGGTCACTTTCATTAACTGACGGCGGGTAAGTTTACTTTCCTTCATATCTTTTATCATCCTCTTGGACTTGGATAATCTTTATAAAACGAACGGACTAACGAAAAATAAATAACTTGAGGTGAAATCCCTCTAGATTTAGATCTGTAATGAAATTACGGTGGGTGTATCAACAGATTTTCAAATCAGATTAGCGCTGTCCTCCTAAACTTTTTAGCTCTTGGCTGTTTTAACACAGGCGGCCTTACTTTGCAAATGAAAACGATGAAACAACACTAAGAACGAAACGACGAATGGATCAACGAATGGAAAACGAATAAACGAATGGGACAACCCATTCGTTTATTCGTTTTCCATTCGTTGACTTTTTTCTGGCGAGTATTACGCCTCTACTGCTTTGAGATTGGTCACCACCATCATGCCAGTATGATGCCAGAAGGCACCGTTGAAACCGGCCTGTGGATTGGACACGGTTGGCCAATTGATCCAATAGGTCTGGTTATACGGGATGCGATGCAGGAACTGCACTACCGGGATGTCGATGACATCGCGCCAGTAGATCTCCATCGCCTTGAGAAACAAGTCCATGAAGGCCGGATCGTCCGACGAAATGGGCGCCATTGCGTCGATCAGTTTATCGTATTCTGGGTTCTGATAGCGCGAAAAGCGGTTGTTGCCAGCGGTTGTGCCAATGGGTGAAGCGAAGCGGCTGTGATACAACTCCAGCGCGGCATACGGCTCTAGCAAGCTGGCCCCGTGGCCAAACATGTATAAACCTGGCTTGCCATCGGCCATGTTCTGGTAGGCATCCGGCCCGAAGTTGATCGAAGCATCAAAGCCACCGGCGATCAATTGCTCGACAATGATCGGCACCACATCACCGTGGATGCCTTCAAAGCCGTTGATTACGCACGGCACGGTCTTGCCATCCTTTTCCCACTTGCCGTCGGCGTTCTTGGCGAAGCCGACCTCTTCCATGAGTTTGCCACTCTTAGCATCATCAAAGGCACCCGGTTCATACTTTTGCTGCAATTCCTTGGTGGCATCGACAAACTTCATTAACCCCGGATAAAGTGGCCAAGGGAAGACCGTACCGATTTCCGCACCCTCATACACGATCTCATCCAGTTGCTTACGATTGACGGCGTAGCTGATGGCGCGGCGGACTTTGACATCCTTGAACGGCTCAATCTGGGTGTTAAGCCACAGCGAGTTGGGCCACCAATCGAGATAGCCATACGGTGGCTTATCCAGGCTATGCGTCGTGATCTTGGGGTTGGCCTTGAGCGTGTTTTTGATCAGTGCGACTGGGAAGCCGAGCGCGTCGTCAAATTCGTTGGTCACCGAGCGTTGGGCCACCGATTCCATGTTCGAGCCGACCTGTCCGCCGATGTTGTAATAGATCTGGCGCTTGACATCCGGGACCTTGGCGATGCCAGCCTTAATCGCCCACCAGCTTTCGCGATAGTCATAAATTTTCTGGTTCTTGTCCCACAGCACCAGGTTGTAGGGGCCGGAGTGTGGCATGTCCATGCCACCTTGATAGGCGTTGGGGTCGGCCTCTTTGCCCAGCACATGCTCGGGCACAATGGGGATGCCGGTGTCGAACTTCAGGCTGAGCACTTCGAACTTGAAGCGCGGGGCAGGCACTTTGAACGTGACGATCACGGTCTGGGCATCGGGTGACTTGATCTCTTTGACAAACTGATCAAAGGCGGCGTGATAGGGCAGCTTTTCATTCTTCAACTGACCTTCGAATGTGAAGACCACATCTTTAGCTGTTAGTGGCTGACCATCGCTCCACATGGCATCTTTGCGCAACTTGAGGGTGAGCACGGTGAAGTCTTTGTTGTATTCGCCGCTTTCAGCCAGCCAAGGATAGTCCTTGCTGCCAAACACTGCGTAATAGAACAACGGCTCCCACATCATGCAGTGGCCTTCCTGGTGAGTGTAACCAGGCGTGGCCCAAGGGCTGCTGACACCAATCGGTGCGCCCAGGCTCCACCCGTGAACGAGCGTGCGGTTGCGCGGCACATCCGGTATCTTCGGTGCATCGGCTTTAGGAACCTCGGTCGGTGCGGCTGTAGCGACCTCGGCTTTGGTGGGTTCGACCTTGGGTGCTGCTGCTTTTGGTGCTTCCGTTGCTGGTGCGACAGGCGCTGCTGGCGCTGCCGCAGGCGCGGCTGGGGCGCAGGCTGCTAACAATGCACCTGTGCCTGTCATCAATGACAATTGTATTAACTGACGTCGTGTAAATCTGTTCCGATCCATGCTATCTAAACCTCCCGGTTACGAAAACGCACTTCAATACTTGTGAAACGAGCAAACGATTATGTCTATGCGATGAAAAGAAATTGTGCGAGGGTGAGCGAACTGCCTCTGTTTTAGCATCAAGCCGAAAACATGGCAAGTCAAGAGTTACAAAGCGTAACAGTGTGTTCTAAATAAAACCAACAAGTCAAAACGGCTTTCATTCAGCGCAAAAGCCGCTGAAATACTATGTTTCGCCGTAGGTGTCAAAACCTTAAGACTTAGTTGGTTTTATTTAGCGAGTCAACTTGGCCGCCCAATCTTGTTGCAACATTGGGATCGTCAAAAGTAAGCGTCCTTGTATTACCGCAACGGTGTCTGCTGAAATTGGATTGCCGGTCAAGGTCTCAATCCACTGAATTCGATACGATCCATCTGGCAGTCCCGCAAGCATGAGATTTACATCTTTCAATGGGGGAACCACAAAAGCAAATGTTTCGCCGGTTGATCGACTGATCAGAAAGCGTGATTGAGCCAGCGTCTGGCTGTAACCGTTGTTGCGCACCCACAGGATTGCGCCATCCGGCGTTTTGCGGGCCAGAACAGTGGCAAACGGTGAGTCGATGGTCGCGCTGACATGGGAAGTCTTCGCAAGATCGACCCCCTGCAAAAATTGTGCGAAGCCTTGATAGTGCGGCCATAAATGAGCTGGTTCTACCAGCGTATCCCACCACCAGTACAGTGCGCCCCCGGCAAAGCCGTTAAAGGCGCTGGCCCACAAGCTATTGTGAAAATGGATGCCCAGCTGGCCCGCCGCCGTATTTCGTTCACCGTCGGGCGAGTAGCCAAACTCGCCAATCAGGACCGGCTTAATGATTTTCTTTGGGATGCGTTGTAATGCATTGATATCGCTGACTGGCTTGAACCACTTCGGGTCGCCAATGTTATATTCGTGCCGTTGGATAAGATCGATCTCCGGCATGCCCCAGATGGCTGGGTCGCCGTCCCCCGCATAGCTAATGGTGCTGAGGTGCTGATACGGATCGAACTCGCGCAGCGTCACGCTCATCTCTTGTAGCCACGGTTTGAGCGTGGCTGTCTCGATGCGGGTCAACTCGACTTCATTCCACCATTCCCAGGCCAGAATATGTGGCGAGTAGGCCCAACGTGCCGCAATATATCGAAGTCGGCGTTTGAACAGTTCGCGCGCGTGGGCATTCGTAACAAAGTCAGCTGGGGTGACGCATGGGCCGCCGTTGGCTGCGTTGTAGGGGTTGCGCGCCCATTCTGGATTGGTATCCGTGCTAAATGCGCCGTGGTTAATGAGCACCACGATCAGATAAATCCCCCGTGCTTCGGCCATCTCGATGACCCGATCTAGCAGACGCGCTCGATCCAGCCGCCGTGTGTAATCGCCCAGCCCGGTGTCGTCCCATTCCAAGCCAAACGCCCACGACGACATCCACAACCGGGCGGTGTTGCCCCCATTTGCCCGCAGCGCATCAAACCAGCGCTCATAATCGTTCAGCGTGCTGTCGAGGCTGCTGGCCCAACCCAGATTTAGGCCGATGGGAAAGAAGGTGCGCGTCTCACCTTGCGCAGTTTGTACGGCTAAATAGCGCGGATTTTGTGGGTGCAGGCCGATGAAGCCGGTGGGGGGCGGGAGTGTCGGAGGTGTCGAGGGTGTCGATAGTGTCGGGGGGGATTGTGTGACATCAAGGTAAAGAGGGTTGCTGGTGAATTGTTGGGTGGGTGTGCGCAACATGGCGGTAGCTTGCCATTGGCCAGCGCTGCGTGGGGTAAAGCGCACCCGCCAGCCGTTTGTAGGCCCATCCCAAAAAGCAGGCACATTTACGGGTGCAACCGCATGGTCCGATGATTGAAACCGCACCTGCAAGTCAACCTCGTCCGAGTCAAATGGGTTGCTAACCTTGATCGATTGGTCCAGAACGATTGTCAGTTCAAGTTTGTCTAGAATCGCCGTCGATATGTCTGGTCGTTGAAGGTGAATGAGTGCCGCTTCCTGAGTTGGGAGCGGTGAAATAACACTGGTTTTCTGAATGACAGTCGCAGTGCAGCTCAGCAAACTGATGACAATCAGCAGCCAACCCATGCGCATGAGGTGCAATTGTTTGTACATATCGCAATGACGGGATCAACGGATAAACAACAGATCAACGGATATTCGATGGCATCCGTTGATCCCGAAACTCAAATCACCATTACTGGCTGATATTCGCCAAAGACCTTGCGCAAGACCGTGCCGATTTCGCCGACGGTTATGCCTCCCTCGACACAGGCAATCAACTGCGGCATGAGATTGTCGCTGCCGCGTGCGGCATTTTCCAGGGTGCGCATCAACTCACTTGCCTGCTGCGCATCGCGGTTCGCCCGCCATTGGCGCAAGCGCTCGCACTGGTCCTGCTCCACAGAAGCCACAACCGACGATCGACGGCTGACCACCGATGGTCGGTCGTTGGTCGTCGGTCGTCGGTCGTCCTCATACGCATTCACCCCCACAATCACCCGCTCTCCGCGTTCCACCTCTTGCTGATGGCGATAGGCGGCGTCGGCGATCTGGGATTGCATCCAGCCGGCTTCGATGGCTGCGACCGCACCCCCCATGCGGTCGATCTGGGCGATGAGTTCGCTGGCTCGCCCTTCGATTTCATCCGTCAGATATTCGACGGCATGGGCACCGCCGAGCGGGTCGACCGTATCGGTTACTCCGCTTTCATTGGCAATAATTTGTTGGGTGCGCAGGGCCACCCGCACCGCTTCTTCGGTTGGCAATTGCAGGGCTTCGTCCATGCCATTGGTGTGTAAGCTCTGTGCGCCGCCCATCACCGCAGCCAAGGCCTGAATCGTGACACGCGCGACATTGTTTGTCATTTGCTGGGCAGTCAGGGTGCTGCCGCCGGTTTGGGCGTGGAAGCGCAACATCCAACTGCGCGGGTCTTTGGCCCCGAAACGCTCGCGCATAATCTTGGCCCACATCCGGCGAGCAGCCCGGAACTTGGCCACTTCTTCCAAAAAGTGATTATGCGCGTTAAAGAAAAACGCCAGTTGTCCGGCGAACTCATCGATGGGCAGCCCAATTTTTAGCGCCGCATCAACATACGCAATTGCGTTGGCCAAGGTAAAGGCCACCTCTTGCACCGCCGTGCTGCCTGCCTCGCGGATGTGATACCCGCTGATCGAAATCGTATTCCACTGCGGCACGTTGTCTTTGCAATACGCGAATACATCAGTGACCAAACGCATGGATTGTTGCGGCGGGAACACATACAACCCACGCGCGGCGTACTCTTTCAGGATGTCGTTCTGGACTGTTCCGCGCAAGGCGTAGGGCGAGGAGCGTGGAGCGAAAGGCGAGCCATCTTGTGCCCCGCTCTTCGCCTCACGCTTCTCGCTCATCTGTTCCTTCGCCACCGCGATATACAACGCCAATAACACCGCGGCTGGGGCGTTGATCGTCATGCTGGTCGAAATCTTATCCAGTGGGATTTGATCAAAGAGCTGGCGCATGTCGCCGAGGGTGCAAATGCTCACGCCGACTTTGCCGACTTCCCCCAGCGCACGCGGATCGTCGGCGTCCATGCACAACTGGGTGGGCAGGTCGAAGGCGACCGAGATGCCCATTTGTCCTTGCGACAGCAAATAGCGATAACGCTGGTTGCTCTCTTGGGCGCTGGCAAAACCGGCATATTGACGCATCGTCCATAGGCGCGAGCGATACATAGTGGGATGCACGCCGCGAGTAAAGGGATACTCGCCAGGGAAATCGGGTGTATCGCCATGCACGATTTCAAAGGGGATGCCGGAGGGCGTCTCGAAGATGGCTTTGCGTTCGGGTGCGCGCTTGAGCGCCGGTCGGAGCGTGTCGCGTTCCCAGTCAGCGCGGGTATCGCGGGTATCGCGAGTATATAGAACAGGTAAATCAGAAATGTCAGTATCAGTTGTCATGCGCGCTGGCAGTATAGCCAAGCGGACGGATATCAGGACATATTTGTGAAACTTCAGGTTGGCGGTCTAATCCAACGCAGCAATCGGCACTTGAATTTCGGTCACGA
>JANMVQ010000252.1:0-28611 GCA_031392845.1 Chloroflexota bacterium
CCAGCGTGTCGGCCAACTGGGCTTGTGTGTCGATCAGCGTTAACGCGGTTCCGCTGTTGCTGAGCGCCGGAAAGGCATACGTTTGGTCCGCCACGACACCGCCGCTAAAGGTGCCCGCATAGCGTTGGATCAAAAAATAGCTCTGCGGGCCGATGACGCCATCCAATGGAATGCTGCCCGCGCCGGAGATCAAAATTTGCCAGCCCGTCAGCGGCACGGTCTGGGTAAGGTTGTTGTACAGCTCGATCCACTCATGGGTAAACGAGCCTTTAGTGCCGGCCCAGGCCACCTCGTTTATCACCACGCTCAGCGTGCTGGGTTGGGTTGGCGCAATCGCAACCGCGTTCAGGCTGCGCGGGGTGCCGGTGATGGGGTTGCCGGATACATCCAACGCGATATTGGTGGCGGTGGTCGTGGCCCAGTTACTTGGGGCGTCCGGCGCGCCTGCATCGATGCGCTCCATGCTGGCATATTGGGGTGAGGCCAGCCCGCCCGCCCACGTGCCGCCTGCGCTGTTTGCGCTATCAAAGGTAATGGGGTCGGTCTGCGACAAGCGAATTGAGCCACCGGTGTTGGCGAAAGTCAGTGAGCTGCCGACCATCTCGGAGTAGCTACGGGTCGGCACAAAACCGAACTGGCGGGCAAAGGCCGAGGTGTTGTTGGCAACCCAAATACGTTGGCCAGGGTCGATGGTGGTACGAGTAAACGCGAGCGTATGGTTGGCCTGATCGATCAGCTTCCAGCGCTCATCCAGCATGATCGGTTGGTCAGTAATATTGACAAGTTGCACCGCTTCGTCAGCGCTGCTCTCGTAGCCCCAGTAGTGCAAGGCGGAAATCAGGACACCGGGCGAGGCGCGTTGGACGTTGGGCAAAAGAGGCGGAGCAGCGGGCGAGAGGCGGGCGTTTGCGGCAATGAGGGGACGCGAGACGGACAACAGTAATGCAGCGATAAGCAAACTGGAGCAAAGAGCTTGGGCGAGAAGAGAAGGGCGCATATCCGCCCGTTGTAGAGGGCCGCACGTATTGGCGCATCGGCCTAAGTTGGGACATCGTGTCCATGTTTTGCGGGGCCACCTAAAGGCGCACGTCGGGGGATATGGGCGTAGATCAAATGCGGGAGGGACTGTAGCGATAACGATGGAGTTAACGGTTGGTAGTTGGGTGGAGTTGCGCAACACTTATCCGTTGATTCGTTGTCCATCCGTTGAGTTACAGCTACACCCATTGACAAATAGACATTCGTCGATATGATTAAATGCATAGACAAGCTTCGATATATGACAAAACACACCGACCTGAACCTGATCGACGCGGTGGCGTTCGCCAAAGCCATGGCCGACCAGACCCGCCAGCAGATCATGAAACTATGCTGTTGCACCCGGCTGACCGTCAGCGAGATCACCGAGAAGATGGCGGTGTCGCAACCGACGGTCTCGCATCATCTGGCAATTTTGCGCGATGCCGGGTTAGTGACGATTGAGCCCGAAGGCCGCGAGACCTACTACTCGCTGAATCAGGAGCGCGTCACGGCCTGCTGTGGGCAGATCATGCTCATTTTTGCGCCCGAAGAAGAGATAACCGAGACCGTGTCACGCGCACTGATGCCGTGATCGGTTTTTATTTAGCCAAAACCATAGACGATCTTCTATATGACCTATGAATTTAGATGAAATTAGATGAACAGTAATAACAAAAAACGCATCCTTATTCTGTGTACCGCCAACAGCGCCCGCAGCCAGATGGCCGAAGGCGTGCTGCGTAACTTGGCGGGCGACCGTTACGAGGTCTTCAGCGCGGGCTCGCGGGCGACCTCGGTCAACCCGTATGCGATCCAGGTGATGCGCGAAATCGGGGTTGACCTGAGCAGCCACACCAGCAAGACCTTCGCGCCGTTTCTCGGCCAGCCGTTCGATGCAGTGATCACCGTATGCGACAACGCCGCCGAAAATTGCCCTTTCCTACCCGGCCAATACAACCGCATTCACTGGAGTTTCCCCGACCCAGCGGCAGTTGAGGGTGATGCCGAGAAACTGCAAGCATTTCGCGAAGTGCGCGATGGCTTGATTGAGAAATTCAACGCCTTTGTTCACGAACAGGAGAAAATAAATCATGAAACTTAATGTCTTATTTCTTTGCACAGGCAACAGCGCCCGCAGCCAGATGGCCGAGGCATTGCTGCGCGCCCGATATAGCGATTTGTTTGTGCCATTTAGTGCTGGGCTAGAACCCAAAGGGATGAACCCATTCACTGTCAAAGTAATGAATGAAATTGGCATCAGTACCGAAGGTCAATACTCTAAAGGTGTGAAGACCTATCTTGGCAAGCAATTCTTCACTCATCTCATCACAGTATGTGCTGACGCTGAGGAAAAGTGCCCCACGGTTTGGCCCGGCGTGAAATATCGCCTGCACTGGAAGTTCGACGACCCTGCTGCGTTTGAAGGCAGTGATGAAGAAAAACTAGCAGAATTTCGGCGCATTCGTAACCAGATTGATGAGCAGATTACAACTTGGATAGCTGAGATTCGCGAAAAGCAGGTTGTAGATGCGTAAACCCTGGCAGCGCTATCTGGCCGAGTTCATCGGCACATTTGCCATCGTGTTTGGCGCATGTGGCGCAGTGATCAGCAACAGCGCCAGCAATGGCGCAGTGACGCTCATGGGCATCGCGCTGGTGCCCGGGTTAATGGTGCTGGCGATGGTCTACACCCTCGGCCCCATCAGCGCGGCGCACTTCAATCCGGCAGTTACGCTGGCGTTTGCGGCGGTGCGGCGATTTTCGTGGCGGCATGTGCTGCCGTATATCGCAGCGCAAATGGCGGGTGCGCTGTTGGCGAGTGGGCTGCATAGCGTGTTGTTTGGACAAGCTGTGGCCCTGCGTGTCAGCTACGGTGCGCACATCCCTGCCGATGGCGTATCGTTTGCTTCGGCCTTGGGCTTCGAGACGATTTACGGCTTTTTTCTCATGCTCGTCATCATGGCAGTGGCCACCGACAAACGAGTGGCCGGGCCAGTGCCGGGTTTGGCAATTGGCCTGACAGTGGCAATGGCGATCATGTTGGGTGGGCCAATCAGTGGGGCCTCGATGAACCCCGCCCGTAGCCTTGCACCCGCGCTGTTTGCTGGTGGGCAGGCCTGGGCCGTCTTGCCCATCTATTTAATTGGGCCAACGATCGGGGCAGTCTTGGCTGCTTTTGTTTACGAGGCTTTGCGCGATGACAGTCTCTATGCACAATCTGCCCCGGCTGATCTTTAGGTTTGACCGGCGCGAGAATATTCTGACCTGTGACGATTAAAAAGGAGCATGATGCAAATAAACAACAAAGACACGTTACCCGTCGCCATCATCGGCGCTGGGCCGGTAGGATTGGCGGTGGCGGCGCATTTGGCGCAACGCAACCAGAGATTCGTGCTGTTGGAAGCTGGCCCCAGCATCGGCGCGAGCATTATGAAATGGGGACATGTCAGGCTATTTTCGCCATGGCGTTACATAGTGGACCAAGCCGCACTGGGCCTGCTCGAACCGACGGGCTGGCGCATGCCTGACCCCGAAGCCGACCCGCTGGGCTCAGAATTAGTCCGGGAATATTTGCAGCCACTGGCCGCGCTACCCGCTATCAGACCAAACCTGCGCCTGAACACCCGCGTGATTAAGGTGGCGCGCAAAGGCTTCGACAAGCTAAAAACAAACGGGCGTGAACGTGCGCCATTTGTCCTCACCTTGCAAACTGAGCAGGGCCAGACCCCGTTGATGGCGAAGGCCGTGATTGACGCCTCCGGCACTTGGGAGACACCCAACCCATTGGGAGCCAACGGCATATGGGCGCTGGGCGAGCAGGCCAATCAAGATCGCATCACGTATGGCATTCCCGATGTGCTGGGCGCAGATCGTGCGCGTTACGCGGGCAAGCCTATTCTCGTCGTCGGCAGCGGGCATTCGGCCTTCAACGCCATCATCGATCTGGAACAACTCGCCCAGCAAGCGCCCAACACATGCATCACCTGGGCGGTGCGGCGCGAACAAGCCGGCCAGATGTTTGGCGGGCTGAGCGATGATCAATTGAGCCAACGTGGCGCACTGGGTGAACGGGCGCAAAGCGTGGTTGCCCGCGGTTTGGTTAAGTTTGAGGCAGGGGTAAAAATTGAACGCGTTGAGTGCGTCGGCGAGCAGATGCATATTTACGGCGACGATGAGCGTGTGCTGGGGCCATTTGATGAGGTTATCGCCTGCACCGGCTTCCGGCCCGACCTTTCGATCCTGAGCGAGCTGCGTTTGAAGCTGGACGAGCAAGTGGATGCGCCGGTTGCGCTAGCCCCGTTGATCGACCCGAACGTGCATAGCTGCGGCAGCGTGCCGCCACACGGTTACGAAGAGCTGAAACACCCGGAACCCGATGTGTATGTGGTGGGCATGAAGAGCTATGGGCGTGCCCCAACCTTCTTGATGTTGACCGGTTACGAACAAGTGCGCAGCGTGGTAGCGGCTATTGCAGGCGATCTGGCCGCTGCGCGCGCTGTGCAACTGGTGCTGCCGGAGACGGGTGTGTGTGGTGGCGCTAATTGCGGCACACCTACACTGGCTGGGGGTGTAAGCGTAGTTGAGGGCTGTTGCGGCGCGCCGGCGACTAAGCCACTCGCATCCTTCGTCAGTTTGGACAGCCTCTTTGCGACAATTCCGGTGGCAGCGGATGTTGCAACGGCTGCGTGTTGCGAACCGTCCGACAAAGCCGAGTGTTGTGGCGCAGGAAATAGTGCAGGTAGTTGTGGCTGTAAATGAAATTGCACCACAAATCTCACGAATTATTCGTGAAGATTAGTGAGATTCGTGGTTTACCTCGTTATATAGATTTGAGCCTTTTAGACCCGCACAAAACATCCCGGATGCTTCGAAGCGTCCGGGATGTTTTGTGCTACGGTTAGCAGGTCTATGCTAAATATGCGCGGGTTTAGGTCGGGTCGTTTGGTCTATTACGGCTGGGTGCAGGCCCTCATGCTGTCCATCACCCAGCTCGTTTCCTGGGGCATTCTATATTACACATTCAGCGTCATGCTTCGGCCTATGCAGCTTGAGCTGGGCTGGTCATCGGCACAAATCACGGGCGCGTTCTCGCTGGCGCTGCTAGTGAATGGCGTGTCCGCAGTCGGGGTTGGGCGCTGGCTGGATCAACGCGGGCCACGCTTGCTCATGTCGGTAGGTTCGTGTGTGGCGGTGTTGCTGGTATTGGCCTGGTCACAAGTCAACTCACTCCTCGCCTTTTATGCGATTTGGGTTGCGCTCGGCATCAGCATGTCGATGGTGCTATATGAGCCTGCGTTTTGGGTCATCGCGACATGGTTTCAACACAAGCGCGGGCGCGCGTTAACTGTCGTTACTTTTGGGGGCGGGTTAGCCAGCACTGTTTTTCTGCCGTTGTCCAACGCATTGGCCATCACCTATGGGTGGCGAGCGGCATTGGCTCTGCTTGCCCTTATCTTGGCAGCGCTGAGCATTTTGCCGCACATGCTATTGTTGCGGCGCAGCCCGCATGACCTGGGGTTGCAAGTTGATGGCGGGCATTCGGCCAGCAGCCCCACCCATCCGTCATCCACTCAGCCAAAGGCGCGCCCTTCTGGCGAGGTATTTCGCACCCGCTCATTTTGGTTATTGTCGGCGGCGTTTGCATTTTCGGCCTTGGCATGGAGTGGGATGAGCGTGCACTTAATCTCATATGAACTCTCACGCGGGCTGGATAGCACCTATGTGGCCGGCGCAGCCAGCCTTATCGGGGTGATGCAAGTGATGGGTCGGCTGGCGCTCACACCGATCAGTGATCACATCTCGCGCAAGACGATTACACAGGCGCTGTTTGGGGTGCAAGCGTGTGCGTTTATCGCCCTCTTGACACTCCCCGCGGCCAGCGGGCTGCTGGTCTATGTAGTGTGCTTTGGAATTGGCTTTGGCGTCATCACCCCAATTCGAGCCGCGTTAATTGCCGATGTGTATGGCACCCAACAATACGGCAACATCAATGGAGTTATGTCCGTGGCAGCCAATCTAGCCCGAGCAGTAGCGCCGGTGGGGGTAGGCACCTTGGTGAGTGTCGCTGGATACAGGCCAGTGCTATGGATCGGTCTGATCGCTTGTGTGCTGGCTGCCGTCGCGGTATCGCTAGTAATCGAACATAACGCCACAAATACACTGGCCCAAGATTAATGCAGCACTTGACGTGCAGAACGATTGTTCTAATATATTATCCATTGCCCGATAGCGCATCCAGGGCGGTTGCATTGCGCCAAACAACCAGTCTCGGCACATGGAATTCAGCCTGGATAGAACAAGTAGCGAAGCGAGGAAAGATAAAAATGAGAAAAGTAATTTCAGGGCTGTTCATAACACTGGACGGCATCACCGAAGCGCCGCACTTATGGCAATTCGATAATTTCGATGAAGATATGATGATGGCCATGGGGGCGCATATCGATGCGGAGGACGCTATTCTCCTTGGGCGCGTGACTTATGAGGATTGGGCACCCTATTGGCCGACATCGACCGATGAGCCGTACGCCAGCCACATCAACAACACCCCTAAGTACGTGGTCTCGACAACCCTGAATAAGGTCGAGTGGAAAAACTCGACTTTGATCAAAGGGAACCTCATGGCAGAAATAGCCAAGCTAAAACAACAACCGGGAAAGAACATTGGCGTTGCGGGTAGCCCTACCCTGGTTCAATCGCTGCTCCAAAACGACTTGCTTGATGAGCTTACCCTGATGGTGCATCCGGTTATCGCTGGCAGCGGGAAGCGCCTGTTTAAAGATGACACTGCGCTGAAAAGACTGCAATTGGTGAGTTCAAAAACGACTCGCTCAGGTGTGGCAATCCTTACATACCAGCAAAAAGAAAAATAAAGGGGAAACATGTCTGAAAAGTCAGAAAAAGATAACAAAGCCTTTCAGTCGTATATCGACAATATCCAAGCTAAGACCGGCAAAACACCCGCTGACTTCCGCGCATTGGCGCAGAAAGCGGGTTTGGTGAGGCCTGACACAAAAGCAGGTGAAGTCATCGCGTGGCTGAAGTCGGAGTTTGGTTTGGGTCACGGCCATTCGATGGCGCTTGTAGGATTTATCTTGCGTAAAGATGAACCGGAAGTGAGCAAGGATGACGAGATTGGCGCGCACTTCAAAGGCACAAAAGCTGCGTGGCGCAAACCCTACGACGGACTGATGACAAAAGTCAGCAAGTTTGGTACGGACATTGAAGTGGGGGCGGGCAAGACGTATATCAGCCTGGTGCGCGGGGTTAAGAAGTTTGGCATCGTGCAGGTGTCGGGCGAACGCCTCGACATCGGCATCAAACTCAAGGGGGTTGCGCCCACCGAACGATTTGAAGCAGCCGGTTCGTGGAACGCGATGGTGACGCACCGGGTACGGATCAGCGATGCCAAGCAAGTGGACAAAGACGTGCTGGCGTGGCTGAAGCAAGCCTACGATGCAGCAGGTTAGTTGGCAGTATGGCCAAAAGTTGAACTGCAACTTGAACTGACGTATTTCTCGGCACTTTCTGCGGGTCAAACAATGGCTCTGTCATTGAGGAAAAAGTTTTGCGGCGCACCATAGAGTGAGTTCAGCGGCAGGTTTGGCCGACGCTGGACGTTAAACTACGAAATGAAAACAACTTTCAAAACCAAATTGTCCGGAAAGATAGACACACCCACCGGCATTGAAGTGCCGTCCGAATCAATCGCGGAGTTAGGTTCCAGCAAGAAGCCCGCAGTGAAGGTGAGCGTCAACGGGTATGCCTACCGCAGCACTGTCGCGGTGATGGGTGGCAAATTTATGATTCCCTTTAGCGCAGCGCACCGCGACGCAACGGGTATTAAGGCGGGCGACAAAATTGATGTGATTCTGGAGCTGGATACGGAGCCACGCATGGTTGAGCTGCCAGAGGATTTAGCAGCAGCACTCGCCAAAGTGAAAGGTGCGCGGGCTGCGTTTGATGCGTCAGCGCCCTCGAAACGCAAGGAATTTGTGCGACAGATTGTGGATGCCAAGACGCAGGAAACGCGCGAGCGGCGCATGGCCAAGATTGTTGCTGATCTGAGTGCGTGAGCGCATGAGTTTCAATCTTCCTGATGTTCAATATGCGCGGACGTTGTGCATCACAACCCATGAAATTTAGAACCACGCAGAAGCCAAGGGCTGGTCGTTTGCTAAATCCACGTGACGAATAGGCATTTCGCAAACGCATCTTGACGAATTAGAACGCTTGTTCTAAACTATGGATCGCGATTCTCTTCACCGTGTTTTTTCTCGCTGCTGTCCAATTTTTAAGTGTGCCGATGCCAGTGACAAAAAGAGAAAACTAGTGAAGTTCCAATATCCTAATTATGAGAAAAGTGATCTACTCGATGCCAGTGTCGCTCGATGGTTTCATCGAGGGGCCGAACGGCGAGTTCGATTGGGCTGAACCTGATCTGGAATTGCACCAACACTTCAACGACCAAGAGCGTGAGTTCGGCGCACACCTGTATGGTCGGCGTCTATACGAAGTCATGGACTATTGGCGAACGGCGGATTCGAACCCAGCAAGCACGGCGGTTGAGATAGAGTATGCACGCCTGTGGCAGCAGGTTCCCTCAATTGTGTTTTCGACAACGCTCAAGCAAGTTGAGGGAAATGCAAGTCTGGTCAAGGGAAACATTGCTGAGGAAGTTTCTAAGTTGAAAGCACAACCCGGCAAGGATATGGCTCTCGGCGGCGCTGGCATCGGTGCGACGTTCATTAAACTAGGTCTGGTTGACGAATATTGGTTCTACGTCAATCCGGTTATCGTTGGCAGCGGCAAACGGATGTTGCCGAGCCTGGACCACAAGATCAACATGCGACTCGTTGAAACCCAGACGTTCGGTTCAGGTGTCGTTTTGCTGCGCTATCAATCCGCGTAGCATTCGTATCTATCAAGGAGAAAAGTCATGCATCCAAAAATCGCAACCAAACCCGCCTTCACCGTGGTCGGTTTGCGCATTCGTGCCAAAGCCAAGTCACCAGAGATTGCCCAGCTTTGGGATCAGTTTGTCCCACGCATGGGCGGATTGCCGCAGTCGCCAGAGCCATACGTAAGCTATGGTTTGATGGATAACTTTGACGCAGGCGGGATGGACTACATGGCGGGCAATCCCACCTCAAACACAGCCGAGTTGCCGAGCGGTATGACCCATTGGGCTGTGCCCGCCAACACCTACGCCGTGTTCGACACCACGCTCGCCACTCTGGGCCAGACCTTCGATGACATCTTTGGCACATGGCTGCCCACCTCTGGTTATCAACAGGCGGCTGGCCCATATTTTGAGCGATATGGCGAGACATTTAGCCCTGCTAATCCAGCGTTAGAAATTTACATTCCGGTGAAGAAGAAGGCGTAGCATAAACTCTTTTATGCGATTGCGAAGCGAGTTTACACACAAGGAGAAAACTATGAGCAGCGTACGAGTATTGGCCGGCACCCGCAAAGGTGCATTTATTCTGACATCCGATGCAAAGCGCAAAAAGTGGGAGGTGAGTGGCCCGCATTTTGCGGGTTGGGAGATTTACCATCTCAAGGGATCACCCGTTGATCCAAACCGAATCTATGCCTCACAATCCACGGGTTGGTTTGGGCAGCTGATCCAGCGCTCCGACGACGGCGGCAAGACCTGGGCGCCCATGGGCAACGCGTTCGCCTACGATGGCACCCCCGGCACACACATGTTCTACGATGGCACGCAACACCCGTGGGAGTTCAAGCGGGTCTGGCATCTCGAACCGTCCCTCAGCGACCCAGACACGGTGTATGCCGGGGTGGAGGACGCTGCCTTATTCCGTTCAAGCGACGGTGGGCAGACATGGCAAGAACTGGCCGGTTTGCGCAGCGCCAAGGGTCATTTGTGGCAGCCAGGTGCAGGCGGGATGTGTTTGCACACCATCTTGCTTGACCCAAGCAATCCCAAGCGGATCTTCGTCGCCATCTCAGCAGCAGGTGCGTTCCGCACCGATGACGGTGGCGAAACGTGGTTGCCGATCAATCGCGGCTTGAATGTTCAATATGAGCTGCCAGACAAGGCTGCCGATGTGGGTCATTGCGTACACAACCTCGCTATGCATCCGTCACGTCCAGACGTGCTGTTCATGCAGAAGCATTGGGATGTGATGCGCAGCGACAACGCCGGCGATCTGTGGCACGAGATCAGCGGCAACTTGCCCAGCGATTTCGGCTTCCCAATTTCGGTGCACGCGCACGAGCCAGAGACGGTTTACGTGGTGCCGATCAAGAGCGACAGCGAGCATTTCCCGCCGGACGGCAAGTTGCGCGTCTACCGCAGCCGCTCAGGTGGCAATGAGTGGGAGGCGCTGACGAAAGGGCTGCCGCAAAGCGACTGCTATGTCAACGTGTTGCGCGATGCGATGGCCGTTGATACGCTAGACTCCTGCGGCATTTACTTCGGCACGACCGGCGGACAGGTCTACGCGTCGTCCGATTCGGGCGACAACTGGACGGCCATCGTCCGAGACCTGCCGGCCGTGGTATCGGTCGAAGTGCAGACATTGCCGTAACCTATCGTAGAGACGCACCATGGCGCGTCTCTACCGACTTTCTTATAACATGATTCGAGTGACGCTTCCGCAACATCTGCGCACGTTGGCAAAAGTAGGCCGAGAGGTTGAGCTTGAGGTTGCCCAGCCAATCACGCAACGCTCGATTCTTGATGCGCTGGAAGTCAGCTACCCCATGTTGCGCGGCACCACGCGCGACCAGATGACGTACAAGCGCCGTGCATTCATTCGCTTCTTCGCGTGTGGGCAGGATTGGTCGCACGAATCGCCAGATGCGGTGCTGCCCGATGCCATTGTGAAGGGCGAAGAGCCATTTATGGTGGTAGGGGCGATTGCGGGCGGATAAAAATTACCCATGAGAAAAATAGTTGTTTCAGAATTTCTTTCGTTGGATGGCGTAATGCAAGCGCCGGGTGGCAAAGATGAAGACACCGAGGGTGGCTTTGTGCATGGCGGCTGGACGTGGCCGTATTGGCACGATGACATCGGTGCGCATTTTGGTGAGGCCATTGGTCAATGCGACACGCTGCTGCTGGGACGCAAGACATGGCAGATACACGGCGGGGCGTTTGAGCCGATGGCTCCTGGTGACGACCCGTTTAATGGGCTGCGTAAGGTCGTGGTGTCCACCACGCTAAAAACAGCAGATGCCTGGCGCAACTCGACGCTCATCAGCCACAACGTCGTTGAAGAGGTTCGCAAACTGAAGGCGCAAGACGGCAAGAACATTTCTATGGATGGCAGCAGTGTGCTGATTCACACGCTAGCGCAACATAACCTCGTGGATGAATACAGCCTGTTCGTTTATCCGGTGGTGCTGGGCAGTGGCAAGAAGCTTTTCCCGGATGGGCTGCGTGTGAACCTAAAGCTCATCGAAGCCAAGCCAATTCCATCGGGCGTGGTGCTGATGCGTTACCAGCCTCAGTAGGACAAACGCTGACTCGATAGTATCCGATGTCCGACATCAAAGTCGTGTTTGGCTGATAGCGTTATCGACCATCGATCGTTAAGCTACTGTCACGACTGGTTGCTCACTGATCTCAGATGTGAATAGCCAACCGTTTTGAAAGGCTCTACGAGATTCACGCCGCTATCGGCAGAGTCAATCTAGGAACTATCAGCGGCATTTACCCCGGAGGGTAATAATATGAATACAGATATTTTGAAAGGCAAGTGGAATCAAATCAAAGGTGATGTGAAGAAGTCGTTTGGCAAACTCACCGATGATGACATGATGGTGATCGAAGGTGATGCCACCAAGGCAACTGGTTTGCTGCAAGAGCGATACGGCTATACCCGCGAAGAGGCCGAGAAGAAATGGAACGAGTTGACAAGCCGCTTCAACAAGACTGCCGATACTATGAAGAGCGATATGAAAGATACTGTGAATGATGTAAAGTCGGACATCAAGAAACACCTCTAAACAGCTTTAACCAGCAGCATCCAACTGTTATAGGATGCTGCTGGCTGATAGGAGTCTTTGATGGTTCAAGCAGATGCCAACATGAGACGCCGTGGACTATAAGCAGAGCCTGTCAAATGAATATGGCATGCTCTATTTGTTTTTTCCGACACCAGACTAGCTGAATCACTGATTGAAATCAACGACCTTTGTTTCTAGGATGGTTAGGTATGAAAAACTTAATGCCCAATACACCACTGTCCTACCCAATCCCCATCTCACTCTCTCAATTTCCATCCGTAGAAACGACAAAGCTAAAAGTTGTTGTTGTAGATGATGTCCTTATGATGCGCGAGCATGTCGCCGAGCTGCTGGCGGATACAGAGATGGTTGGCATAATTGGGTTTGCCGCAGATGTTAGGAGTGCTCTGGAGACAATTCAGGATGGCAAGCCCAACTTGGTTATTTTGGATATTAGCATTCCTGGGACAGCAGAATTGCGCAATGGGATCGATGTATTGAAGTGGATCAAACGAACGTTGCCAAACGTATATGTCGTCATGCTGACTAATCTGAATGATCCGCTCTACCGCGAAAGATGCTTGCGTGCGGGCGCGTATGCGTTCCTCGACAAATCAAGTGAGTTCGAAAAGCTACCTGAAATTATCGGACGCGTTTTGAATCTTGTGTCCGGCGCATAAGCCTCAGCCTATCAAACGAGAAATCTATGAAAACAATCACGGTTACATTTGCTACGTGCGGCCGGCTTTGAATCCATCGATATTGATAGTCCCGTTACGGATGATCAAATTGAAGCTGTTTCGCAATCCATACCCCCTTTTGGCAAATGCACCCAGCAATTACTCATAAATGTGCTATAGTGAATTTGTTAGTAGTGATAACAACGTGTTTGTTTCGGTAGTCAGTTCTTTCAGTTGTTCCTCGGTTTCTACCCCGGTATCCTTCTGTGAGATTTAGCAATCAGGAATCATTCGCTTAGTCGTCCTACGATTAATCATGTTGCAATGACACTTACGTCGTGCAACACACTCAATTTAGATCTCTTTAGGAGGATCCAAATGAACAACAAATTATATGTCGGTAACCTTTCGTACGATACAGGTGAGTCTGCACTCCGCGACCTTTTCAGCAAGGCCGGCAACATTGTCTCGGTAACCATTCCGATGGACCGCATGACCAACCAACCCCGTGGCTTTGCCTTCGTGGAAATGGAATCATCTGCAATGGCACTCAAAGCCATTCAAATGTGCGATGGTCAGGATTTGGATGGCCGCTCGATCAAAGTGAACGAAGCTAAGCCCCCTGAGTCCCGCACCGGCGGCGGCGGCGGCGACCGCAACGATAGCCGTGGTGGCAATCGTCGCTATTAGGCGGATTTATAGACATCTAGGTTGAAAAGTGGAAATACCAACCTCCCCGGTCTGTGAGACCGGGGAGGTCTATTCCAGAATCAAATCTGAATATCTAAAGCAGTCTAACAAAAAAGCCCCACTCGTTTGAGTGGGGCTTTTTTATTGCTACCAAGAACCCAGCCTTACTCCTGCCTAACGCCACGACTGTTTTTGAGCCAACAGCCTATGTAAACCCAAAACAATGCCAGCATATATCCGCCCAGCACATCGGTGGGCCAATGCACGCCTAGATACACTCGCCCAAACCCAGTACCGAGAATAATCGATGCGGCAATGACTGCCATCCTGGTTCGAATGGGCTGTGCTGATAGCGGGAACACATTCTGCGCCACCAGCACCGCACTGACATAGGTAACCAAGGCTGTGCCCGCATGACCGCTGGGAAATGAATAACGATGAAACCCAGCATAGATTTCCGGTAACAGCGTGGGCAGATATTCCACCTGTGGGGGCAAACGTCCTAGCCAGATACGCACGGCAATATTACTGCCAATCGCGCCCGCAAATATTAGGCCCGGCCAAAGCTGCCGCCAATACACCCAGATCGGTTTGTGCGGCAAGCTCAGCGCTGCACGCCGCAGCAACGCTAGGCTCACGAAACCCATAAATAACGCACACGGCACCGCCGATGTAATGTATGTGACAATTTGAACGAGCGTTGTCAGAGGTGAGTTGCGCAATGCCAAGATTGCCTGCATCAACTGCATCTCCATAGGCTCCAACCACTGCGCTCCCAGCGCCACAATCAACGACAACCCGGCAAATGCAAACAGCGGGCCCGCTGCGCGAAAAATAAATGTCACCTGCGTATACTACACGCCTTGCCGCCAATCTCCGGTTCTCCCGACTTTGACGGGATTAACGTTGTCATGCTGAGCAAAGCGAACCGAAGGTCCCAGCGGTAAAACAACTACGATTAACGCCACTGGGACCTTCGGCTCATGTCATTCGGAATGACATGTTTCCCGGCAAAGTCGGTAGAGCCCTAAATTTGAACCAGATTTTCATGGTCATCACATTTGAATCAACCCAACCAGGCGTCCGTGAAATCGGACGTCATAAGCAAATGTCCGCTGCATCAGCAGCATTGCCAACCGGGGCGTACACCACGTTTCGTACCTACGAAGGCAACCGCATATTGCGCTTAATACAGCATTTCCGGCGGTTGGAAGAATCCGCTGGGTTGATGGGGCAAGTTGGCACGATCAACATGCAGGAGGCCCAAACGACGGTAGCGCAGGCATTGCAGCATGCACAGGCCGAGGGTTGGCCCACCCCAGATGCGCGCTTTCGGTTGACCTTTGCCCCACCCCGTTTGTTCATCTCGATTGAACCCTTTGAGGCGTATCCAACATCTCTTTATGAAATCGGCGTGCGTTGCGCCAGTGTATCGTTGCACCGCGACAACCCGCACGCCAAAAGCACCCAGTTCATAGCTTCAGCAGCCGAGGCCTACAAAACCTTGCCCGAAGGAATACACGAAGGGTTGATGATCGCGCAAGACGGTTCCATTCTGGAAGGTCTCAGCAGCAACTTCTTCGCAATTTGCACTGATCCAGCGACTCAAAAACCGGCGCTATTTACCGACGAGCAACATGTGTTGATTGGCGTGACGCGTTCACTTGTATTAGAGGTGGCCAAATCGATTCTGCCAATTCAACAAACTGCCATCACTGTAAATAGCCTGACGCAAGGCCAAGTGCGTGAATGCTTCATCACCAGCGTTTCGCGAGAGATTCTGCCGGTGGTGCAAATCGACGCAATCCGTATAGGCGATGGTGCACCTGGCCCCATCACCCGCACGCTCATACAAAGCATGGCCACCTTGATCCAACGCGAAGCTGAACCACTGTATGCAAACTGAAACAGAAAGCACGCAAACATCGCCGAAGTCACCAACGTCTACAAACGTATTATTGTTTTCACTTCCGCGCGCGCTTGCTGCGCTGGTGATGGGACGTTTAGCGGTCGATATGGCGCTGCGTTCGCCGGTGCCTTTTCTGGGTGATATTGCGACTGCACTGGGACAGAGGCAGAGCGATACCGGTTGGCTGGCCACCGCCATGACCCTGGCCCTGTTGCTGGCGCCATTCACTGGCGTGCTGAGTGCGCGTTTTGGACAGCGTGCCCTAATCTTTGTGCCGCTTGGTATTTTTGTGGTGGTCTGCGCGGTCATGCCACTGGCTCCCAATTTTACGGTGGTGCTACTGCTGTTTGTGCTACTGGGTCTGGCCAAGGCCCTGTTCGACCCACAGGTGCAAGCGTTCTTGGGAGAGCATGTGCCGTATCACCGGCGCGGCACAGCCATTGGCATTGTTGAGCTATCGTGGGCAGTGGCTTGGGCCATTGGCGTGCCGATGTTTGGGCTACTGCTTAGTCGGGTTGCGTGGTGGGCCCCATTTTGGGTGATTGGTTTACTGGCGCTGTTTGCCATTTTCTTGCAACACAAGTTTGTGCCAATGACACCTACGCCTAGCCGAGACAGCCGCAACAATACAAATGGATTTTCTCTGGTCTCGTGGCGGGTTGTGTTTGGCACACCCGGTGCACGCTACGTGGTGTTGTTTGGTGTTTCATTATTTGTTGCAGCGCAGCTTCCATACATGGTCTATCCGATCTGGTTCAAACAACACTTCAATTTGTCGATCGAGCAGCTAGGCTTTGCATCGACCGTGCTAAGCGCAGCTGATCTGCTGGCCGAATTACTCACCATTGTGCTTGTGGATCGGATTGGCAAGCGCCGCTCGGTGCTGATCGCCGCCGCAGGCTGTGCCTTAGCGTTTATCGCATTCTGGGCCTTGAGCGACAGCCTGGTGGGCATGTTGGTGGCCATGTTTTTGATCTACTTCTGCTTCGAGTTTGCGCTCGTAGCATCACTGCCGGTTGCATCCGAGATGGTGCCGGCAGCGCGCTCCACCATGATGGGCTTCGCGACTGCCGCTGCTGGCCTGGGTCGCATTACCGGTGCACTCATTGCACTGCCGCTGTTTGGCATAAATTTCGACCGGCTATGGCTGGTTGCGTCAGTTGGTTTTATAGCAGCAGCACTGGCCTTTGCATTTGGCTGGCGTATGACCCACCAGAAATAAATGAACTTTCAACGGCACTTATTAACGCAAAGGCGCGGAGACGCAAAGATTTTCATTCTCTGTGTCTCCGCGCCTTTGCGCCTCTGCGTTAAATCTGAATGTCTGTAACCTCACTTCGCGCCAGAGATTCTAAAAAACTCGTTGCGCAATTGCGAGATTTTGGGCCGAATTGGAACTTGCACAGCCGCACCGTCCGGCGTGATGGTGAGCGTGGTGTAAGTGCCGTCCAAAACCGCAAAACGGATTTTGCTACGATCGATTTGCAACACCAATGACATGAGTTCCTGCGCCTGTTCGAGCGTCATATCCGTTTTAATGGAAGCGCTTAAACGTTCGATCAAGTCAGGTCCGCGGGTGATAAGCGATGCCAACACTTCTGGACGTTTCATCTTCTCACGCACCGCCAGCATCACCTCCTGCTGATGGCGGGCCCGATCAAAATCGCCATTTTCCAAGTTGTGACGGGTACGCGCATATTTCAACGCCGTCTCGCCATCCAAAGTTTGCACCCCCTTGGACAACTTAAAGGTCTCAACCCCAAAATTACTGGTGGGATATTCCGGATCGTAAATATCTCGATCGACGTCAATCTCAATGCCGCCAATCGCATCGACTAGGGTCTCAAATGCAGTGAAATTCATCCGCGCGGTATAGTGAATCGGTACACCCAGCAACTGCTCGACCGCCTTGCGCGCCAATGCCGAACCGCCACCGGGATAGTCCTTGATATCGCCCACCACATTGGCGGTGTTAATGCGATCAAAATAACCATAATCGGGTATTTCCACCCAAGTATCGCGTGGCACTGACAGTAGACCAGCATCGAGACTGATGGGGTCAATCGTTAGCACAATCATGGTGTCGGTCCGAAAAGTCGATTCCTTCTCGCCTTCACGTTGGTCAATGCCAAGCAACAAAATGTTCACCCGCTCTTTGCCATTCCAAGCTTTGGGTAACACCACGCTAACATCCTTTGAAGGAGGGACGGCGGGCGGAGTCACTGGCAAATCGACCCAAGATGGGGCAAGCACCGTCTGATTGGCAAACCAATTGCGCATCCCAACAAACAACGCAATGCTGAGTCCAGCCGAAAGGACAAAAATAGTGAGCAGCGCCCATATTCGTTTCTGGTGCATCAAATTACGAAACTGAATCACCCAATTAATATACCATCCATAAAATCATGTCTGCGCCTCAATCCAAATCTCGGTTACAAATACGTGGGTTGCTGACTATCGGCGACGCTATTCAACAAGAAATCTGGTTATTGGCCAGCGCTACGCTCAACCCAGAAGGTTCAGCCATCGCGGACAAGATCAACACGACTGAGCGCCAAGTGCGTGAGCTATGTGAGCAGCACGCGATCAGCCCAGCCCAATTGCCGCTGCAATCGCAACAGGTGTATGCCTGGCTTCGGCTCTTGTCACAGCCAACCATGCTCGCCGCACACCTTGAGACTTTACGCCGACTCACTCAATTTATCGAACAAACACCCGCAGCCCAAAAACGGCGGGGAGATGGGGTGCGTTGGCATGTTGAGCTGGCCCACTGTGGCTATCTGTATCGCAGCCGAACGCTGCCGAAACAGCCCCACTACTGGCAGCTTTTATTCAACGAGTGTTTTATCGGCGCACCCGAACCAGTACTATATGCGCTGGCCCAGCTGAGTTTTGACCGGAATGTCCCTGCGCTGGGTACAGCAAAGGCCTATGCCAACAGTCCGGCGTATCATCAGATTGTGCTGGCCCTGCGACTGGTTCCTGCACCAATCTCTGCAGTGCTATCCGGGCAACATCATGATCTGCAACAGGTGTTTGCGCGGGTGAATCAGCTCTTTTTTGAAGGAGCCTTGCCGCAACCGCACTTGCGCTGGAGCCGCGGCATCACCCATCGTATCATGGGCACTTATCAAACCCGCACCGACACAGTCATGATCAGCCAAACGTTAGACGATGTGCGGGTGCCAGAATTTGTGATCGACTATGTGATGTATCACGAGCTGCTGCACAAACAGCTTGGCAGCCGCTTCCAGCAGGGGCGTCGGCAAGTGCATTTTGCCGAGTTCCGGGCCGCCGACCAGCGCTATCCCCGATTTGCCGAAGCCGAGGCGTTTTTGAACAACTGGGTTGGGAGTAGAAAGCAGTAGACAGTAGTCTCGACTTTCTGCTTTCTGCCCTCTCCATTCTGCTCTTCGCTCTACACCGGCAACCGCACCGCTAACGCGCCCATCAGCTCGGTCAGTTGGGTTGCGCTGGTGGCACTCGCGATAGGGGCCGTAATGCTGGGACGGGCCATCAACTCGGCCAGTGCGATTTGGGCAGGTGTGGCGTTCAGTTGCTGTGCCAGCATCTCAACATGGGCCAACACGGCAAATCCAGCCTCGTTCATGTAGCGCTGTTGCACCCCACCGGAGCGCTGGGTATTGGGCATGGGCTGACCAGTCTTGTATTTGCCAGACAAAAAACCACTGGCTAACGCCGAGTAGGGGATGCAACCGACTTGATTTGCCAACAACACCGGCTCCAGGTCTTTCTCGTATTCTTCGCGTTGGATCAAGTTATACAGCGGCTGGGTGCATTCATAACGGGCCAAATGCAGTTTTTTACTGATCGCCAATGACTCTGACATGCGAGCACCGCTGTAATTGCTGCTGCCTAAAACCCGCACCTTGCCCGCTTTTACCAGGGCGTCGAACGCCTGCATGGTTTCTTCAAGCGGCGTGTTGGCATCATCGATATGGGCCTGATACAGATCGATGTAATCGGTCTGTAAGCGCTGCAATGAGGCCTCGACCGCTTGCGCGATATACGCCGCACTCAGGCCCTCTTTGCCCTCACCCATCTTGCTGCCCAGTTTGGTAGCCAACACGATTTGGCTCCGATTACCGCGCGCTTTCATCCAACGGCCCAGAATCGTTTCGCTTTCGCCACCGGAGTTGCCCGTACCCCAGGTCGAATAGACATCGGCCGTGTCAATAAAATTACCCCCCAGATTGACATAGGCATCCAGCACTTCAAAAGAACGTGTTTCGTCGATCGTCCAACCAAACACATTACCGCCCAAGCATAACGGGGTGACGTTCAATTCACTCTTTCCGATTTGTCGTAATTGCATAATTCTCCTAATTCATCTTCAAATTAATGGCTTTTGGCAATCTCTTTTATAATGCGGGCGTTGCAAGCAATATACTGTTTGCCAGTTGCAATTCAGCGGTACGAAGAGGGCCACAATGCCCTGTAAACCTCATGTTTAAGCTTTCGATGCCCACATGACCCTCGCATCCCTCAAATTGCCGTTGCGCCTGCAGTCAAATTGTGCCAACAGTGTATAGCATTGTTCAACGCCATCTTACCCTCGTCGATCTCGTAAAAGCAAGAGTCCGTAAGCGTTAACCACAAGCGAATGCGAGTCAAAATAAAAGGAGCTACAGTATGAAAATTCACGCCAAAAATAGTCTAGTGGCTTTGGTAGCAGGCAGTCTGATTCTGTCTGCATGCGCAGTTGCGCAACCAACCCCAGCCCCGGCTGCCGAAGCCCCCAAGCCCACCGAGGCACCCAAAGCCACCGAAGCTCCAGCCGCCGAAGCCGCCAAACCAACCGAAGCACCCAAGGCAGAGGCGCCCGCCGCTGCTATGGGCGATTACACGGTTGGTCTCATTTTGGTCGGCCCACAGAACGACAAAGGCTGGAACGAGGCTCACATTGAAGGCAGCAAATACGTCATTGGCAAGCTGCCCAATGTCAAGTTTGAGATCGTCGACAAGGTTAATCCGGCAGATCGCCCCAATGTCAAGGGTTCGCAGGTTGCGGACGATTTGATTGCCAAGGGCGCTAAGTTGATCATCTTCAACTCAGATGACTTCAAAGACGATGCGCTCGACACAGCCAAGAAGCACCCGGACATCACTGTGATTCACGCTTCCGGCGACTATGCCTGGAAAGACGGCAAGAACTTCAAGGATCAGAAAAACCTGGGCAACCTGATGAGCAAGATGGAGCCAGGTTGGATGATTGCCGGCTGCGCCGCCGCATTGGGCAGTGAGACCGGCAAGATTGGCAATCTTGGGCCGCTCATCAACGAAGAGACCCGCCGCTATGCTTCTTCAGCCTATCTGGGTGCCAAATACTGCTGGACTAACTACAAGAAGAAGGATGCCAAGGATCTGTCCTACAAGGTCACCTGGATCGGCTTCTGGTTCAACATCCCGGGCGTGACACTGGATCCAAGCAAGGTCTCCGATGACTTCTTCAATGGTGGTTACGATGTAGTGATGAGCGCTATCGACACCCCTGAAGCTTCAGTGCAAGCCAAGAAGGCCGCCGAAGCCGGCAAGAAGGTCAAGTATGTGCACTACGACTACAAGGGTGGCTGCGAGTTGGCTCCGGACATCTGCCTAGGCGTGCATTACTACAACTGGGGCCCCGGTTATGTCGATATTATTAAGCAGGCCATGGACGGCAAATACACCAGCACCTTTACCTGGGCCGAAGCCAACTGGAAAGACTTGAACAACCCAGACACCTCAGCCTTTGGCTTTGTGAAAGGCAAGTCGTTGGGTGCAGACAACGAGAAGTTCATCGACCAGTTCATCGCTGGCTTGGGTGATGGCAGCATCGATCTGTGGAAAGGCCCGCTCAAGCTCCAGGATGGTACCGAGTTCTTGAAAGATGGCGTCAAGGCCACTAATCAGGAAATTTGGTATCTGCCCCAGTTGCTTGAGGGCATGGAAGGCCAGAGTGTGCCGTCGAAGTAAGTGCTTAGTGTTTAGTGTTTAGTGTAAAGAGGGAGTACGAGTCGGCGACTTCGGTCGGGCGACTTGGCTCCCTTTCTTTTTCAGTGGCAAGTCAGATGGCATTAAGTTATATCGAAGGCCCAATCTGATGACTCGCGACTCGCGACTCCTGATTCTTGGCTCGTGACTCCTCACTTGACACCTGACACCCCACCCCTGAAACTCCTACACACATGAAAGTCGAATTGCTGCATATCCACAAATACTTTGGGGCCAATCATGCCAACGACGATGTCAGTATGATCGTTGAAGCGGGCACCATTCATGGCCTGCTGGGCGAGAATGGCGCAGGCAAGAGCACTCTGGTCAAGATGCTCAGCGGCTTTATCTCACGCGATAGTGGTGAAATCAAGCTCGATGGCGCACCAGTCGAAGTCCGCACCCCGATTGATGCGATCCGCATGGGTGTTGGCATGTTGCATCAAGATCCGATGGACTTCCCGCCATTGAGTGTGCTGGAGAATTTCATGGCTGGGTCGCCTGATGGCAAAACGTTTCTTAACCGCAACATGGCCGCCAAACAGTTGCGCGAACTCAGTGCGCGCTTTAACTTCTCGATCGAACCCGATGATCATGTCAACGAGTTAACCGTCGGTGAACGACAACAGCTTGAAATATTGCGGTTGTTGGCATTGGGCGCGCAAACGCTCATTCTGGATGAACCCACGACTGGCATCAGTGCCATGCAAAAGACGCAGTTGTTTGGCGCACTCAAGCAATTGGCTCAACAAGGCAAATCTATCATTTTTGTGTCGCACAAACTGGAAGATGTGGCGGAGCTGTGCAACGAGGTCACTGTGCTGCGACGCGGCAAACTGATCGGCACGGTCACGATTCCCTGCATGTCCAGCACACTCGTGGAGATGATGTTTGGCAAGGAGCTGGCCGCACCCAGCAAACCCTACACGACTCAGACTGCACCCGCTCTGCAACTGCGCAATGTGTTGATCCGCACCGATATGTTCGATCTGACCCTCAGCGACTTACAGGTGCAACGGGGCGAAGTTATAGGTCTAGCGGGTTTGGAAGGCGGCGGACAACAAGCCTTTTTGTTGGCTTGTTCAGGCGTATCGCCTTTTATGTCTGGCGACATTCACATTCATAACATCGACATGACCCGCCGTCCCTATCGCGCTTATCTGGACAGCGGCGTGTGCTATTTGCCTGCCGATCGTCTGAAGGACGGTCTGGTAGCCGGGCTGACGATTCAGGATCATGTGGCCCTGCGCAGCACCCAACAACAGTTCTTTGTCAATCGTAGTGCGGCGCAAACCTTGGCCCAACAAGCCATCGACACTTACAACATCCGCGGCAAACCTGATTCGTTTGTAGAGCGTTTATCGGGTGGCAATCAGCAGCGTACGCAATTGGCCCTTATGCCGCATCCGCTTAACTTGATCCTGATGGAACATCCGACGCGCGGGCTGGATATCGAATCGACCTTGTGGGTGTGGCAACAACTGATCGAGCGCTGTCAGCAAGGCACCGCCATCGTGTTTGCCTCGTCCGATTTAGATGAAATTATGCAATACAGCGACCGGGTGATGGTGTTCAGCGGGGGACGCGTGTCGCAACCCATCCCAACCAGCGAACTAAATGTAGATCGGTTGGGGCAAATGATCGGCGGGAATTTCTAAATGGCAGCTAGAACAGGATATTCTTCAACCCCCTCACAAAACAGAGCCAATAGCATCTCAGCGTTTTATCGCTTTGGCAGCATCATTCTGTCACTCATTTTGATTGTGCTGCTCACCGTTGTGTCTGGCGAGTCGCCATTGGCAGTGGCCGCGGCATTGTGGAATGGCGCGTTTGGCACCTTTGATCAGATCGGGCGGGTGGTCGCCACGTTGTCAATATTGCTGCTGTGTTGTAGTGGGTTGGTGTTCACATTTAGCGCGGGCCTATATAACCTGGGCATCGAGGGGCAGATTACAGCCGGCGCCATCGCCGCCACGTGGGCCATTCGCACCTTCGCCAATCTACAAGCGCCCCCAGAAACCACCCAGGTCTTCCCGCTGGTGCTGTCTGTCGTGGCAGGTGCAATCGGCGGCCTGCTGTGGGGCTTGTTGATCGGTGTGCTCAATGTCTATGGCAAGATCAGCGAAATCTTCGCCGGGTTAGGCATGAACTTTGTCGCCCAGGGCCTGAGTATCTATCTGATCTTTGGCCCGTGGAAACGGCCCGGGGTCGCCTCGATGAGCGGGACGGAACCATTTAACGAATCGCTGTGGATGGGCCGGTTTGGCACTACCGAGGCCACGCCGGTGTCACTGGGCCTAGCACTGCTCGCGATCGTAATCACCATCATCATCATGCGCCAGAGTTACTTTGGCCTAAAGTTGCGCGCAGTGGGTCGCAACTTACGGTCCTCGTTTATTTTGGGGATTCCGGCCACGCAACATCTGCTGAGTGCATTTGCCATTTGCGGACTAATGGCGGGTGTGGCCGGTTCACTGCAGGTCACGGGCAACTTTCACCGCTTGATCCCAACGATCTCGGGCAGCCTTGGTTTTCTATCGCTGCTGGTGGTGATGCTGGCTGGGTTTAATGCACTGTTTGTTCTGCCCGTGGCACTCTTCTTCAGCGCACTCAACGTGGGCAGTCTGCAACTGCCGCTGGTGCTTCAAAAAGTCGATTCATCGTTGTCGGGTGTCATCCAAGGCATGCTGGTGCTGTTTGCACTGTTGGGTCGGGGGTGGGCGCAGAAAACTAGGAAGTAACAATTATGGGCTTTGATCAACTCATCATCATCCTGGCCACGGCCATTGCGGCAGCGACTCCACTGGTCTTTGCCGTCCTTGGCGAGACGATTACCGAGCGCGCCGGCGTCATCAATCTATCGGCAGAAGGCACGGTCATGTTTTGCGCCATGGTGGGCTTTGCGGTGGCTCACGCTGCCGCCGTCGCCATCACGGGTGCAGAAGATGCAACAGGGGCTGGCTTTTGGATGCGCTATGGCATTGTGGCGCTTGGACTTATCGCTGCCGCCATCGCCGGCGCTGTAATTGCACTGGTTGTGGCCTATGGTGCGATCACCTTGCGCCAATCGCAAGTGGCAGTTGGCTTTGTGATGGCCCTACTGTTCAGCGATCTATCGTCTTTTCTAGGTAACCCAGTGGTGCGCGTCCCCGGACCAACCACCCCGTCGTTCCCGATTCCGGTGCTGAAGGATATCCCCGTGTTGGGGCCGCTTTTCTTTCAGAGCAACTTGCTGGTGTATGCCAGTTATTTACTCATCTTTGCCACTTGGGTCTATTTTTATCGCACCCGCAATGGCCTGATGCTACGCGCGATTGGCGAACAACCTAACGCAGCTTTTGCCCGCGGTGCCAATGTCGTTCGGCAACGCTATCTATACACATTGATTGGCGGCGCGCTGATGGGCATCGCGGGCGCAGCATTCTCGCTCGATATCAAAGCCGGTTGGAGTTATCGTCACACCGGTGGCTATGGCTGGATTGCGCTGGCCATCGTCATCTTCGGCGGTTGGAACCCATTGCGCGCGGCGTTTGGCGCTTATCTGTTTGGTGTATTGCAATCGCTGGCCAGCGTGGCGCAAGACCGGGTGCAGGGCATTCCAACCCAGGTCTTCACTGTCGCACCGTTTGTGTTAATGATCTTGGTGCTGGTGTTGACATCAGGTGAATGGCTCGATCGGCTACTCTCGATTTTCCCTGTCCAAACCCGCCGTAGCATTCTACGCGCAATCCGATCCACACCACCTGCATCGCTGGGGCGAGCATTCGAGCAAGATTGACAAGAATTTCTCATCTCTCATCTTTCTTTTCGCATTTCATGACATCATTGTTCAGTGCAAATGAGAAACAAAAGATACAAGCTTGCCGTGCTAGCCGGCCTAGTTGGCCCGGCTTGGTTGGGTGGGACGATCTTGATCTTGACGATTGTGCAATATGACTTTATGCGCAGCCTACGCTGGCATCCCATTTACGCACCTCAAATTGATTGGCCGAGCGGATTGGCGCTGGGTCCCTATGGCCCTTTTATGACACTGGCATTCCTTTTGAGCGGCGTATGCCTGTTTGTGTTCGGATTGGGCATGCGCCAATTGCTGGGTCAAACCCGTGCTAGTGGCTGGGCATTTGGGTTGTTGGCTGTCGCCAGCTTGGGACTACTGCTGTTGGCTTTCCCGACCGATCCTACGTTTCGCAGCACACCCGCCACTTGGTCGGGCCGCATTCATGACAGTGCATTTGCAATATTGGGCATCAGCCTGCTCCCCGCCTTCCTGGTATTGGGCAGTCAATTCCGCAGAATGCCGGGCTGGCGCAGCCCCGCTTATGGCGCAGTCATTGTCGCGCTCATCCTAATTCCAGCGTTTTTGCTTAAAGGGGTCTTCTTTTACGTCTTTCTCGTGGCTACCCTAAGCTGGATTATTTGGACAGCCCAGACCCTACGCCGTCATCTCAATGAGAAATGAGAAATGAGAAATTAAAGATGATAAATGAGTGATATATTCGCTTAAGTATGTCTTCTCGGCCCTCCCTCATCTATTGGTTGCTCTTCATCGTTATCAATATTGCTGTTTCCGCGCTCACAACTTGGTTTATTGTGCGTCAATTAGTGCCGTCACCTACATCTACAGCCAGTGCTTTGGTCGTCACTGGCACACCCGGATCAGCCTCAATCACAAACGCCCCCGACATAATCATAACCAGCACACCGGATAGCCCCGGCTCCACCCAAGCACTACCGACAACCTCTGAACCCACGTCCACATCTGCATCAAGCACGGGGACAGCCACTGCTGCACCAGCAAGTGCCCCCAACACCTCAAGCGTGCGCATTAGCGCGGTAATCTATCCTGGGCAGCAATCGCGTGAGGTCATCATAGTAGTCAATGAAGGCAGCGATATTAACCTGAGTAATTGGACGATTTCCTCACCCCGAGGCAAAGTGTTTACGTTTGGCAACCTGACACTTTACAAAGATAGTTTCATCAACGTGCACACCACGAATGGCACCAACACCCCCACCGATCTCTTTTGGAGCCAAACTGAGCCGATGTGGCAAACGGGCGACAATGTGCAGTTAAAACAAAGCGATAAAGTCGTGTCGACTTACGCAGTGAAATAAATTTGGAAGTTTGAGGGTTTGCAAGTTTGCAAACTCCCAAAAATTCAAGCATCCAAACTTCCGAGATCTCAAACTTCATGCTTACTTCCGCCGATCTCAAAAAATTGCTGGCCGCAGGCCCTGGTCAGCGCATCGAGCTGCTACAACCGACAGCAGCGACACCGGACAAACTGGCACGTGCGCTGTCGGCTCTCGCCAATGCGCGCGGCGGTGTCCTGTTGGTACCACTTAAAGTGGGACGTAAACCGCCAAGCAAAGAGATTGACACCGCCGAGTTACTTGATCGCGCTATGCAATCACTGCTGCTATGCGAACCTCGCCTGATTGTGCCGTTGCCCTATTTGATTCAAACTGAGGCCAATGGCGATAAGCCAGCCAGTGCCGAAGCTATCGTTATTGAAGTGCCCGAGGGCCTGCCCAATGTCTATTGCGTGGATGGGCGCTATCTGATCCGCGACAACGCTCGCAATGCCACCCTTAGTGCCCAACCCCTGCGCGAGTTGATGTTGTTGCGTGGCGAGAGCACATGGGAAAGCACCTCACCCAGCGGCAGCAGCAAAGACGATCTGGATTGGAAGAAGATTGAAGATTACGCCAACGCCCTGCAACTGGGTGAGCCGACAACCGAAGATGTGCTACTCCGGCGCGGTTGCGTCACCAGCCCACGCAAGCTCAAACCCACTTATGCCGGATTGCTCTTATTCGGCAAACAACCCCAGCGCTGGATTCGCGGCGCCGAGATGTTGGCGGTGCGCTTTAAAGACACCGAGATGGAGGATGCCTTTGCACGCCAGACCATCAGCGGCACCCTGCCAGAGCAGATCCGCAAGGCCGAAGCGTTTCTGGTCGAGAACATGAGCGTGCGCTCGCGCATGGCCAATTGGCAGCGCAGCGACGAAACACCCTACCCCACCAGCGTGCTGCGCGAGGCCGTCGTCAACGCAGTGGCCCACCGCGACTATCGCCTGACCGGCAATCAGATTCAGGTGCTGATGTTTAGCAATCGGGTCGAGGTGCGCAGCCCCGGCAAGTTGCCCGGCCACATCACGCTCAAGAACCTGCTCAAAGAACGTTACAGCCGCAACGAAGCCATTGTGCAGGTGCTGGCCGATATGGGCTTTATCGAGCGGCTCGGCTACGGCATCGACCGGATGATGCGGGTGATGAAAGAGCGCAACCAACCCGCGCCTCAGTTCGAGGAGACCGACGGCGGCTTTTGCGTGAGCTTCTTCGCTAAGTCAAGTGCCACCGACGCAGACATCGCGGCAGCATTACCCCAATCCGCGCAGCAACAACGCTTGCAAAAGATGCTCGACTTTTTGAAAGAGCACGGCAGGATTACGAGCAGCGATTATCAAAAGCTGTGCGACGATGTAAACCCCGAAACCCTGCGCCGCGACTTCGTGGATATGGTCGAGCGCCGCGTGATTATGCGGGTGGGCGACAAGCGCGGGACCCACTATATTTTGAAGTGAGAAGTGAGAAGTATGAAGCAATGCTGTGTTCGTAATTCATACCCCAAACGTCATATCGTCCTGCTATACAATCCTATACAAGGATAAAACGATGGATAAATCTATGCAACTCACCGCCATCATTGAGCGTGAAGGCAATACCTACATCGCAACGTGTATTGACTTAGACATCGTTAGCCAAGGCAATACGCCAGAACAAGCACGATTGAATTTGGTCGAGGCGGTCGAATTGTTCTTCGAAACTGCGGTTCCATCTGAAGTTCGTCGTCGTCTGAAGCATCCCAAGATCATCACATCCATCATGCCCACTGTACCAGCCATTCGCGCCAAACAATCGAACAGCCGAAAAACTACCGCACGGATCTAAATGCCAAAACTCCGTAACCTTTCGGGTAGGGCTGTTTGCAAAATTCTTGCCGCCAACGGTTTCGAACAAGTGCGCCAGCGTGGTAGTCATGTCATTATGCAAAAACGGACGCGCGCTACGACGATTACCGTCCCCATCCCAATGCACGACGAGTTGAAAACAGGAACGCTTGCTGGGATTATTAGGCAATCCGAGTTGTCTCGGTCTCTATTCGAAGCGTAATTCAAAGCACTTTAAAAGAAAACTAGTGCCCCGTCAAGCCTTAATTATGGGGTAGAGATGCTTCAGTTTCACGCGCGCCTCTAGGATACGGAATTGCCAGTCAACGCCACGTTGTTTGGCATTGGTTTTGTCGGACCAGATCGCGATTTCAGTTTGCAGGGC
>JANMVQ010000297.1:0-26725 GCA_031392845.1 Chloroflexota bacterium
ACTTATTTGGAAAATCTGGTGATTGATCGTATTGCTTTACTGACGGGCAGTAATCTCGCGAATTATTTGTGCCGGTGGTATGGCGGTAAGACCGCGGCGATCTTTAGAATCGCGGCAGTTTTACTGCGATAAACACCAAGAACAAGCAAGTGATAGACAAATTAATACGCAAAGTTCGACTTATTGTGATTGTCGTGCTTTTGGCAACAAACACTTTGACCTTTGCGCCACTGCACAAAGTAAATGCTGGCGCGCCAACAGGCTTCACCGTAAACATGATCGCCTATGGTCAAGACAATGCTGGCGCAGCAGTGATTGCGTTCGCACCTGGCAACCGCATTTATATTGCTGAAAAGCGCGGCATTGTGCGGGTGTGGCAAAACGGGGTGGTGTTGTCCACCCCATTTGTCGATTTGTCTAACGAGGTCAACAACTACAACGAGCGCGGCTTATTGGGCATTGCAGTACATCCAGACTTTCCTGCGCAGCCATATCTGTATTTGTATTACACCTTCGATTTCAGCGGCAGTTGGCAAGATGGCTTTACCAAGCGCACGGCTCGGGTTGAACGGATAGCCGCTAACAGCGCTAATCTCAATGTAGCCAGCACCGCGCCAGGCAGTCGAATCATTTTGATGGGTGACGGTTACTGCACAAGCGGCGACGACATTGTTACGCCTGAAATAGGAAGCAAACGAAGCTATGTGTATTTGGCAATCCTAACGCGCTAAATAAAGCCAACAAGTCAAAACGGCTTTCGAGCAGCGCAAGAGCCACTGAAATACGATGTTTCAGTATCTCAAAACCGTAAGACTTAGTTGGTTTTATTTAGTCAGACTGCCCCTTCAATTGCTTTAAGCACTTCTGGCAATTCGTTGTTATCTTCTAACAGGAAGAAGACCGTCACCACAGTGCGCTTCTCGCTCAACACGCTTGCTTTGCGCCCCAGCACTGCTACAAATTTTTCTTGCGGCTTGTTGGGGCGATGGGTGATCGTGGCGCGCAATTGCCCACCCCGATCCACAATCACTTCCCAGACTTTGCCGTCATCGCGGCGGGCAGTAATGACCTCGCCATACGTTACGTCCTCGTAGCCTGCTGCGCCAAACGCCGCGCTTAGGTTTTGTGAATATTCAAAAGCCATGTTCTTAAATTATGAAGTAAGAATTATGAGGTATGAGGTGAGAGTTTCATACTTCATACCTCATCGGTCAATCGCTTTATCCCAATCCTTCTCAAATATCTCATCGAGCAAACGTATTGCTGTTGCGTCGGTAAAAACGATGCCCAGTTCACGGTTAAATTCTAGCGAACCGGTTGAGATATTTTGCGAGCCCACAAACGCAATTTTATCGTCGATGACATATGTTTTTGCGTGCATATACGGCGATTTCAAATAGCGCACCTTGGCCTTGCTGCGCTGCAGTTTGTCTAGATCTTCGGTGTTCCCGTCCGATTCAGTCGCGCTGGGGGGCGAGATAAGTAGGCGCATTTTCACCCCGCGCTTCTGCGCTGCGACCAGCGCCTGAATCAACCCATCGTCCTGCGCGATCTCACAATAGACCGTAATCGAGGCTTTGGCCGAATCAATCAGCCGGGTGAGGCGTTCACGCGAGTTGACCGGGCTCCAGACCAAGGCTGGGCTTTGCGGCGTAAATCGCTCGCGATTCCAGTCTGCATCAAACGCCCGCACAATTTCGTCCACGTCATTTTGATCACTGTGGATCACTCCAAATTCGCGGTTGCTAGACAGCGCGCTGCGAGTCATGTTGGCGGTCAGAATCCAAGCGGTATTGTCGATAACAAAACTCTTCTCATGGGTAAACCGAAAGGCCGGGTTGGTGTATTTCACGTTAATCCCCACGGCTTTGAGCTTGTCATAAGCGGTGCGGGCACTGCTGCCACCGCCAAATGGGTTTTGCTCCACCATGGCTCGCACTTCGGCTCCATTGCGTTTGGCCTTGATCAAGGCATCGATCACGCGGGTCTCGGTCAACAAATACATCTTCATGTAGACCCGTTGTTTGGCATTCACAATTTGATCAAGCAATATTTTCTCGTCCGTTTCGGGGAAGGAGAACAGCTCGACTTTGGTCGCCGCGCCAATTACGGGCGCGGATGTGGGTGCCGTCGGTGCGCGGGTTGGCACTGACCCAGCCGGTGCAGGCGTGGGCGTAGGTGCGCTATCCGTCGCAGGAGATCCCATCAGCACCGCAAACCCAATCCCTAATGCAAACAACACGGCAATAATGGCGGAAACTATCTTTTTCATCGTTCTTTACTGTTCTTTACCCAATCTTCATGAATACAGTCATATCATATAGCCATGTGACACATTCACCGACGCATCATCTCCGAAACTCAAAGCAAAGCATCTGAGCGGAGCGCACGCAAAGCGCGATGCGCGCAGTCGAAGGACGCTTACTTTGTAAGATTGAGTTACACCTTATCATGACCAGACACTTACACTTCCCCGATATTCTCAATGCCCGCGACTTGGGCGGTCTATCCACTAAAAATGGCGGCAGCACTCGTCATAGTGTGTTTGTTCGTACGGCCAATCTATCCGAATTAGACAACAATGGTGCACAAGCGATCTATGATCATGGCATTCGCACCATCATTGATCTGCGTTGCGCTGAAGAGCTGCGCATGACCCCCAGCAACATTCCCGCTCATACACCATTTACGGTGCATCATCTGCCCTTTCTGGGCGCTAGCATGGGCGAATGGCAAATTCGACAGGTGGATGACTCGGATGGGCGCGGCTACAACGACATGCTCGACAAGTTTCAGCCCGAAGTGCAGACGATCATGCAGACCATCGCGGATGCCACATCAGACGGTGTGCTGTTTCATTGTTACGCTGGCAAAGATCGCACTGGGCTGACCGCCATGCTTTTGCTGTCGTTGGCAGAGGTGCCAGATGAGGTGATTGCCCATGATTACGAACTCAGCCATACCGGATTAGAGCGTATGCGCGAAAAACAACTTACCCGCGAGAAAGATATTAACAAGCATGAGCAAATCATCCACGAGTATCGCTGCTCGCCCCATTACATGCACAGTGCCCTCAACCACCTGCGCACAAAATATGGCGGCACCGCCGACTATCTACAAGCGATTGGGCTCAGTCATACCGCCATTGATCAGCTGCGACAGCGTTTGATTGTGGCGTAGAGTATGGGGTAAGGCTTAGCGCACCCTTATTTTCGTGCAGCAAGCAAGCGCGATAAATTGTTTTGGGTCAGTAGTCCTATTTCGCTAGGAGTCTCTAAAAATGGCCGGATATCCGGTTCGATTTTGGGCCAATCCTGCTCAGTCAAGCGTTGTTGCAAAACATTCGTCCAGTTATCAATCTCAATCTTGTCGCCAGCCCACTTTGATTGGGTCAGCGCATTATTGAGCATCTCGAAATTTGGCAGCGGCCACTTAGGGTCGCTGAGATACCACAACAAATCATACAGATCGCGCCCCTTGGGATAGGGTCGCTGCAAGACCGCATGCAACTTGCCTGCCAGCAGCGTCGCTGGGTCATGATGCTGAATATGTAATGTGACGTAGCGCCGGATCACCGTCGTTGCTAGAACAGCACCTGCGGGCGGGCGCGTATCCACTTCGATCTTAACGCTTAAATTTTCGTTGCGTTGTGGAGATTGTCCCAACTCAAACAGCAAACCGGTGAATTGAATAAAAGCGCTGTGCACGACTTTGCTGTCGTTGACCTTGATACTCACCTGATAGCCCTCACGCGTGAGTTCACTTTGAACCTCGCGTAAATAGCGCCTGAAATCATAGTTTTGGGCATGCCGTTCCAAGGCGAAATCCAAGTCTTCCGAATAACGTGGGATGAGATACAAAAAACGCAAGGCGGTGCCCCCTTGAAAAGCCAGTGTACTCATCGCCCCAGCGCCGTGCAGACTACCCAAGATGCGCGCTTGCAAATACTCACGCATAATGTTGCGTGCTGCTAAAGAGTCTTTGCTTGCAATGAGGGTCGCCAGATAATCTTTCACTGCAAGACCTCGTATTCATCGGCGGTGGCCGCAATTAGTTCCCGGAGATGCTTGGCGGCACGGGCGAGTTTTGGACTAGCGCTGCGTTTAGCATATTGATCAAGGCGATCCAACCTTAATCGATCCAGATGTTGCAAACGCAAGCCAATCAGAAATTCTGGGGCGTCTCCACCTGAGCGAAGATAAATCAGATCCAAGAGTGCTTTCTCCGCTGTGGCGATGAATCCATATTGCCGGCCAACCAACTGCAAATGATCATAGCCAAAGAAAAAATCATGCTTAATATGTTGATATTGAAACTCGCCACATACATTTGACCAATGACTCGGTCGTTGGGTGGTAACGCTGGTTGTTGCAGGTACATATTCCGGGATGAGGCTATAAAAAGCCAGTGCTGCCTCAGTGCTTACATACGAGCCGCGCACCATGCGGTTGGCGACGAGAAAAGGATGCGCTTGGTTCTTTTGATACGGTGGCGCGAGCATATATAACTCGCGGCGCAATTGATACAAGTAACCCAGCTGCACCCAACGCGATAGTTGGCGTTGGAGATAGGACAGATTTGGTTCGCTTGCAAACAGCAACGCCGAGTCAAAAACAGGCTCGTCGCTGACAATGCCAAGTAAATGGGCGAATTCCATGCGCTTAGTGTAGCGCGAAAGACACATTGTCGCAATGAAATGGTTTGGGCACGGGTGGGCGTCAAGATTTTACAGACCGATCCACGCCATCAACGGATAAAACAGCGGATAAACGGATGGATGCGGCCCGCAACGACGGCGCAAGCACGTGACTTTGCCGCGAGCGCAAGAGTATTCTCCGTATAACGGCAGCCGGTCGCGCGGTGCTTGCCACTATGGATATCCGTTTATCCGTTGAATATCCGCTGATGGCTTGCAAGATACAAACGCACGCAAAACAATGACGCCTACCCCTTGGGCACTATGGAGAATCGTTCGAGTGGAAGACATACCTGACAATAGCGTCCAAGTTGTGCTAGGCTCGATTGTCAGATTTGGCCCGCGCGTTGGAATTGTTGTGGGTGAAATCGACCATCACCTTCGCGGTGATTGCTGGCTTGTGAGAACGCCGACCACAGTCATTAAAGACCAAATGGGTGATTTGGTGCCGAAAGAAAGCGGTGTTGCGCTTGCCACTTACGATGAGCTGATCGAGCATTGTCAGCAGGTGATTGCTGAAGCATCTGACACCCTGACGAATTGGACAAGAACTCAGGCGTGATGGTTGATCATTACTGTTGCCACTGATCTTTAGGGTAAAGAACGGGAGAAATACCTGATAGGTTTTACCTCTGCTTTGCTGCGGCCTGTCAGGTATTTCTTCCAGAGCAAAAGAGTAAGATTTATGGTGTCGAGGTAGGTCGAGTCTCAGGGTTAGGAACAATAGGATAAGGTTTAGATGTCGGATTTGGAACACTTGTCCCATCAATAACTGAGTAACCCGGATTTGCAGAATCCTGCCACCCAAACCCCGATACTTCTATAAGCCCCTTGCTTGTTCTGAAATACACACCGGTGCCACCAAAGCCAAAATCGGTACCGTTTTGCCGCTGTGCGGCCTCTTGCTCAGGATAGAAGCCATAATCTTCCTTTTTCTCAGCTGAACGATCAGCTATAGGAGTTGAGGCCCGTACGGTGAGGATTTCCTGCCACTTATCCTTCTACGTAACAAAAATGTCTCTCTCGGCTTTGGCGGGAAATATGTCATTCCGACCATAGGGAGCCGAAGGTCTTAACGTCGCATTTTCGCACGCTGCCAACGCTAAGACCTTCGGCACCTCGCTGCTCGTCGGAATGACATTTTCCCGTTCTACTCGGTAGAGCCACAAAAATAATATGCCAAGTCCGTTAAGTAATGATGCGGCTCGATGACGCTGCGTTGCGTTACTGTTATACGACAACATGGGGGGGTACTGTCAAGTAGCAATATTGCACTAATTTGCCTCGGCATCCCAATTCTAATCAGTGATCACCACACCCATCTCCCCACTGGCAAGTCATAACCCAGCTTGCCATAAATATAGGCGCTCAGATTGGAAAGTGGAACTGCCGGCCGATCAGGTTTTAATGCCGCTAAGAATACATAAACGCAGAGACGCAAAGAAAAGGCCCCAAGCCTTTGCGTCACTGCGTTGAAATCACGTCACCTATGCCATGTTTAATGGTAAAGCTGAGAAGCGATAATTCTTATCGACAGCATAGCGAGGAATTCCTCAACCCAAAGTCGTAGAGACCCCTCGCGTAGCTCGTCCTGAGCCTGTCGAAGGACTTGGAATGGCAAGATTGGTTATGGTCCTACTGCCAAAACCACCGTGAAGCCCAGCGCTATAAACTCGGTCATCGCGGCGCACAAAATGTTTGGGAGCAAAACATTTTCTTTTGACCAGAAACTAAATCTTTTTAGTGAAACTATTTTCTTTCTGACCAGATATAAAATGTTTCTGGTCAGAATTATTTACCTTCTGACCAGATACAAAATCTTTCTGGTCAGAATCATTTTCCTTCTGGCCGGATATAAAATCCTTTTAGCAGAAACTATTTTCTTGCTGGTCAGGAATAAAATCTTTCTCGGCAGAATCATTTTCTTTTTGATCGCCGACTAAATCTTTCTCGCGAAACCCATTTTCTATTTGGCGCTGAATCAAAACTTTTTCGTAACTATTCAGTCCAAATTTGGTTTTTGTCCGCGAATAACGCGAATTTACGCTAATTTTATTTGCGAAGATTAGCGTGATTAGCGGATTTTAATTGTGGCTGAATAGTTACACTTTTTCACAAAAACTATTTGCTTTTCGTTTGCTGCACATACGCTGCCATAAACGCGGCGTAGTCCCCGATCTGGGCGCCCAATTCCGACGGCACGATCCGGCAGGCATCCGCCAAAATGCCGATGGCTTCCTGCCGCACCATGGCGCGGGCCGGCTCCAGCCATAAGTCACCCAACGCCACCGCCAGACTACCCAACACGATCACTTCCGGGTTCAGCATGTCGATAACCATCGCCAGGCCGCGCCCCAACATCTCGCCGCTCTCGTGGATCAGGGCCAAGGCATCCGGGTTGCCCTCACAGGCGGCCATAATCAAATGGCGCGTGCTTAGATCGTCCGGCCAGCGCCCCGGCTGACGCAGCTTGGCCAGTTTGATGAGGCCCGCGCCGCTGCAAAAGGCCTCCCATGAGCCGACCTTTTGATATTCCACCGGACCGTCATGGGCCATCCGAATATGCCCGACTTCGCCAGCCGCATCGGTGCTGCCTCGGTAGATACGCCCGTTAAAAATCAGCCCCGCACCAAGACCAGTCCCGGCCGTGAAGAAGATTACATTTTGCGCGCCGCGCCCGGCCCCGAAATAAAATTCGGCCAGCGCACCGGCGTTGCCATCGTGCTCTACATGACACGGCACACCATAGCGCGCGCTCAAGATGTCTTTCAGACGCACGTTCTCCCAGTTGGGCAAGTGATTCGTGCGCAGAATAATGCCTTCTTCAATCTTGAGCGGCCCGCCAATCGACACGCTGATCGCATCGAATGTGTGGCCCGCCATCACTATGGCATCAATCTCCGCGCAGATGCGCTCAAACGTCACTTCAAACGCGTCACTCGCCTGCGTGGCGATCTCACGCCGCGCCACGATGTTTAACGCCGCACCCGTGATCTCGCCCAACAAGATCGCGGTCTTGGTACCGCCCACATCTAAGCCGATGATCGTTGACATGATGTTTTGAGGTTCGGAAGGTTCGGAAGATTCTGAAAGTTCTGAACCTTCTGAACTTTCTGAACTTTCTGAACCTTATGAACCTTATGAACTTTATTAACCTTATGAACTTTATTAACCTTGTGAACCCTATGAACCTTCCCACCCCCTAAAACTGCGGCAGCCACTGCTTCTCTGCCTTGAACATGTCTTCGACCATGGCGTGAATCTTGGGCAAGGTCATTAGTGCGCCCGTGAGCGGGTCGAGCGCCACGGCGTGGTGGACGGCTTCTCGGTCACCGTTGAGCGCACCATAGACTGCTAGTTCCTGCACGTTGATGTTGGTGCGGTTGATGGCCGCGCACTGCAACGGCAACGGGCCATGCATCGTGGGCTGAATGCCATTGCGATCGACCAAACAGGCCACTTCCACACACGCATTGGCCGGAAGATTATTAATCGACAACGAGCCTTTCATCCCAGGCATGCCATCATTCGGAATATTTCCGTAAATCACCCGCTTCTGATCGGTCTCCATGCTATGAATAATCAACGCGCCATATTCCTCGCTGCGCTGCAATGGCCCATTGATAATTTTCTCTAGATAATCCTGCTGCTCTTGATTCTGGTAGCTCTTGCTAATCTTGAAATAATCCCAGCGCTTGGCGACATACGCATCGATGGTCTTCTTGTCCTTACGGAACCACGGCACGTATTCGCCGGCGTGATGGCTGCTCTCAGTGTGGAAAAAGCCGAAGTTGCGCATAATCTCGGTGCGCACGCGCTCGAAATAATAATGCTCGTCGTTGACGCTGTGATCCATCCCGCGCTGCGCCAGCTTGGTGCCCACACTCTTGCCTTTGCCACTCGCCAACGCCAAAGGCGATGGGTTCTGCGTTAGCATCGTCTCGCGAATCTTGGGGTAAATGTCATTGCCCTCTTTGTCATGGAACTGGGTAAACCAAGCCTGGTGATTGATGCCACCGCACTTGAAATAAACATCCTCATATATGAAGCCCGCTCGTTTGATCAACATGGCGCTAGTGCCTTGCACGCTGTGGCACAAGCCGACCGTTTTGACACCCAACGAATTGGTTGCCCAGCAATTCATCGCCATCGGGTTGGCATACTGAATCAATAAGGCATCCGGGCAAACTGCCAGCATGTCGTGCGCAATATCGCGCAAGGCCCCAATACTGCGCAAGCCACGGAACACGCCGCCCGGCCCCAACGTATCACCCACGCATTGATCCATACCATACGTTCGCGGAATTTCCACATCAAACGAGTAAGCCTCTACCCCGCCGACCTGAAACGCTACAATCACATAATCTGCCTTACGCAGCGCCTTGCGCCGGTCGGTGGTCATCTCTACCTTGGCTTTTAGCTCGTTGTTGTCCACCACACGCTGCACCCGGTCACCGGTGCGCTTCAGACGCCCTTCGTGGACGTCATACAATGTGATTTTTGCCGATTGAAGTTCAGGGAACGAGAGGATATCCATCGCCAGACGCAAGGGGAAAACATAACCGCCCGCGCCGACGATCACAATTTTTGGTGATGTCATAACGCTGTGAAGTTTAACGCAATTAGGCGTCTATCCAATTGTGACCATTGCTTCTTATAATCTTTATCCATAAGCTGGAGCCTAGCAAGTATGAAACAGTTTTATGTCGTGGTAGCGCGCATTCTAGCGAGAACGGTCGCGGGATTGCTGCTGGTTGGCTGTGCAACCGCAGCAACGCCAGAACCCACCCTAAGCCCACAGGAGATTGCCACACGCCTTGCCAAAATTCCAACGGCGGCCAGCAATCCGACTGTATTGCTGCTACGCGCTACCGCTACGCCTACACCGATTCCATTACCTGTGGCTGCCGACTTGGCCGCGACAGCCACAACACTCCCATCAGCGGAGTTGCCCCGGGCTGCAGAGAGCGATATCACCCGCCCAAGCAATTATGTGGTGCGTGCCGGCGACACACTCTCGTCGATTGCCTTCGCGTTTAATGTTTCGATGGCGTCGATTCAAATCATCAATGACATGGGCGGATCGCAAATCGTTCAATTGGGACAAACCATAAAAATCCCTTCCGGCAAACAATTTCCCGATGAAAACGTGTATTGGTTTGTGACCGTGATCGACTCTGGCGATACACTCACCGGATTGAGTTCACGCTATAGCGTGAGCGTTGATGATCTGATCCGCGTGAATCGACTCGACAACACTGCCACCATTCGCATCGGACAGACGCTCATTGTTCCGGTTAGTGCGCCCCGTGCGCCGCCCAACACTGGCGGGCCCATTAGCGAGCCGCAAGTCGAAGCGCAAGCTGAGGCAAAGGCCGAACCGGCGGCACCTCAACCAGAAGCGCCCACTGTGATTGAGCTGCAACCGATTATCGAACAGGCCCAGCCCGTGGCAGCCCCTACCGAAGCACCCCTCGCGCGATCAGTGATGCAAGCAAATAGCGGGGCCTCCGAAAGTTCGGGGGACATCGCGGGCATGCGCCAAACCTTGCATGCGCTATATAACCAAGTGCGGGCGGAAGGCGGCCTAGCCCCACTTTCAGGCTCCGGTATTCTGCAAAATGCTGCCCAATGGCATGCCGAAGATTGCGCTCTGCGCGGCTATGGCAGCCATGTTGGCACCGACGGCGCGGGCACACGTGCCCGTATGCAACGGGCAGGCTATACCGGCAATATCACTGGCGAAAATTGGGCTTGGGCGCGTACTGCCGAGCAAGCATTTAATATGTGGTTTTATCAGGAATCACCCAGTGGCCCACACCGGGCCAATATCATGTCCAGCCGTTATACGGATGTAGGCTTTGGCATTGTGCCGTCCAATGGCGGATATTATTTCATCGCTGATTTGGGGACACCATAATGGACTTTGGCCCAAGACAGGGTTTCAGCCAATTGTTGGCGTAATGGTGTTGGGACGATGCCAAGTTCGCGTTGGGCTTTATGGCTGTCCATAATAAATGGCTGCACAAACTCATACATCATTTCATTTATCTCGCGCAGGGTTGGGTTAAATAGACCCAGCATGCGCATCAGCAATGGCGTGCCGACTTGGGTTTTGAGGGGGTGACCGATTTCCTGTGCCAGCATGTCCATGAGCACACGTTGGGTGATGGGCGCGTTGCTCGGCACATGCCATATTTGCCCCAGCGCAGCCTCGGTCGTGCCCACTTGGGCCAATGTTTTGCCAAAATCCACTGTGTAAGTAAAAGTGTGGGGTTGGTCGAGGCTGCCGATCACATTCACCGCTTTCTTGGACAACGCTGGGGCATAGATCAGCCCGCCGCTGACTGTGTCATCCGGGCCAAAGAAGTCCGAGCCGCGTACCGACGCTGCCTTAAGCTTGCCCGCTGCATGTGCTGCAAACAGCGCTTCGGTCATGGCTTGGCGCACCTGGCCTTTGCGGGTATGTGCGTTATACCGGGTATTCTCAGACATGGGCTGGCCATGTGTGTTGCCGTACATATAAAGGTTTTCGGCAGCAATCAGTCGCGCACCGTTGGCAATTGCGGCATCCAGAATGGCTTGTTGTAAGCGCGGGAAATGTTCGGGCCATTGGGTGTAGGCGGGTTGGGCACACTGGTAAACACTGGTCGCGCCACGGGTCAATTCGATATTGCGTGCTACATCGTAGGCATCGCCTTTAACTATTTCTACGCCAGTGGGCGGATCGTCGACTGTGCCACTGCGATTGATTAGCCGCACTTGTTTGCCCATGTTGAGCAACGCTCGCGCGGTCCATTTACCCAGTGGGCCGGTCCCGAATATGACATGCAATTCCATAGTAGTTTCTCCACAGGCAGGCTAGATTATTAGCGCAAGTCGACTGTGGCTCAATTATGCACCCTCAAGTGGCTTGAGAGTCAATAGGCTAATGGCCCATAATCGGAATTTGCATTTCTACGATCCGATTTATATCAGGGTCAGCCGGGCGACCAGAGAGATGCAGCTCACGAACCGGGCCGGCGATGGTGTAGTCGTTCTGATCGATCCAAATCAGCATGGCTTTTACCAGATCGACTAGCGTATTCATCGGCCCATCGTGGATGCCGCTGGCCATCATCGAAGCACCTTCCAACTCACGCAGGCCGAAGGGTTTTTCTGCTATTTAACTGTGGCAACTGTTCAACGGTGTAGTAGCGATACTCAGTGAAGCGATCGACCTGGGCGGGTTTGAGCAGCCCCATTTGATCGTAGTAACGCAAGGTTGGCACAGGGACTTGAGCCAGCCGGGAGAATTCACTGATCTTCAACATGCTTGGGAAGTGTAAACCCTCAACCCGCTTGAGAGTCAATATCCCGTGCAATAAGCAGTGCGCCCATGGCAGCTGAATAAATGGGAGAGATTATGTCTAACTGCGTGGTAGAGGATTGGGACAATGACTGCGCAAACGCTTGGCGCAACCCATACACGTGCTCAAACGCACCGCTGACCGGTGCGACCCGGGTGCGCGGCAAATCCAGGGCGTGCGCCACCCCTTCAGCCAGCTGGGCCAGGGCCGCCCCCGCCTGCGCAATGATGCCCTGCGCAACCCTATCGCCCTGCTGCGCACACGTCGACACAAGCGGGGCCAATGCTGCAAACCCACGTGAACCAAAATCCGGCGCATACACAATGCGTTTGCAGTCTTTCAAGTCAGCAATATTTAAATGCTGCATGAGCACAGCCATAAGGTTTGTGTGTGGGCCAGTTCCGTCATAGGCATTCGTAACGGCCATAAGTCCGTCGCGGCCAATAGCCATCGCGCTGCCTTCATCACCGATCAGCCAGCCCCAGCCACCTGCACGGGCAGTGCGGCCAGTTGCGTCCTTGCCAAACGCAATCGCGCCGGTGCCAGAAATCACGATGATGCCTGGCTGGCCGGCATGTGCACCTGCGCAGGCGATGAGGGCATCGTTGACAGCGCGCACATTCTGGCATTCGACAATCTGGCGCGCTAGTGCTTCGGCTCGTTGCGCTTCAGGAGGAGCATCCACGCCCGTCAGTCCCATAACCATGGCACGCACAGGCTGTGGGTCGATTTTCGCCGATTGCCAAGCAGATTGAACGGCGGTGCTCAATCCATCCAGAAACTTGCGCTCGCCATCTGCGGCTGCCAAATGCAGCAAGCCACCGCCACTCCCTTCACCTAATACACGCAGACCAGACGTCGCCAGGACACACTTGGTCGAGGTTTGGCCACCGTCGATGCCGATGAAAAGAGATGGGAGAGTCATACTCTAGGAATGTTGAATCCTGAATCACCAGTTCAGGTTGAGGTTAATAAACAACCCAATCACTAGTGAAAGCACAAACGGTAACGCAATCAGATAGACCACGATACGCCGCCGAAACAGACCGGCAAACATGAGGGTGCTCTTGATATCCACCATCGGCCCAAAAATCAGAAAGGCAATAATTGCGCCTGTCGAAAATGTATTCACGAAGGAGAGCGCCAGAAACGCATCGACGGTGCTGCACACAGATAAGACAAACGCCAGCAGTTGCAATGCAATCACCGAGCTAAGCGGGCTATGACCGACGCTGACCAAAAATTGCTGCGGCACAAACGTTTGCAGAGCAGTGGCAATCAGCGTGCCAATCACTAAATAGCGCCCCATATCGAAGAAGTCGTCTGCCGCTACACCAAACGCAGCTTGGAGCTTTGCGGTTGCGTAGGGTGAAGGGCGTGAGAGGTTGGGCGACAATTCGCCTAGTCCTTCGCCCTTCGTTTCACGCTCTGCGTCCGTCGTCGATCCCCCCATCACCATGCCCAATGAACGTGGACGCAGCACGCGGATGAAGTTGGGTTGGCTGCTGAACACAGTGCCGATGACCAGCGACACTACAAAGGTGCCGATGATACGCGCCCAAAAGATGGGGCCGAGGCCAAATGCCGCGTATGTTGCCGCAATAACGACTGGGTTGATCACGGGTGCAGCCAACAAAAACGCAACACCCGCCGACACCGGCAAGCCCTTTTGATACAAGCGCCGAACCACAGGCACGACGCCGCATTCGCAAACCGGAAATATCAACCCCAACAACGCACCCACCAGCGACGCGGCAATTGGGTTGCGCGGCATGATGTGGGCAATATCGTCGGCGGTGACAAACACAGCGATCAAGCCGGACGCAATCGACCCAATCAACAAGAAAGGTGCGGCTTCGATGAAGATGCCGAGAAAGACCGTTACAAAGTTTTGGGCCGGATCAGGCAGGGTCAGCAGCGGGGTATACCCTAACACCGGCAACAGCCGATCGAGGGCCACTGTGCCCAGCACGATGACCAGCAAAATGACTGAGTAAGTCATCAATTTACGTTGATTCATGTTTTCGTTTCAAATTACGTGCCGATGCGAATGCCATTTGCGTTAATTCTGATTACACCCATATCGCAGTAGCCGCTTGCCACAACAACAACACGCCCAAGACGATTACAACGATGGCCGAAACCACTGGCAGCCATGCCAACACAGGTTGCAAACGATTGTATCGTCCCAATAGGCGTTGTCCGCCAGCGGCGATGACACCCAGCAGGGTCAAAGTGAGGCCAATGCCCAAGCTAAAGGACATTAGCAAGAACAAACCCAGTACAACGTGGTTGACTGAGATGGCCAACAACAGAATCGCCAGTGCATCCGCACACGGCAACAACCCCCCGCTAAACCCCAACACGATCAAGGCACGCCATGAAATGCGTCCGGTCGCAGTACGCGGCAGATTGTGTGGTGTTAAGCGCTCATGTGTGTGCGGTTCAAGTTCATCATGAAGATCAAGGGCTATAGACCGACGCGGTTTCAAAAACCGCGTCGGTCTATAGCCCTTGACGCGCTGCCACAACAACAACGCGCCTATGACAACTACTAAAAGGCCAGAGATCAGGGTCAGCCACGGTACCAGCATCGTAGGTGACAAACCCATCGCCCCGCACGAAAGCACCAACGCTAACACACCCACGATGATGACGGATGAGGTATGCGTCACGGTCATGGTGACGGCGAGAATCAGGGCGTGTAGCCAGCCGCCGCGATCGCCGATCATGTATCCGGCGATGATGCCCTTACCGTGGCCGGGTGTTAGCGCATGAGCGGCGCCTATCCCAAATGAGGCGAGCAGCCCAAATAATAACAAGCCTGGCGTCAGCACATTCCCTTCGATCAAACCACTAATGGCAGGTGGGAGCAGCGGTGCGATGTTTGTCTCGTTCGAGGGCGGGAGCGGCGTGGCGTGGCCCTGCCAAAGGTCAGCGCCGCAGGTTTGATCTCGAGTTGTGCGCTGAATAAATTCGTTTTTACCTGTGCCCCAGACACCGCCACACCGCCACCGCTGGGGAAACGCGCCATCAATTTGATGCGTTCTGGATTGAAGTTGCTTTGAAAACGCAGCGTGTGTGTGCCAGCCGCTATTGTGCTACTGAACACGACCCGGATCTGCGGGGCGGCAGGTTGAGCCACAAAGCGCGCTTGCGGGGCCACATCAATGGAGATGAGATGTGGCTCAATCGTATTCCCATCGATTTGCAATATCACTTGTGATTGCAGTTGTTGGGCGAAAGCAAGCTGTTCGGCATCGGTGACCGCACCATTGCCATCGCGATCCACTTGTGCCCAGGTGGGTAAGCCGATCAGTGGCCCCAGCCAGAATTCATGGGTCCAGCGGAGTGCGCCGCTGTTTAACGAAAAGGCAACTTCCTGTCGGCCTTCATCGGCAGGATGGGCCTGGGCTGGTTGTGCGGCCAAGCAAACCCACAACACAAACAGCAGCGTGCTCAATCGTTTGAGTGGATGCACGCTGGCAGTATACGGCGCGTTTTTCTTGGAATAGAACGCGGATCGAACGAATTTTTACGGATCAACGCGGATAAGAATTTGTTTTCTGGTAAAACAGGTGAGAAGGAGAAGCGAAAAATACTATGTTTACAGAACAATCATTGTTTACGATGCCGAAGGGAGTACACAGCCGCTGGGCCAGCCCAGAAAATTGGAAAGGTGACAAAGGCACAGGTGCCCAGATGGGCGGCGGGCGTAAAGGGTCGGCTTGGTTTGCACTCAGCGCGGGCGAGCAACGGACGCTGGCCGAGGTGGTTGGCGGGAGCGGCACGGTGCGCCGGATTTGGGCGACGATTCGTGACCGCAGCCCGACCATGTTGCGCAGCATTCGTATGGATATCTACTGGGACGGAGCCAGTAGGCCGGCTGTCTCTGCACCGATTGGAGATTTCTTTGGCCACGCACTGGGCCGCTGTGTCACATTTGAATCGGCGCTGCTGAGCAGCCCAGAGGGGCGCAGCTTTAACTGTTGCATTCCGATGCCCTTTCGCAGTGGTATGAAGATCGTCGTGACCAACGAGTCGACGATTGACTTGGCGAATTTCTTCTACGATGTTGATTACACCATCGGTGATGAGCATAGTGACGACATGCTTTACTTTCACACCCATTGGCGGCGTGAAAACCCGACGACAATTCAGCGAGATTACAACGTGTTGCCACTGTTGCGCGGGCGTGGGCGTTTTCTGGGCATGAGCGTGGGCGTAAACGCCGATCTGAAGCGCTATGCCATGTCGTGGTGGGGCGAGGGCGAGGTAAAGATTTATCTGGATGGCGACACGGATTTTCCGACACTGTGTGGCACCGGCGTAGAAGACTATGTCGGCAACGGCTGGGCTGGTAACACCGACGTGACGTATGCGCATGCCTATCAGGGCTTCCCGCTCAATGATCTGGTGGCCAATCAGTTTGCCTTTTATCGTTTTCACATCCCCGATCCGATTTATTTTGCCCAGGAGATTCGTGTAGCATTACAACAGATTGGCGCGAGCTGGATGCCCGAATGGGTGAATGCGATGCGCCCACTCGGAGAAACGATTTACGATACCACGCTGACGCCGATTGATCTCAATTTACACGAGACGATAGGCCTGTTCGAACGCGAAGATGATTGGTCAAGCTGTGCCTATTTTTATCTTGACCGGGCAGAGAATGGACTAGCGGCGTTGGCTACGCTGGAGAGTCGGGTCATATGAACACCTAACTGCTATCTCGAACACTATGAGGTCCTCATTGTGTTCGAGGTAGCAGTTCTACGCCGCCAGCTTCTTCTGCAACTGCAGATAAAACAGGCTCAAGGGAAATTCATCGTCCAACACGCGGTTGATCCATTCTTTGGGTTGGCTCTCGTCGCTCAGCACGCGTGTATCTTTGGCCCATTTACTGCCGAGGTTGGGCTTGACCCATTCGCTGACCAGATCGTGGGCGGCTAGCCAATATTGAATCTTGGTCATGTCAATGCCATTACGATAAAGCTGCTCGATCTTCTCGCGCAACACGCTCACGCCTGCATCGATATGCGCCCAATCAAGGGTGAGCGCATTATCGCGCCAGCTCACACAGCCCTGCTTGTGCAGGAAGGCAAACAGAAGTTGCCCACCCAGACCGTCATAGTTGCGCACGCGGTTGCCGGTGATGGGGAATCTAAAAATACGGTCAAACAATATGCCATATTTCACATAGCGGGCAAACGGGAAGCCGCCTTGTTCCAACGTGCTGGCCGAGCCGAATGTCTGCAGATCGACGCGCAGCTCTTCAAGCGAATACATCCAGTACGGCAGCCGCTGTCGGATCATAAACGGGTCAAACGGAAGCTCGCCATGGCTGTGCCAACGGTCGTGGATCAAGTCCCATAGTGCAAACGTGTCGCGGATCAGATCGGATGATTGCAAAAAGGCTGAGGCTTGCGGCGGCAAATTCACATTCATCACCCAGCAGGCCGCCGATACGACGCGCTGAAAACGGGTCGCCTCACGGTCACAGAAAATGCCGCCAAAATTATTGGAGGGTTTGCCAGTCAACGATACGGTTTCGGGGAACAGCACTGCGCACTCGCTGTGATAGCCATCGGTGTAATCGACAAAATGCACCGGCACAAATTTGCCGTTGTCGAACTGGGTTCGTTCAAGTGTGCGCAGCCATTCTGGCCAAGGTGTGCGCGTGATCAGCGCTTCGAAGCGCGTCTCCGCCGAGCCGTTCGGCGTGTAGAGTGGGAAGACCACTAGATTCTCGATATTGTCTGCGCGATGCTTTTCAGGCCGAAACAGTGCTAGCGATTGGCCAAAATCCGGTTTGGCGCAGCCGCCATCGACCCAGGCTTGCAGGTCGCGGCATACCGCATCCAGATAATTTTGCTCGTGCAGGAAGTGCGGTTGGAGCGCTTGAATTGCACGTTGCATCTGCTGGACGAGCGCGGTCGCCTGTGCCCGCATTGCTTCGTCGGTCAGGCTGCCATCGGCCTTTTGCAATAGGCGTAGCGCATTGGTCGCGTCTTTTAACGACGACCAACCCGTGTAACGCTCATGGAGCGCGGGCTGAGCCGATTTCTCCCCCTGGGTAAACGCATGATAGGCCACCCAATAGCACACGTTAAGCCATAAGGCGCGATGGTCAAAATGCCCCAGATCATCATCACCGAATAAGTCTGAATCGGCCAGCACCACCACCCGGCCTGCGCCATATTGGGCGGCGGCAATCAGGGGCGCTGCGGGCGCGCTGGCACTGTCATGCGCACGCAGAATCACTTGTGCGTCGCCGTGCACGCTTAAGATGCCTGCTCGTAAAAAGCAAGTTTGGGCAATACCTTCGGCGAGATTAAAAATAAAACTGGGTTTCGTCGAAGCCCTATCGCCCATCACCCAGGACGGTACGTTGTTGTGACAATGGGCATGATCAGTGAGGGTGGCGTTCTCCACTTGTATGCCAAATGGACGCAGCAATTCGTTGACGTTGTTGCCGTATTTGTCCTGCTCGGTCTCGCCCATTACGATCAGACCGCCGCCGGCGTGCACAAATTGTTGGATAGCGTGGATTTCTTCTGCTGTAAATACTGGTGACCCGCTGGCAGTGGTGCGCTCCCACTTGGTGTCAGAAGGATGTGCGATGACCAATACATCGACTTGTTGCAAGGTGGCCATCGTCAGCGGTGCGTGCAAATTGCGCTCTAAGACAAAATCCCGCTGGGCCAATTCACCCCCCGCCAGCGCATAAGACGAGTCGGCTGGGTGCGTCGGCTGCATCCGCTGTGCGGTTGGCAAGTCGATGCTCCAGCTTTCGTTGTGAAATTCGTCGAACAGGATGCGCGCTATTTTGCGCTGTTGCAGGTTGGTGTGATTCATATCAATGCCTCCTCTTAATCACTTTGGTAGGCACCGGTGTGCGAATGGGGATAACGAAGTAGGGAATGGTGGAGACTGGCGTGATCGTCAGACTTGGGATAGATAGATTTGCCTTTCATATTGAGTTTCTAATCGAATCCAAAAAGTGTGCAATATCCGCTTCGGTAGTATCAAAGCTGGTCATCCAGCGCACTTCGTGGGTATTCTCATTCCAGACATAGAAGAAGTGCTCTTTTAATAGTTGCTCAATCTGAGACGGTGGCAAGATGGCAAACACCGCGTTGACCTGGACTGCCTGCGTAATCCGAATACCAGGGATATCGGCCAACCCATCGGCTAGCGCGCAAGCCATAGCATTGGCATGTCGGGCATTGCGCAACCAGAGACCGCCCTCACCCAACAGCGCCTCAAATTGCGCCGCGATAAAACGCATCTTACTAGACAGTTGCATGGATTGTTTGCGGATGAATTTCACCTGGTCCCATGCATTATTCTCAACGCTCTTCGCAAAAAACACCACCGCCTCGCCCAGCATCAGCCCATTCTTGGTGCCGCCAAAGCTCAATACGTCTACCCCGCAGTCGCGGGTGCAGTCGCGCAGGCTACATCCCAGTGCAGCAGCGGCGTTGCTAATGCGTGCGCCATCCATATGCAACAGCAAGCCGTTGGCGTGGGCATAATCAGCAATGGCGCGCACTTCCTCACGCGAGTAGAGTGTGCCCATCTCGGTCGATTGGGTGATCGAGATCACTCGCACTTGCACATGGTGCTCCACTCCGATGCCATGCACATGCGGCCGGATAAGATCGACAGTGAGCTTGCCATCAGGAGTGGGAATATCAATCAACTTGCAGCCGATGAATCGCTCCGGCGCTCCACACTCGTCGACATTGATATGCGCCGTCTCCGCGCAGATGACGCCGTGATAGGGCTGGGTGATAGCGCTCAGGCCAATCACATTGGCCGCCGTGCCGTTAAAGACAAAATACACCTCGATATCCTCACCAAAATGGCGTTTGAATTGGGCGGTGGCACGATTGGTATATTCATCGTCGCCGTAACCGGCCACATGGTCGTGGTTGGCACGGGTGATTGCGTCGAGGATCTCCGGATGGATGCCGGCGTTGTTGTCGCTGGCGAAGCTGCGAAATGACATGGCTTGATTGTACAAAAGTGGCCAATCGTCCAGAGCGCTTGATGCGCTAGAAGCCCCGTGCGCCAAAACCACTCCGGGCGATTGGTGTGCACCGAATAGGCTTTTTCGCAGTTAGGATTAAACTTAGGCAAATCTTTGCTTTGCTCAATTGATATTGCTCTCTCATGCGTCAATCAACTATTCGAACCAATTTGCAGTCTTATGCGCGCCCAGCGGGCAGCTACGGTGCGGCCATGCAGCGCCTCAATGCGTTTCAGGCGCAGGACGATGGCACCGTTAGCCATCTGTGCAGCACCACTTGGCGTTCACACGGTGAACAGACCGAGCGCGCCATCGTTTTCTTTCATGGGTTAACCTCCTGCCCACAGCAGTTTGTCGAACTGTCCGAGATGTTTTATCAGCAGGGCTACAACGTGTTTCTACCGCGCATGCCCCATCATGGCATGGCCAATCAGCTCAGCACTGCACAGACCAAGTTAACTGCACCTGAGTTGGCCGGCTACGCCGATGAAGCAGTAGACATTGCGCAAGGCCTGGGGCGCAAGGTGGTCGTCATGGGCCTATCTGTGGGTGGATTGTTGGCTGCGTGGGCGGCGCAATATCGCTCCGACGTCGCGCTGGCTGTACCTGTTTCGCCGTTCATGTGGCCCAAGAAGCTCTCGCCATCGTGGCGCACGGGTTTGCCCAAGTTTGGGCGCTATCTGCCCAATTGGTGGGGTTGGTGGGACGAGAAGCGCAAGAGCGATATGAACTTGCCCTATGGCTATCCACGCTATTCTTCGCGGGCAGTGGCTGAGTGTCTGCGGCTGGCCCAATCCGTATTGACCATGGCTCGCAAGCGCAAAGCTGCTGCCGAGAAAGTGGTTTTCATGACCAACGCCAACGACGAAGTGGTGGATAACAACGTCACCCAAGAGCTAATCGATCATTGGCGTCGTGCCAGTGCCGAGCACCCGGAGCGCATCGAAGCACTGGAGTTTGAAGCGCGTCTACGCCTGACGCATGACTTGATCAGCCCGTTTCACCCGGAACAGAAAATCGAACTGGTCTATCCCACATTGGTGCAGATCGTCACGCGCGCGTTAGCGAAGAGTGCTCCGCAAAATGAGATGTTGCCGACAGAAAGTCATGATTCATAGGGCGACGAGTCATAAGTCCGGAAGTTGTTACATATGCCCTGGGTCGCTAAAACGCGCAAAGAAACACTCACCGGACTTATGACTTATGACTTATGGCTTGTGGCTCGTGACTCACACGATAGTCTCAAATCAACCCTTCTGCCCATTTATTCATTCAAAACCATAAAGCATGAAAGAAAACGAAAGCCTAAACGTCTACCCTGTCCCTGAATTGGTCTATCTGCCTGTGCGCGAGTGGCAGGAAGAGGATGTCGTGATTGTGATTAAAGAAGAGACCGCTTGGCAGCGGGTGCAGCCGAAGTTATTGGATTGGGACATTGGTGTGGAGATAGACGCGCCTAGCGTGCCCAGCGAAGATGCCTATAAAAAGCTGCTGAAGCGCGCCGATGGGATGGGTGAGATCGTATATGCTGTGGGTGGCACAGTAGCCGTAGACGCAGCCAAATATGTAGCTGAATCGATGGACCTGACGCTGATCACGGTGCCTACCGCCTTATGCAGCGACGCTTTCTGGATGTGGTCGTCGAGCGTGCGTGACAAAGGCATTAGCGTGCCACTCGAAACCATTCCGCCTGAAATCATGCTGTTAGACATGGAGCTATTGGCCGGGGCAGCCGAGTCCGAACGGGCCGCTGGTATCGTGGATGTGTTGAGTATCAGCACGGCTTGCCATGATTGGCTGCTGGCTGAACAACGCGGCAAAAATTCTGTCGAAGAAAAATATAACGTCGCCACTGCCGCTATCGCCAAAACGCTCTTGCAAAACGCGCTGGATTTCGCCGAAGCAGCCGGTGCAGGTGACCCAGAAGGATTGCGGGCACTCATCAATGCCCTGACAATGACCGTACAGCTCAACAATCTGTCGTTTCATTCGCGCGCCTCGGAAGGCAGCGAGCATCATTTTGCTCTGCTGGCCGAATCGTTGGACAACACCCCACACACCCACGCCGAGTGTATCGCCCCCGGAATTCTGCTGATGGCCGAGAAGCAAGGCCAAGATGCCGTTGCCCTGCGCAAGGCACTCCAAGCCGCGCGAGTGCCGCTGAATGCGCTGCCGCAGACCTTAATTGATCGCACGATGAAAGAACTGATCGTGTTCGTCACAAAGCATGATCTGCCGTATGGCATCGCCTGGGAATAACCGCTTTAGAATGCCTTACCGAGGTATTCCATGCGGCGATTCTTGACTGCCTTCTTTCCCATTCTTATTGTCTTTGGCCTGTTCGCACAGCTGGCGTTTATTTCGCCCCATGCGGCGAATGGGAGTGTCGTTTCAGCGTTGGCGCTGGCTCCATCACCCCAATCTCTATCGCAGCAGGCGGACATCAGCAAGATTGCGCCCCAAGTGTTGCGCACCACCGAACGAAACGCCGAGACCGAGTTTTTGGTATTGCTCAACGAGCAAGCCGATCTGAGCGGTGCGGCACAACAGTCAACCCGTTTGGCGCGTATCCAATATGTGCGCGATCAACTAATGGCTGTGGCAAGCCGCACCCAAGGGCCACTAGTAGCGCAACTGCAAGCGCAGGGAAGGCCGCATCGCGGGTTTTACATCGCCAATGCGATATGGGTGAAGGGCAATCGCGACACCGTCATGCAAATGGCGGCGCAGGCTAGCGTGGCCCGCATCGAGGCCAACCCCAGCGTACGAGCCATCCCGGAGCCGGAATTGCGTGATCCGCAGGTCGACCGCGCACCCAGCGTCGCGTTAGGCGTTGAGACCAATATTTCTGTGACAAATGCGCCGTTGGTCTGGGCGCTGGGCTACACCGGCACCGGCATTATTGTGGGTGCGGCAGACACCGGCTATTTATGGTCGCATCCAGCCGTCAAAAGACAGTATCGCGGTTGGGACAATATCACCGCGACGCACGATTACAACTGGCATGATTCGATTCATGTGGCCGGCAGCAGTTGTGGCGCAAACTCAGTCGCTCCTTGCGATGATTTCGGTCACGGCACGCACACGCTTGGTACAGCGATAGGCGACGACGGCGCGGGTAACCAAATCGGCATGGCCCCGGGCGCGAAGTGGATCGGCTGCCGCAACATGAACAACGGTAATGGCACACCGGCAACCTACATGGAGTGCTTCGAATTCTTTCTTGCGCCGTATCCAGTGGGTGGCACGCCGGCCCAAGGTGATCCGGCCAAAGCTCCGGACGTGACGATAAACTCGTGGGGCTGCCCGCCCAGCGAAGGGTGCAACACTCAGTCGTTGGCGCTTGCTGTGCAGGCCCAACGTGCGGCGGGAATTTTTACTGAAGCCTCGGCAGGCAATTCAGGCAGTAGTTGTGGCACGGTGAGCGACCCGATTGGAACTTACGATGAAGTCTTTACTGTCGGTGCGACAGATAACACCGCCACCATTGCGGGCTTTAGCAGTCGTGGTCCTGTGACGGTGGATGGCAGCAATCGCCCCAAGCCGGACATCAGCGCGCCAGGGGTGAATGTGCGCTCAGCGATACCCGGCAATAGTTATGGCTTCAAATCCGGCACATCGATGGCCGGACCACATGTGGCAGGTGCAGTGGCGCTGTTGTGGTCGGCCCGCCCACTCATCAGAAATCAGATCGACTATACCGAAGCGATCTTGCGCCAAAGCGCGTCCCCAATTAGTGTGACCGCGTGTAACAGCAGTGGTGTGCCCAACAATGTTTATGGCGCAGGTTGGCTCAACGTTGCCGCCGCCGTGGCTGCGGTTCCGTCGGGTAGCGGCATCATCACTGGTGTGGTGCGCGATATCACCAGCACGCTGCCCATCTCCGGTGCGTTGGTCTCGGCCCAATCTACAACCATGTCGTTACGATACAACGGGCTGACAGATGCTTCAGGCCTGTATACGCTGACTGTGATACCCGACGTATACACGCTTACGGCTGCGGCCAGCGGGTATGTGAGTGATTCGGTTAATGGCGTGGGAGTGACGAATGGATCCCTCATTAGGGCAAATTTCGATCTGGTCATTAATTCCAATCCGACGTTGACGCCGACACCAACGCCAACCCTGACACTCAGCCCGAGCCCAACGGTATCGGTCACATCACTCTGTCCACTTCGCAGCGTATTTTGCACGCCTCCCCCAACCCCGCCGACAGCAACCCCAACCCCGACCCCTAACCATTTTCTGTATTACCCGCTGATGTTGCGATAGTTGTTTTGTAAACGATAATTTACCTATGACCATCTCAAGACCTGCTCCCAGCGAACATCTGCCGTATTATTCGGAATATACCAATCGTGTCCATGGTGATTGGTTTGAATTTCAAGACCAGACCCATGCCGAGTTCAAAGCTGTGCTCTCGCCATTGAGCGAAGCACAGGTCGAAGTGCGGCCCGGCCCCAATGAGTGGAACATCAAAGAGGTGATTGGCCATATCGTTGATGGCGAACGTGTTTTCGCCTATCGCGCCCTGCGCATCGCCCGCAAAGACACTACCCCACTAGCGTCATTCGATCAAGATTTGTATGTGCCAGCTGGCGAGTTCACTTCTCGACCGTTGGCCGATTTGTTGCAAGAGTTTACGACCGTGCGAGCGGCCACGCTTTCCTTGTTTAGTACTTTCTCTGAGGATGCGCTTCTGCGCATAGGAACCGCATCGGATGCCCCTGTTTCGGTGCGCGCGCTGGCTTATATCATTGCTGGGCATGAGCACCATCATCTGGCGAGCCTCAAGACGGTGTATCTGGGTCGCTAAACGCACGTCGAAAGTCTGAGTTTATCTCTGTGATGGATTCCATCTGCCCATGTCCCTGTCAGACATAGCATCACGCCGCAGGTTTACTGAGTTAAATCAGCATCGATTCTCCTTATCGCTTGGGAGCTTCACCTGCAAGATATTAGGCTGGGGATTTCTGGGTGAGCGTTGGTGGCGCAATTACCTGCATGTGCATTCGTTTTACGAAATTTGTTGCGCGTTTGATGGCGTGGGCGTGTTTCACATCAACGACACTGATTATGAGTAATTGCTCACGAGAAAATTTAAGATATGGGCAAACAAGGGATATGACTGCGGCGCAAAAATGGTGGTAAAACATAGCGAGTGGAGCAGCAAACGATAGAACGGCTGAAAGAAATGCCACGCTAGGAATTGATCGCGCAGGTGATGCTGTTGCAAGCCGAGAATGCAGGGTTGCGGACAGCGATAGAGCAGCTGCGGAGTGAGATTGAAGCGCTACGCAAGCAGATAAAAGGGCCACCGGGGAATTCTGAAAATTCGTCACAACCGCCGTCGCGAGACCGGAAGGGGGATGGGCGATTAGAACGCAAGCACGGAGAACGCGGAGCAAAAGCCGGACACGAGCGCAAAGTGCGGCCATTGGTGGATAAGCCAGACCAAATCATTGAGGCGAAAGTAGGGAGCTGCGCGGGGTGTGGACAAGATTTGCGGGGAGTGACACCCGATCAGGTGATCCGACGACAAGTGACGGAATTGCCTGAGATCAAGCCCGCGGTGATCGAGACACAACAAGCGCATGTGACATGTCCGGGATGTGGGGCACACAATTGTGGAGAATTGCCGGAAGAGCTGGCCGCCGGGCGACAGTTTGGGCCGCGGCTAGAAGCGGTGCTGGTGTATTTCATGCATCAGCAGCATATGAGCTATGCACGAGCACAAGCGGCGCTTGAAGAATTGTTTGGGATAGAGATCAGTGAAGGGGGCGAGGCGCGTGTGATGGAGCGGGCGGGTGAATTGGCGCAAGTCAAAGCCGATCAGATCGCCGAAGTCGTTAAGTGTAGTCCGGTCATTGGCAGCGATGAGACCAGCGGCCGAGTTGATAAAGATAATTGGTGGGAGTGGACATTTGTGAGCACGCAGGGCGTCGTGCATGTGTTTGAATACACCCGCGAAGCCAAGGCGATCAGCAACTTTATGGGAGAGCATCGGGCCGAAGTATGGGTGAGCGACTTGCACAAATCGCAACTGACGGCACCGACCCAAACCCACCAAATCTGTCTCGCGCATCAAATCCGTGATGTGAAGCGCTTGATTGAAGAACAGCCCGATTTGAGTTGGGCCATCGAGCTGCAGAATGTTTTTAAGGCTGCGATTCATCTACGCCACAAACGCGACAATCTGCGCAAACAACTCAAACCCGATGATCCGCGCGAACCGATGAATGAACCCTGGTTCAAGCGCCAAAGAACCGCGTTGGAGAATCAACTGGATACCCTGCTCAAACGCCCCGTTCCGCCTGGACGGGCTGAAACATTGCGCGAGCGTTACCGCACCCACCGCGATCATGTGTTTGTGTTTCTATACGATGCTCGGGTTCCGCCCACTAATAATGCCTGCGAACGCGCCTTACGTCCATCGGTCATTCATCGCAAGATCTCCAATGGCTTCCGATCCAGCTGGGGTCCCCGCGCTTATGCTGCTTTGTCGACAGTCATCGACACCGCCAAACTTAAAGGTCAGGCTGTCTTTGAGACTTTAGTCAACCTCATGGGCTTACCCGTCCTGCAATTCCTACACCCTGCCGTCGCAATTCACTCCTCAGCTTAAATTTTCCCGTGAGCAATTAC
>JANMVQ010000337.1:0-6845 GCA_031392845.1 Chloroflexota bacterium
TTCAACCCAACCCTGCAAATTGCTTCGACTCTTGTTTCATCAGCATAGCGGACATCTACTGAAAAGTCCAAGTTATTTTTCGTCAAAGCCTTAGTGACCTATCAAAAGCCAATTGAACTGCCCACGCATGAGCAACCCCACGCCCGCATCCTGCGCGAAGGGCCAACCGCATGCAGCACGGTCGAGTTGCTGCAAGTGTTGATCGGCGGACCAGATGCCGAGACGGCCGCGCGGCAGTTACTCGATCAGTGCCACGATCTACGCGGTGTGGCGCAGAAGTCGATCTATGAGTTGGCCCAACTTGTTCACGGGTTAGGTGAGGGCAAAGCCTCGCGACTCAAGACATCGCTAGAGTTGGGACGGCGGTTGTTCACGGTGGTGAGTGAGCAGCGATTGCCAATAAAAACACCGAGCGATGCAGCGCAACTGCTGATGCCAATGCTGTCGCTGTTGGAGCAAGAGGAAGTTCACATCCTGATGCTCGACTCTCGAAACCGAATGATTGGGTCGCCAGTCATGATTTACCGCGGCCAAATCAATAGTGCAAACATGCGTGTGTGTGAAGTATTCCGCGAGGCGATTCGGCACAACGCCAAATCGATCGTGGTTTCGCACAATCACCCCTCCGGCGACCCAACTCCATCATCGGATGACGTCTTTGTGACCAAAGAGCTTTGCAAAGCCGGAAAACTCTTGGACATTGATGTCCTCGACCATGTCGTTATCGGTGTTACGGGCAGCGGCTGGGTGTCGCTCAAAAAACGTGGTCTCGGGTTTGAATAACTTCACGCTAACCCTCACAGGGCTGCTCAAAGCCCTGTGAGGGTTTTGTATCGGCGCGATTGGCAAAGTTGCTAGTTGCGCCCTTTTTGTTTAGAGGACATGATGAAAACGCAAATGATTGTGGGTGGCAAAGCCCATACCGAGCAAGTAACAAAGCATGTGATCGCACATCTCGAAGCTGCGGGCCGCGGTTCTGGCCGCGCTGTGAGCGATCTATTCGCCGACTTCTGCGCACTGACTCGCATCACGCTGCAGCAAGAGGCCCGCCGATATATGCGGCAGCATGCGCCAAGTGACATGCACGATGTGGCATGGCAAGTCAACTTCGACAAACACGAGCAGGCGTATCTCGACATCGCCAAGCGCTATTCGTCCGAGGCATTGAAAGAGATGGTGGCGGCATTGGGTGAATTGCAAATGGCAGTGCGCCAGGCTGATGGTTACGACTACAACGATTGGCTGGGCGACATCTACATGAGCATGGTCGTCTCCAACTCGAAACAGAAATGGAACGGCACCTTCTTCACCCCGTTTCATCTGTGCGTGATGATGGCGCAGATGACTATCGGCGACGCGGGAGCCGAATGTCACGAGCGCGTGGTGCAAGCGATGGGATTAGCTGGCTTGCCAATGACGGCGGATGACTCAGCTGAAGTGATGCTACGCACCCATTACGACGCGCTTGCGCCACACCTGAGTCCGATCACCGTCTGCGAGCCCGCATGTGGGTCTGGCGCGATGGTGATTGCATTTGCGTCGGTGGCCCCACGCTGGGCGATTGAGTTGGGGCTGTATCGCTTTACCTGTATCGACATTGACCCGGTGTGTGCGGACATGTGCATGATTCAGTGCTGGCTGTATGGGCTGCACGCCGAGGTATATTGCGCCGATGCGCTGACCATGCCGATGGTCGAGCGATTGCCTGAGCCACATCGGACGCACGCCTTGCGTGCGGAGTTGGTGCAGGCAGAGACACCAGAGAAGAAGGCAGAGGTAGTGGAGAGGGTAAAGCAAGAGCGAGTAGGACAATTGAGGTTGTTTGAATCAGTGGGTGCAATCAGCTTCTAAAGCAACGGCCAAAATCACACCGCGTAACTGTGTTTTTTTGGCCATTTTTGTTTTTCCTCGGGATCCAAATAGTGTCTTGATAGTCGACTCAATTCTGTTGAATTGTGTAGTTGTCAAACTCAAAGCGAGCGATTGTGTTTGCTTCATCCTGACTGCATACGATGCCACCTTGCAATTGTGTTGTCTGCAAAACCTCGTCAACATCAATACGCGCTACGTTTTGATCATTAATTTTGAGCGTAAATGTTTTGCCGCGTAATGCAATAGCGAGCTTATTGTCGCCACTTGGGTTGATGGCAGACGACACCGTATTGCCGATTAATGCTTTGCCAACACCATTGGCACGGTGCCCAAAATGATACTCACGTCCTATGACCCAGAAACCGAATTCATGGGACTTTCCCGATTGTCCATGCGCTTCAATCAGCGCAATACCGATTCCCTGTTTACGTGATACCTTATCAATATGTGTATCTAGCGAATATGTGAATGCTTGCAAAGTCGGGATTACCGGCGCATTGCGTGGATAGATACGATGAAAAAAGGCCTGCTTTGACTTCATCTGAATCATCAGTTTGTCAGGCCCAACCGATGCTTCATTACTCTTGAAATCATCTTCCCAAGAACCCGTAGGCCAGTTCAGACGGTTGTCGGAGAAGTCATCCACGAATGGGAATTGAACGGGTGATATTTCTGTGGTTGCAGTCGGCACTGCAACTGTTCGTGTAGCAACGAGTTGTGGAGATGGATTGTTACTATTGGTCATGCAACCAGTGAGAAGAAGAATGCAGAGAAATAGGGTGATGTCTTTCATGTTTAGAAAAGCTCCAATGGGTTCAATAAGAAGGGTTGTTTGATCAGCGAGGCGAATATACCATTTCAGCTACGGATACCCACCCAACACATCAAACAACATCGCGCCCGTCAAGCTGGTGATGACATGCCCCTCGTTGGGCACAATATTCACCGTGACATGCGCCCCGATTTGCTCCAGCTTGGCCGCAGCGGCGCGTTCGGCCCCGACCCAACTTGTGTCCTGTGCACCAGCATACATGACGATAGGAGTGCCCTTGAGCTTGCTGAGATTGGCTTCGTCGTCTTTGGAATATGGGAAGCCGGGTAGCACGGTCAAAGAACGAAACAGCTCCGGGTGTTGACCGATGATGCGAAAGGCACTGATGCCACCGTTGCTGATGCCTGCCAAGTGATAGCGTCCGCCTTCAGGCCGATAGCGGTTCGATACTTGTTGCAGAAAACCGGGAATGAGCGACTCTGAGCCCTCAAAAAATAAAATGCCGCTGGGCGCAACCGGGCTGAGCACAATCCAGCCGCGCTTGCGCGCCTCTGCCGCCCACAGCCGCTCCATCACTTGGCCGGTCAGGGCCTTGTCTTGCCCGCCGGGCGGCAGGGCCAGCAGGACGGGGTAGGTCTTGGCGGGGTCATACAACTCCGGCACGGTAACGACGTATTCGAGGGTGGCGCCATCGACGGTAACGCTTTCGAAGTCCACCAAGTGGCGCGGGGTGATGTTAGCAATAGCCGGGAGTGGCGGCATCGGCACTGGTGTTGATGGCGCATCTATTGAACGCGGCGCGCAACCTCCCAATGCTAGCGAGAGCAACGCTAAAAGTAGTGGCGACGAAAATCGTCGATTTGTCATGTCCATTCTCTGGCTCCAATTATCTTTCGGTTCAAGGCTGAGTGTCATCACTTGGCAGACTTGGTGGTGGGCATCCTCCGTTTACTGGCGATGATCCAACCATCTGCAGGTGCATCGGGTTGACCAATGGTGCTTTGGGTCGTTGGCGGTGGGCACTCTGTTTGCCTTTCGCACGCCTTCGACGGTTGCCCCTTGGGATAACTCCTGCGGTATCACGACAATTGATCTTTCAAGTGTGGTCGCGCCAGCCGCACTATGCTGAGTAGTTTCGGCAACTTGCCGCCCTTCTCGCACTCCAACACCAGCGAGCGCGCCTTGTCGATCTTGTTGCCGCCATCGAGCGCATCCCAATCGATGTCGAGTTGGAAACACAAATCTTGTAAGTCCGAATCTGAGAACCACTTGTCCTTGAGGATAGCGTAGAGCTTGTGACCGGTTGCGCTGAATTGGGTGCTGGCGCTTTCGGTAGGGGTGCGGCCGTAGTAGTTATTAATGACTTTGTGGTCGCGCCCAACGAATGATGCACCACCGGTGTTGAGGTCGCCGCCGACATATGAGCCACCCTCGGTGTTGATATGGCCGGTGTTGATGCTGCCGCCGACGTCGCCGTCTACCATGACCCCACCTGCGCCAACGGCTTTGGCCCCATGACCTTGCGCAATTGCGCCGCTGCCCAAGTTGGTGGTGTTGCCGCTGTTGGTGTTCTGGGTGACCGGGCCACTGACCGTGCTGCCTTGGATGTTGATGCCGGCGTTGTTGGTCGAGGTGTTGCTCATGATTTGCTGCTGCGAGGCGTGCTTCTCCAAGGCGGCAATCAGGGTTTTGGCCAGATCAAGCACTTCGGTATCTTGTCCGGCATTGGTCCCAGACAGAATCGCCTGGGTGGTGGTTTTGGCCGTGTCGCTGCCTAGCAGCTTCTCGGCCACATCCGCAGCGGCGGACACGCCCGCGCCGAACTTGCGCACCAGCAGCGCTTTGAAATGGTTATAGGCGTCTTTGATGACTTGGCTGGCGGTGTCTGTGGCCGCGGCCGCTGCGCCGGTGACCAGCGCAGTGGTGATGATTGAGAGCGGATCCATTGTGTCTGTTTCTCCTGAATTTTTCAAATGTGCGATTCGGGATTGCTTAGCTATTTTATCGATTCACGGTTTGATCACCTGCAATAAAGTCCCCACCGCCAGTATTCACGTCCCCCGCGATATATGCCCCGCCATGGGTGTTGATTTCCTTGTAGACCAACAAAAACTGATCGTCGGGGTTGCCAAAGCCGTGCTCCTGCAGCCAGGTGTGCAACCGGGGCGAATCGAGCTTACCGCGCATCAGGTCGGGCAGACCAAAGACGGCGTTTGGGAAGCGTGCCTTCTGCTCATCGAAGTCGGTCACGACCACACCGTGATACTGCTGGCCGACGTAGAAGGCCTCGATCCAATCGGCGGCGGCATCGACGCTGGCTTGGCTGGCTGGGTCAAATGTAGCGTAGGTGCAGAACATGCCCTGCATGTGCTCGACCTCCCCCACAAACGATACCGCGCCGCTGACCGCATAGCGTGTGACATTCGAACGCGGCTGTAGCAGTGGTGCAACACCATCCACATGCAAATACAGCAGCGGCAAATCGCGCCGCCGCCCAAAGAACGAGACTGCCTCTTGCGGCACATAGCGCATCTCGCCCTGCACCGTCACCGGGGCCGCGCCCTCATCGATCATGCGCTGTTTGAGCGGGCCATAGAAACGGCGCGGGATCAGCACTGGGAAACCCTCGTGGCACACGCCGGTCGATGAGGCAGTCATGAAGTAGTGCGGCTCACTGTCGATCTGGCGCGGACGTAACCGAACCGCGCCAATGCCACCTTGATTGACCATCGCGCCCTTGCCCATGGGTGAGAAGAAGCGTTGTCCGTCGGGCAGCACTTGGATATTCTGATAGGCCTCCTGTCGGGCATAGGCGGCATCGCGAGTGTGATATTGCCCCGGCGCATTGGGGAACCACTCGAACAGATGCATGTGCTCCAGCGTGACGCGACGGGTGTCATAAAGCCGCTCCTCGTTGAAGTGTCTCCAGACCTCCTCGTTGCTGGTGCAGCGCACCGAGAGATCGGTATCGGGCGTAGTGTGGGTATCGACCATCGGCAAGTAAGTAAGATCGGTTTGCCGTTCGATTAAGCTTTGGCGCTCCCACGATGGCACTTCGAGGGTGGCTTGACCAAGTTTGGCCAGTTCGTCGGCAGGCGTGGCCGAGCCGCCGCCCATGCCGGGGCCGGCGCGTTGCTCCCAGGGCTTGGGTGCAAATGCCGGTTCGTTGGCGTCGATGGGGTAAAGGGTCGGGTCGTTGGGCATGTGGGTTTCCTTTGGGAGGAATTGATATTCAGCGACTGATGTCTAGACACTTTTTGTTTTCGGCCATTTTTCGGTCAGATTTGATGCTTCAACTCAGCAATGACGCATATAGCGACGAATTTCACCGCAGTAAATGCAGGGTTTGAAAAAGTGTCCCGACATCTATGTTGACTATCTCCGTGAAATTAAACACCCGGATGCTGAAATGCACGCTGCAGAACTTGCTCAGATTAAATAGGTCAATTCAGCAAAGCAAAGGCTACTGCTCCCTCAAAAACACCACCTCCACCCCCCGCGTCAACCGCGCCTCCTGCACCGCCTGCTCCAGCGAAAATGGCCCACTCTCGTACCGCTGAAAAATATCCAGCCCCCGATCCATCGTGATCCGCCAACCGGTATCCGTCGTGATGTTACGGGCGTGAAAATTGGGGCTGTTGTCATACTCCCACGAAAACGCCACCCGCGAGCCACCAAACGACTGCGCCAGTTGGTTCAGATTCTCCTCCTGCCGGGGATCAACATCCTGCTGCGTCACCAGATGCACCTCGACCTCATCGCCCTCCGGCACAAGCGCATACACCATCTGCAAGAATTCCATGAAGTTGCGCACCTGAAAGAACGCCCGCACATACGGGTCGCGCACCACGATCTTGCCAGCCCCGCGCAGGTGTTTGGCGAACAGGCGCTGATAACTCCAGCCACGGGTGTTCTCCGGCACCACGATGTGGCCGACCATAGGCTCATCCACAGATGCACTTTGAACGAGTGCCGGCGTTTGCGCGGGTGTGGGTGGGTCGGGCGCAAACTCCGCCGGGATGTCGTCCTCATTCGTCGGGGACGCATGCAAGCGGGGTGCGGCAAACTCCGGATATTGAACTTCCTCCGAGGTCAGCACCGTTATGCTGTGGTCATCACTCAAACGCTTGTAGACGAAGTCGTGACGCTTAAACGTATCGTCGATGCGTAAGATGTGCTCGCGCACCCGGCGGCGGCACTC
>JANMVQ010000350.1:0-10551 GCA_031392845.1 Chloroflexota bacterium
CCAACCGCCGTGCGACCTGTTGACTTAGCGTGGTCTTTCCGACCCTGGGAGCTCCTCCAATGAGATAGATCATGCCGTTTATTTTAACTTTAACTTTCGCGGCTTGTTACTTGTGTAACATACATTCTTAGCCTTATTGCAGCATCGCCAGCGAAACCACGTCGTCCAGCGAAAGTTCACGACCTTCGGCCCACGCGGCGGCGAAGGCCTTGGGGTTAATACGTGTGCGGGCCTCGGCGATCAACGCGTCCCTTCGCCTGCGGTCACCGGGTGCAGGGACCAGCCCCATCTTCTCGCTCAACGCTTCGGCCGCTCCCCAGATCGTTGCTGCGCGTTGCACATCGGTTGTCGTTTGACGTGGCATCGTGCCGATGGTGCCGGCCAGCACATCCAGAAGCCACAATTTGACGGCGACAAACTTGCTGCGATTCAAACCCTCGCACAGGAATTCAAGCGCCTGTTCATAGCTGCTGCGGCTCAGCGCAAGAGCACCCATTCCCAAGCATGCCAAACCAAAATAGACTTGTCTCCTGAAATATGGGGCGTGGCACCGCGCGTAGGCTTCTTCAAAGAATGCTTCAGCTTCGTCCATATTGCCCAATATGAGCTGTGCTTGCCCAAGCCGAATCAACGCGCCTACCGTTAACTCCTGGTTCTGAATCGTGCGGCTAATGTGTAACGCTTCACTCGCGATTTGTATCGCTTGTGCGCAATCATCCATCTCAATGTAAGTACGGCTCAGTGTGATTAAATGGTCCGCAATCCTCGGCCGGGCATTCATTGTGCGGGCAACCGCCAGCCCTTCGTGGGCATAACGTAACCCCTCCTCAAAGCGGTGCTGTTGCCAAGCAATAATCGCGACGCTCTCCAACAGCTCACTGCGAACCAGTGGGGCCATTTCAATATTGGCCGAGAGCACCTGGGGCAGCGTGTAGCGGATCTCGTGAGTCAGACCGGCTTGATGAAAATAACCACTCATGGCTAGAGCCAACTCAACCATCAGTGGATGCCGATGATCCAGGAGCCAACGCAACGCGGCGCGGGCGTTGTAAAGTTCAACGGTAATGAGGGGGTAAGACTCATCAGGGCCCAAGTTAAGGATGCGCGCAAAATATTCAGCGTGCTGTTGCCGCACCTGCTCCAACTCGTCGGCGGACAGCTGTTCCAGCGCAAACTCCCGAATCATCTCCAGCATCGTCCAACGCGATTCGCCCTCGCGTTGGAGCAGGTTCTGCTCGGCCAGATCATGCAGGGTCGCGTCGTCGTCTAGTTCGCACACCGCCAGTGCTGCCTTGGTTGATGCGCCGCCGACGAACACACCCAGCCGGGCGAATGCCATGCGCTCCGATGGATTGAGCAGATCGCAACTCCACTGGATTGCCGCGCGCAATGTGCGCTGACGCGGCTCCACATCACGCACGGTTGATACAAGTGTCTGCAATGGTGCATGATTCAGCGCATTATGTAACTCCTGCAACGTGAATCGGCGCAGGCGTGCTGCCGCCAGCTCGATTGCCAACGGCATCCCGTCCAGGCGCACGCAGATGTCCGTTATTGCTTCGGCGTTTTCCCTATCAAGCTGGAAGTCAGATTGAAAAGCTCGGACGCGCGCCACGAACAACTTGACCGCATCGAACTCGCTTAACTCCTGTGGCGAGAGGCACGTGTCCTTCAGTGGCAGCGCCAACGCAGGCATCCGATATTCCTGTTCGCCATACACTCGCAACGGCACGCGACTTGTGGCGAGCACTTTCATCTTTGGGCAGGCCTCGAGCAAGTCGGCCACGGCAGACGCTGCATTCCATCCTTCGACTTCGCTCAGAACATGTTCGACGTTATCCAAGATCAGCAGTAATTGTTGAGGGCGCAGATGCGCCTGCAAGCGCTCGAGCAGGGGCTTGGGGCCGCCTTCGGGGATGTCGAAGAGGCGTGCGACGGACGGCAGCACCAGCGCCGGATCGCTAATGGGCGCGAGCACGACGAACCAGACACCATCGGGGAAGTGGTCGAGCATCGTTTGGCCGGTACGAATGCTCAGGCGCGTCTTGCCAATGCCAGGCGGGCCGACCAGGGTGAGTAGGCGCACATCTGGCTGCAACAATCGTTCACGCACGGCGGCTAGTTCGCTGACACGATCAACAAATGAGGTGAGCGGCGCGGGTAAATTAGTCGTCGGCGCGGTGTCAGGCGGGTTTGGCCGCGAATGCCATTCCTGTGCGTCCAGCAAGGGCGGCTGGCCGCTTCCGCGCGCGAAGCGGAGAAATTCAGCGCGTGCCGCGGTAGGGACAGCCAGCGCTTCGGCCAACAGTTCGGCAATCTGCTGAGAGGGGCGACGTTGATCCTGCTCAATCTTTTGCAGCGTGATTTCGGCGCAGCCAATGTGATGGGCCAGCGCCGCTCGCGTGAGATCCAGTTTTTGTCGGCACGCTTTGAGCCATGGGCCGAACGTGACCACGGATGAAAATGAAGGGTGTATCACCGCTGTATCACCTATTGTATGAGGTATTGTATGAGGTGACCCCCTATGACCAGGCAGCGTTCTCAACTACTGTAGTAGCCAGCTCAACCCATGAAACATTTCAGGTGTGAGCAATTGGGCGGCGTAAATGCCGTGAACGCTCCAAACAAAATGCGAGGTCAAAATGTCTAAACAACCCTTAATCCGAACTTTAACAAACGAGTTATCGCGCCGCACGCTTCTAAAAGCTGCGGCAGCTAGTGCAACAGCAGGCATAGTGGCAGCTTGTGCGCCTCCACCTGTCGCTTCCAAAGCGGTTCTTGGCGCAACAGCCGTCGTTAACCAGAATGTCTCAAAAGCTATTACTTCTACCCAAGCTGGAGTTCCTATGGATAACACCCTTAATCAGCAGGATAAAGCAACGTTTGTATTGGTTCATGGCGCGTGGCACGGCGGTTGGTACTGGAAGAAACTGGTGCCACTGCTCGAGGCGGCCGGACACCGAGTTTTCACGCCAACTCTGACAGGCCTGGGCGAACGCGTGCATCTGCTGCGTTCGGACATTGATTTGGATACCCATGTGCAAGACATCCTTGCCACATTGGAGTACGAAGATTTGCAAAATGTCGTGTTGGTGGGCCACAGCTACGGCGGGATGGTGCTCCCGGGTGTGGCAGACAAAGCGGGACCACGCCTCGCGCACATGGTCTACATAGATGCTTTTCTGCCGGAGAACGGGAAGGCGTTGAAAGATTATGCACCGGTGCCTCCGACGAGGGACGATGGCTGGCGCGTGCCGCCACCGGGGGGGCCTAGCGCATTCGATGTCACTGACGCGGGCGACATCACCTGGATGACACCGCGATTGGGTGACCAACCGCTCAAGACGTTTACGCAGCCATCTCAGCTCTCCACCGAGCGAAACGCCGCGTTGTCATCTACCTTCATTCAATGCACACAAGCACCCTTCTTTGCCGAGGCCGGCGAACGGGCAAAGCGATGGGGGTTTCAATATCAGAACCTGTTCTCGGCTGGTCATGATGCAATGGTGACGAAACCAGAGGAGCTATCCAAACTGCTTCTTGAAGTGGTTAGGAAATGATCTTGAGGCACGTTGAAGCCGACGCCCGGTTGCGGCCTTCGGCGCACGGAGCGGCGAAGGCCTTGAGGGCAATGCGAGTGCGCCTTTGTCCCCAGCAGGAGCAAGATTACACTTGCGATAGATACGGATCGTTGCGCACGGACGCAGGCACAAAGCCAAGATAGGGCAATGGAGCCAAACCATGCCATCGCCGTAGCAAGAGATACGTGTGCGATGTGAGCAATGGTGGATGCTTTAAAGAAAGTTGGCAATTCGATTTTCAGATCGACACTACATAATGACTAAAAATTCTTTTATACTTGCACTGCAACTTCGGATTTGTTTCATTAGTTCCAGTCAAAACCTATCATTCACGCAGCCATGGCTTGTCATAATCGCGAGAATTTAGCAGTTATGTTTGACTTTTAGCGCTGGCGAATTACCAACTGTCTTTAAAGCATCCACCCGGTGTATTTCCGTCAAAACGCAGGGGTATAAGTGTCATGCCGCCGTTGCTACCTTTGCTGTGAGTTCAAGACCAAGCGCTTTCATGACAGCAAGGGTTGTCCTCAGTGTTGGATTGCCATTTTCACTGAAAGAACGATAGAGCTGTTCGCGGGACAGACCGGTTTGTGCGGCAATTTGGGCCATGCCTTTAGCGCGAGCAACGACGCCTAGCGCATGCGCGATATAACCGGCATCATTGGTTTCTAGGGCTTCGGCCATAAAAATTGCAATTGCCTCGTTCGAACTCAAATCCTCGGCGGGATCATAGGTGGTTAGTTTCTCAGCCATATTATTCGCTCCATTCGCTAGCCAAGCGTTTTGCTGTCTTGATATCTTTTGACTGGGTGCTTTTATCGCCACCGCATAACAAGACGATGATAGTGTTCCCTTGTCTCTGGAAAAAAATAGAGACGGTAACCAGGCCCATAATGAATTCGCAATTCGCCGATGTCTTGGCCTACTGGCTCCACGTCGCCGACGTGACCATAAACAAGGTGGTCTAGACGAGATGCGATAAGACCGCGTGTACGCTCATCCCTGAGTCGCATCCGCCACTTACGAAATGTTTCGGTTTGCTTTAGCTCGATCACCGTACCATGATTGTAGTTTGTAAACTACACACTGTCAATATTTGGCGATGGCACTGGTGTATCTGAATATGGTTGCTGGTGTGAGCTCAGATGGTGTCATGGGTCATAACTCAATCGCACGCTTAGCAATCTCTTGGCTCAATGCCGGCAGCCGCCGAGCGGTTTCTTGAATCTGTGCAAGATAAATAGCCCATTCGCTCTCCCGCTGACATCGACGATATAACGTGTGCATACGAACAAGCAGATCTGCCGCTTCAGCGTATGCTTGCCGCTTGCGTTCAGCAATATGCGCCGCAATGACCGGTGCATACAGTCGAATAGCATCTTCTGGTCGCGTTGCCTCTACAGCCTGTGCAACCCGGTACCCGCTGCGATTTGATTTGGGCGCTTCAACAAATTCGATCGCCTCTTCATAGAGTTGCTCTTCGAGGAGAATGTCGACGAAGACACTTTCCCACCTGGTCGCCTTAATGATCGTGAGTACGGATTCACGCTCCCGTGGCCAAGTGCTTGGCTCGGGCCACAGCGTCTTGAGATGACGGTAGTCTTCTATACTGGGATGCAACTCCAACACGCGCTTTGCCCATTCGCACGCCTCCGCGACCTGATTTGCCTCGGCAAAGTGGCCGCGCAGCCATTCCGCCAACCGAGAATCGGCTGAAGTTTTCGCGCGCCCGAGCAACAGCTTTACTGCAGAGTCCGCATGGCTGGCTGCTTTGAATGTATTGGCCAACCCTACCAATTCATAGTCGCTCGCTGTCACAGTCAGCTTTTCGGCCTCATCGATCCGACCGCGTGTGAGCATCAGCCGAATGGCGGGTTCGAGCAGATGAGCATCACGGCATAGTGTCAGGTAGGCCGTGTCATCGAGCTGATTGTCTAGCAACTTCAGCACAATCAGCCCAATCTTCTCCTGTGACCATTGTGAGCGAAACTGCCTCGCCTCCCCCTTTGTCTTGATGTTGGCTTGGTCAATGTCAGCACGCAGGGTTTGCGCGATAGCGAGCCGCTCTTCTGGGGTGGCGCTATTCACCAAAATATCTACCACGCCTTCGCTGGCACCTAGCCCGCCTAGCTCACTGATATCGATGCGAATGGTAAAGATCAAGGTGTCCAGAATCGCCGATCTCAGTTTCGAAGACGCTTCAGCATTTTCCAAACAGTCCTGCAAGCCAACCACACATTGCCGAATGTGCACCAACGGGTATGACCAATTCTCGTCAAACTGATGCAGGATTGGCATGAGTGCGTGCAACATGCCAATATAGATCTCGGCGGCACCAAATAGGTCGCCGTTGTCAGCTCGTGTCACGGCCTTGTCAACGACGCGCCGTAGTTCGCCGTCGACGCTGTGAATATCGCGGTGGCTCCACAGGCGACTGCTATTGAGCAGGGCTTCGACTTGCACTTGGCTGGGTTTGGGGTTGGGCTCTTGTGTCGTATTGGCGTTGCTAGCTGCTTGGCGTGATCTTGACTTTTCGCCAACCACTTGGCGAACGAGGTGCGGGGCTAGCGTGAGCAGATTTTCGATCAGCTTCGTCAGCTCGGATTTGCTCAGGCGATCAAGCACAGTGCTGAGATCCTCGACTTCGACAAATTCATTCGGCTGTTCTAGCCAGTGAAGCAACGCCGCCGCCACATGCTTACAGTGCCCAGCGCTTTCCACTCCGACGGGGCAACTGCACTTTGCGGAAACAATCTGCTTTTTGTGAATCAGAATGCCAACCCAGTACGGACCACCACTATTGCCACCGGATTGGGCGCGGATGCTGTGTCGTCCCGATTTATCTTGGCTATGGCTGCAGTCAAAGATGTAACCCTGTGCGGCATATTCCTGCGCACGGGCAAAACTCTGGTCGCCAACGAATGCGTGGACGGCATCGATGGTTAATGCTGGCTCTTTCTGGACAGGCATGTCACAATTCTATGTGTGACATGGTGGATTGCACACTCATCGTGCCACCTTTGATAATGGTCATTATCCCAAGGGCTTTGGCACAATATCAATCCATTTCACCTGACAGACTTGTTAAGTGGCCGGGCATGGGCACGATCTCGATGTGGTCAAACCCGAAAGTTGTCGGGCGTATCCCCAAGAACGTGGCAAAAAAGTGATAGAGCGGATGTGCGCCCCAGCCATGACAGTCCGAGTGCGACGGTTCCGGCTGCTCCGGCGTGGTCTTAAACCCTTGTAGAGAGCGTTGCAGAAATCGCTGCGAAGGGCAATGGCAGCCAGAAAAGGCTGATTTAGAAGGCACTTCTCTGCCGGCATCTCTAGTGATTTAGGTCATCATATTTAGTGTTCGATCAACAGACGCAGTACGGCAAGGCCAAACTCAAGCAAGAATTTTAGCGGGTGTTTGGGGCGAGAATTCCAACTTCATCCAAGCCTTGAGGTTGAGGGCCATGGCACACATCTTGGCCTGAAAGTCACACTTGGCGAGGCCGATAAAGCGGGCGACGCGGCCACCGTTGTAGCGGGTCTGATGGGCAATAATCTGTTCGACCCGAAAGCGTAGCTTCAAGTCAGCTTTGAAGTCGTCGGACAAATTGTAGAGCCTAGCAGCTTCGACCTCAGGGCGATAGTCAGAGATGAAGACCTGGCGCTTGGAGTTGGAGTCTGGGGGTTGCTTGGGGTCGCGGCACTGCTGCCAGAGTGGGCAGGCTAGGCATTGGGCGGCGGAGAAACGAAAGACGCGACCATCGCCAGATTGGGAAGGATAGGCGATCGAAGAGGACACGCCGTTTGGGCAGGTCAAGGTCAGACCATCGGGGGATAGCTTGAATTGCTGTGGACGAAACAAGGCAGTGTTTTTGTCGTGGTTGATCAAAGGTGCAACGAGTTGAGAGCGGCCTTGAGTGGCATCATTAAAGAGGCGACGGGCCGTAGGTGCCTTCGCCAGCGGCGGCATCGTAAATGACCTTGGGTGGGATGAGATCGTGATGCTCAATTTGGGCACGCATGAGATTGGGCAAGCCGACCGGATCGGGTTGGGCCCCGGTGGCGACTTGAATCTCGCGGATGAAGTGCTGGGAAACCAACAGGCCAACGTTGTAACCGAAATCGGTTTTCGAGCCGTCGTTTGAATGGACCCGATAGGTGGCATCAGGATCGGTGGTGCTGCCGAGGCGGAAGCTGCCTTTGTTGTCTTTGCTGAGTTCGGTCACGCTGATGATGTCTGGGGCAGGCTGGATTTGATCTAGGATCGGGGCTGGAGGCCTGTCCAAAGGTGTCGCAATCGAGGGTTCGACTTGAGCAGCATCGAGCGGGCCGGGTTGTGATACTGGCTCACCCTCAGGCGCGCTGGCGGGCTGGTCTGGTGTTGGCAATGCTGCTGGAGCAGGGGCAGGGGTCACGGTGACGACCACATTGTCCGATAAGACCTTGCTAAGTTGGCCCAGCCAAGTATTGATGGTGCTACGAGTGACTTCATCCAATGGGGTGGGTTGAATGATGGCGGCGGCGACCTGCACCGCGCAGGCTTGGGCGGCCAACACCACCTGTTCCAAACGAGTAGCCCGTTCGGGTGCTTGCAAGCGGCCTTCATTGGGCTCATGGGCTGGGCCAAACAAGGCCAGCTCATCGATGGCGGTTCTGACGCGAGCGGCGCGTTGGCCCGCAGGGCATACGTGTCGGCGATCTGGGCTGGCTGGCGTTCTTGAGGATAGGCCTGATCAATCTGATTCAAGACTTGGTCGAAGAAGCTGCGATGAGCGTGCCTGTGGACCCAATCCTCAAATCGTTCTAGGGTGGTGTGGTCGGGGCCGTCGGCATAAATGGGATAACCCACGAACCATTTCACGATCAGATTAAACCGAATGTGCCATTCCAGATCGCGCAGAGACCAATTGCAGGCATAGCGCACGATCAGGGCACGCACCAGATAATGCACCGAGTGCGTGGGCGGCGCACCGCGTCCTTCAAGGTGATGAAACCCGCTGCAGGCTTGCTCCAGCGCGGTCAGATTTAGACACCCCTTCAATCGAACCAACAGATGAGAGGGATCGCGCGCCACCAAATCAGTGTAAATCTGATCGCTCAACCACTGCCGGATTGGCAGCAGATACCTCTCCAATAACTGCATCACAAACACTGGCAGTTTAGCTACAATCGTCATCAGGAGACCTCCTTCACATGGCAAAGACAGCCTCAGCACTTTCTGTCCCAAAAGAGATGAAGCCGCTGTTTGATCAGATTGTCGCTCTGATTGATCCTTTTTGCACGGCGCAGCTCAATCCTGAGTATGCCCAACTGTGTCGCATGATGACCGCAGCCTTGTGCCGTAAGCGTCCTTCACCGCTGGCTCGTGGCCGCATCGATATCTGGGCTGCCGCGATTGTGCATGCGATTGGCTCGATTAACTTTCTCTACGACCCGTCGCAAACCCCGCACCTGTCGTTGGATGAGTTGTGTGCTGGTTTTGGCACCGCCAAGAGCAGCGTTGGCTCGAAAGCCACTCAGATCAAACAGATGCTCAAGATTGGCATGATGGATCCCAACTGGACCCTGCCCAGCCGCATGAATCGTAACCCGATGGCCTGGTACATCATGGTCGATGGCTTTATTGTCGATGCCCGCTCGATGTCGCTTGCCGTTCAGCAGGTCGCCTTTGAGAAGGGGTTAATACCGTATATTCCTGCGCTTCAGGTGCTGGAGGATGATTCGTCACAGGCCTAGCGCTTGGTTGGTAGCATTTGGGCCGTTGTGGTGAGGTATTCTGCAACGCTCTCGAAAGAGGTTTAGAACTCCGACGTGGTGATCGGCGCAATGACTTTGCCAGGAGCTAGAAAGAGGGTTATTCTCGAAAGAGGTTTAGAACCAATCAAGCGCGTGCATCCAATCGTTGCAGGGTAAAGCCATACCCCATCGCATGTACTATCGCGTTGATGGTTTCAAAGCCCGGTTGCGCTTGCTCTGACAAAGCTTTTTGAACACCATTACGAGTAAGGCCGCTCTCATCCGCAAGCGCAGAAACGCCTTTAACTCGCGCAATCATCCGCAAGGAGGAAAGCAATGCAGAAGTGTTCCCATCAATCGCATATTCCTCAAATACTGTTTCTAGATAACTGTCTATTTCATCGGGATGGGCACGATAATACGCTTCGTCAACCTGATCTATTGTTCTGTAGTTTCGTTGTTTAGCCATTCTCTTTGTATTCCCTCCAATATTTCTTTGCAGCTTGGATATCACGACTTTGACTGCTTTTATCTCCACCACAAAGCAAGATAACAAGCTGCCCACCATCCTCACCAAAATATACCCGATAGCCAGCACCAAAAAATAGTCTAAGTTCTAAAACCCCCTCACCAACTGAGGCATAGTCACCATACAAACCGCTTTCAAGTCGCCTGATGCGAACTCTAATGCGTTCTTTCGTCTTCTGATCTTTCAGACCAGCCAACCATTCAGTGTAAGGCTCATTGCTTCTACCATCCATGTAGGCAATGACCGTCTTTGCTTGTGTTTCGTGCGCCATTCACCCTCTTATGTCGCAAGCATATATGTGCATACGATTATATGCAAGTGCAGAACAAAACCCATTGACCAAAGCCGCCACACAATGGCCCCCAGTCAATCGTATTTTTAGCGCCCATCCCCCAGATATCGCATGAAAACGCCGTTGGCACAACCTATCCTCATGCTGCGCGCCAACGGCGTTTTGCTACCGAAGAACGACTTCAGTAGCCATGTTTCTCCGTTGGCCGACAGGAGGCCAGGCCATGCGAGTGCCAGTTCGAACGATCCATACAGTATCAGGCGGTTGCCGTCGTTCGGTCGATGTATAGAAGATTCGGGATAAATCGGAAATGGGGCACGGTTGAAAGAAGCGGCTGGGAATGTTAATGTTAGTGGCATGAGTTTGGAGCAAGTGATCGGATTTTTGTATGTCGCGCTGATCGTGTGGGTGATGTG
>JANMVQ010000438.1:0-2614 GCA_031392845.1 Chloroflexota bacterium
CGGAGTCAACGCGATAGCCGTAGCGCTCAATCAGCATGGGCGCTTTTGTTTCTAACACTTCGACGGGGTTGTTGCGACACCCTGGCTCGCTCAGATGCATGAGGCCGTTGTCACCATCGCCACTGGCATGAGCACCGAAGCCGACTGGTTCATTGGTCGATTCCAGCCAAGGCATGTTGTTACGTGGGTTCATCCCCAAGCCGATCATGCCAAACACATCGCCCCCGCTACAGGCCGGCACAATATTGGGCATGCCTTTGGCCAACGCCTTCGTAACCACTTCGATTGCCAACATGCTTGTCCAAATGGTGAAGGTTGGCATTGGTGGCACTGCATGCATCACTGAGCCTTCCGGTGCGATCACACGCAGTGGGCGGAAGTTGCCTTCGGTCGCGGGCGTATCTGGCGTGGTGACCCCTTTGAAGACCAGTGCCGATATGCCCATTGTCAGACCAATGGGCAAGTTGATTGGGCCTTTGGTGCCTGGGTCCGAGCCGGTGAAGTCCACGATCATTTCGTCATTGCTCACGGTCACAGTGGCTCTCACCTTCACTAGAGTGTCCATGTCGATGCCGTCATCGTCGACATAATCTTCGGCGGTCCAAGTGCCTTTGGGCAATTTCGCCAAACGGGCACGGGCGATGCGCTCGCCGTGATTAAGGATCTCTTCGACTGCGGCCTCGTAGACCGCTGGCCCAAACTTCTCGATCAGCTCTTGCACCCGTCGCTCGCCGGTGCGGCACGATGAAATTTGCGCGTTCATATCGCCAAGGGTGCGCTCCAGCAAGCGACTGTTGAACCGAATAATCTCTTGTAGCCCTTTGTTCAATACGCCGCGTTCAAGAATCTTGACACAAGGCAGCTTCAATCCCTCTTGAAAGACGTCGGTGGTATCCAAGCAATACCCGGCATCTTTCTGGCTCAAGTCCAGCCAGTGAATCTTGACGGCCGTGAAGCCCAGCAGCTTGTCTTTGTGAAAGATTGGCGATGTCGCCATCACATCGAGTACGTGGGCCGAACTCCAATACGGGTAATTGAGCAAAATCAAATCGCCCGGATGGATGTTGTCTTCGCCCAGATATTCGACCATCTTTTGCAGGCCATAGTCGTTGCCACGGGTAAAGATCGCGAGACCCGGTGCTTCGGCCAATAGGCGAAACTGGCGGTCATAGATGCCTAAGCCGAAGTCGTGAATCTCATACACAATCGTGTTATATGACGTGCGGGTGAGGTTGCGGCTCATCTCGCGCGCTGCTGACAGCAAATAGTTGTGTATCACCTGCACGGTGACGGAGTCTGCTTGTGTGTTCATCGCTTCTTGCGCTTCGTCGCTGGCTTGCGCAGCTTGGCCGTGGCCGCCTCATCCAGCTTACCCTTCCCGTCAATGACCACGCCGTAATTGAGTTTTGCGGCGTTCACGGTCACGAAGCCATTGCGCACATCGTCGAGCACGGCATTGACATCGCGTTCCAACGGGCTGCCCCAGCCGCCGCCGCCACCAGATTGATTGATCAGCACCTCGTTGGTGGCCATGCTCTCATACACACCGCCGACATGCGCCTCGCGTTTGGTGCCAGGGCGCAGCAGCACTTGCCCATTCAGGCCGTCTTTGCCCTTGGCCATGCCCCACGGTTGGGTCTTGGTTTTCTTCACCAAGGTCAAGGCCGAGGACGGCGCGAGAAAGCGGTATGCCCGCGCCACACCCAATCCACCGCGATGTTTGCCCGCGCCACCGGAATCGACGCGATAGCCGTAGCGCTCGATCAACATTGGGGCTTTGGTTTCCAAGACTTCGATGGGGTTGTTGCGACAGCCCGGCTCGCTGAGGTGCATGATGCCGTTTTCGCCATCGCCACCGGCATGTGCGCCAAAGCCGACTGGCTCATTGGTCGCCTCCAGCCAGGGCATGTTGTTGCGCGGGTTCATCCCCAGCCCCATCATGCTAAAGACATCGCCGCCGGAGCAGGCCGGCACGATATTGGGCATGCCTTTGGCCATCGCTTTGGTCACCACCTCGACCGCCAGCAGTCCTGTCCACAAAGTAAATGTCGGCGCAGGGGGCATCGCGTGCATGACCGTGCCTTCGGGTGCGATGACGCGCAACGGGCGGAAGTTGCCCTCAGTGGCGGGCGTATCGGGCGTGGTTACCCCTTTGAACGCCAACGCCGAGATGCCCAACGTCATCCCAATCGGCAAATTGATCGGCCCTTGGGTGGCTTTATCTGAGCCGGTGAAGTCGATGATCATCTCGTCGTCGGTCACCGTCACCGTGGCTTTAACTTTGACCAGCGTGTCCATGTTGATGCCATCGTCATCGACAAAATCTTCTGCCGACCAAGTGCCTTTGGGCAATTGGGCCAGCCGCGCCCGCGCAATGCGCTCACCGTGATCGAGAATCTCCTCGATGGCAGCGTCGTACATATCCGTCCCAAATTTCTCGATCAACTCTTGCACCCGCCGTTCGCCGGTGCGACACGATGAAATTTGCGCGTTCATGTCGCCAATCGTGCGGTCGGGTAGGCGGCAGTTGAAGCGGATCAACTCTTGCAGCGGCTTGTTCAACACCCCTTTCTCATAGATTTTGCTGCACGGCAACTTCAGGCCCTCTTGAAAG
>JANMVQ010000568.1:0-8515 GCA_031392845.1 Chloroflexota bacterium
CCAGCGGCTTGCCATCGAACATGACCGTGCCCTCAGTCGGCGTGTAGATGCCGGTGATGGTGTTGAAGAAGGTGGTTTTACCAGCACCGTTCGGGCCGATAAGACCGGCGATCATGCCCTTCTCGATCACGAAGTCAATATGGTTGACCGCAGTTAGCCCGCCGAAGCGCTTGGTAACTTGCTTTGCGTCCAAAAGAATCGTCATGTTAGCTGCTCCTGCGCTTGGATGCCACACTCGGCATCAAGCCTTCGGGACGCACCAGCATCATGGTGACCAGAATCACACCAAAGAACAGCAATTTATATTGGGTGATGTCCAGAATGCTGGTCAGGAAATTAGTCACCGCAATCGAAGAGCTGCTCCGCAAAACGGTTGCCTCGAGTACGCCGCGCACCACTGATTGCACTTTGTCCAACAAGATCAGGTCAGACAAGCGCAAAATCAGTGCACCCAAGATTGCACCCATAACATTGCCTGAGCCACCCAAAATCACAGTACATAGCACGATAACCGAGATCGAGAAGTCGAACGCGCTGGGCGAGATAAACGAGACATAGCTGCCAAACAGCGCACCCGCAACGCCGCTGAACATGGCACCAATCATGAAGGCAGACAGCTTGGTCTTCACCAAATTAATGCCCATCGCACTGGCGGCCAACTCATCTTCGCGCTGGGCGATCCAGGCCCGGCCCAGTTTGCTATTGCGCAAGCGTGAGATAAAAAACACACTGATCAATAGCAAGGTCAGTGCCAAAAAATACCACGGGATCTTGTCGCTGGGATTGAAGAAGTTAGCGGCCAATCCGGGCAGACGCGGCGGTTCAATCGGGCTGATGCCTTGAATGCCATTGGTGATATTGAAAGGGCTGCCATCGCAACCGAGCAAACAGTTTTGCAGGGCGGGGTTGCCGGTGATGCCCGCCACAATCTTGCTGATCGGCTCGTAGATCGTCACCGCTTCCAGGTTGCGGAAGACAATCGGCACGATCTCGCCAAACCCCAGCGTGACGATGGCGAGATAATCCCCGCGTAATGGCAAAGTTGGCGCGCCCAGAAGCAAGCCAAAGAAGGCAGCAGCCGCTGCCGCGATCCAGATCACCAGAAAGAAGCTCCACTTGATGTCGAACTGCGGCGAACTCAGCAACGCTATGGTGTAACCTCCGATGGCAAAGAAAGCCACATAGCCCAAGTCTAAAAGGCCAGCATAGCCGGCCACAATATTTAGACCCAGCGCCTGTAAGGCATAGATCAAGGTGATAACGACCTGGCTTAGCCACAGCAATTTGGTTTGCTCATCGTAAAAGGGATAGACGATGGCCAAAGCCATGACGAAAATGATCATGCCAAACCGTCGCCCGCGCTCGCTGGGCAAATTACGTATGAGCACGACCAGAAAGGCCGTCAGCCCACCTACCAAAATGCCTAATCCCAACCACAACGGATTGAGGGCGGCTGGCGGAATGGCCTCGATTTTTGGTAAGCCGACAATAAATCTGTTGTGAACAAATATGCCCAACGCCACAAACAGGCTGGCAATGCCTCCACTGATCACGGCACGTCCTAAAGAGGGGCGTGCCTCGGGCTGATTAAAGCCAATCAACACACCCGCCAGCACACACAGTGGGAAGATAGCCCAGCCGCCCGTGACCAAGCCAATAAAGCCCATTAACACGATAGCCAGAATTTCGGCTTTGGAAAGTTTGAATCCAGTCATAGCTACGCTTTCTCCCCGCCATCCTGACCCAGCAGACCAGTGGGGCGGAAGACCAGCACTAACACCAGAATCAAAAAGACCCAAGCGTTGGTCCAACGTGATGAGAGATAAGTGTCGCTCATAGCTGCCAGCAGACCGATCAAAATACCACCGAGTGCCGCACCTTTAATGTTGCCAATGCCACCCAGCACCGCCGCAGTGAATGACCGTAAGCCGGCCTGAAACCCCATCGTAAACGAGGCCGAGCCGTTGTAAATGCCATTCATTACCCCCGCCGCACCGGCCAACGCGCCACCCAAAATAAACGTAAACGAAATCACTTTATTCACGTCGATGCCCATGATCATGGCGGCCTGTTGGTTTTGGGCAGTGGCGCGCATGGCCTTGCCCATGCGGGTGTTCTGCACGAACCAACTGAGCGCAGACATCAGCACCAGCGCCACTACGATCACCAGAATATCGGCGGCGCGCATGCGGATAGGCACATCCGGGCCAAATACATAAACCAAGACGTTTTGGTCGCTCAAGAAGGTGGGGAACTGTTTGGCCGTGGCGTTGTTCTGGCCAAACACGTCCAGAAAGGCCAGTGCCGGCGAGAGATTGGACAGCTTGCCAAAGGAGGCCACTTGCAAGCCGATATTTTGCAAAATGAACGACATGCCAATCGCACTTATGAGTGAGGCGAGCTTGGGTTGGTTGCGCAGCCTACGATAAGCAACTCGCTCAATCAAGGCGTTCAGACCGCCCATCGTTAGCATGGCCGGAATGAATGCCAACAACGCCACCCAGAAGGGCGCACGGGACTCATTGTTGACCTGGATGATAAAGAACGAGGTGCTAAGCAGGGCCACATATGTGCCCAGCATAAACACATCGCCGTGGGCGAAATTGACCAGCTCAATGATGCCGTAGACCAGCGTGTAACCCAGTGCAATGATGACGATAATGGCACCATCGGCCAGACCCGTGAGCAATTGCTGCAACAACAGAGCTGGGGTTAGCCGAATATCTGAGACGATTTTGACGGGATCAAGCCCGGCGGGTTGACCAATCAACAGCGCCAAATAAATCGCGGCAATGATCCACAATGTGCGCAAGATATTGCGCGCTGGGGAAGCGTTGGCAGAGCGAGAGGAAGTTCCTGTCATGCTGGAAGTCTTCTAAGGTCATTCCGCCGAAATAATCAACGCACAAGCGCGGCTCTGCGTGAGCGAAGTGCACGCAAAGCGCGATGCGCAAAGTCCCTGCGGGGACGCGGTCGTTTTATTCCGCTGAATGACCTAATAGTTAACAAAAAGCACCGCCGGAAACCCATAGGTAGTTATCCAAACGGTGCTTTTTCGAGAAAGCGCAAAACCTATCCACAAACCTAAGAGCGCCAGAGCCCTCCGAGGTTTGTACAAGTTACAGATAGACTCTAAGCGTCAATTACGGCAGTTGATCTGGCGCAACTACGCTCCACTTGCCATCCTTCACCACATTTCCAACCATGCTGTCCAGGCTAGTGTCGCCATCGGCATCGAACGACCACTTGCCCAACACGCCGTCAAAGTCCTTGGTGGTGAACATCGCATCCAGGATGGCCAGGCGATCCTTCTTGCAGACCGTCGATACAGCCTTGATCACTACACTGGCGGCCTCATAACCGTAAATGGCGTAGGCCTCAGGGTCAGCGCCGTTCTTGGCCTTGTAGTCGTCAAAGAACTTCTTGCCTTTGTCGCCCAACTTCTCGCGCGGCACACCGGCAATCGTCGCATACACGCCCTCAGCACCCTTGGTCTTCTCGGCGAACTCATTCTCAAGGATGCCATCGGCACCCATGACCTTGATGTCCGGAGCAGCGGTGCGCAGTTCCTGCACAAAGCTGCTGGTGCCTTTGCCAGTGATGCCACCGTAATAGACCAGATCGGGCTTGGCAGCCGCAATCTTGTTGGCCAGCGTCTTGTAATCACCCTGATTGGCCTCAATTACTTCGCGACTCATTACTTCCAATTTGATTTCCTTGGCGACCTTGGCGAACACATCGGCCAGACCTTTGCCATAAGCCTGCTGGTCATCGACCAGGATCACTTTCTTGGCACCTAGTTTCTGCGCCCAGCGCGCCCCGAACGAGCCCTGCAAACCGTCGTGAGCAACCACGCGCATGTAGTTGCGCTTGCCGGAGGGGTAATACTTTTCCGGCTCGCCGGCGTTGAATTTCTTGGTCAGACCCACATTGGTATTGGCCGGGCTGATCATACCCAGCATCGGGGTGGCCTGGTTCAGGATCGGAATCGAAATCTTGGCGGCACCAGAGTTGAAGGTGCCAATGTAGACCACAGTGTCTGGATCACCCACCGCTTTGTTGGCATTGGCCTGTTCTTGCGCCTCGTCCCACTGGCCTTTGGCGGCGGTCGCATCGTCGAGCGATACATAGTCAATCTTGAACTTGCCTTCGCACACCGTGCCATCTTTGGTGTTCTGGGCAATGGCCAGCTCGATTGCCTTGACTATCGTGGCAGTCTGCGCGGCGCTATTGCCAGTCAGAGGCAGGCTGGAATAAAAGCGCATGGTTTCAGCACCAGCCGCTGGGGCTTCGGTCGGCTTGGCGGCTTCGGCAGCCGGCGCGGTAGTGGCAGCCGGAGCCGCTGGGGCAGCTGCAGGCGCAGCCGGGGCGGCGCAAGATGCCAACATCATGGCAGCCGCAGCAGCCAGAGTCAAAATGCGAACGGTCTTTGAACTCTTCATATTTTCGTCAAACTCCTATTGGTTTTTGGTCTTTCTGAGATACCTAACAACCTAATCTGGGTTGTCACTTCGACAATCCGACAGGTTCGGGTAATGCGATTCTAGCAAAATCTGGCATAAAAGCATAATGTACGGTCAAACGGTCAAACCTGTCAGGTGCGCGCCATTGGGTTGTATTTAGCCAAAACTTCATAGGCACACACCTGACAGGTTTTTTCGCAACGGAGAATCAGCCAAACGGCTTACTCGACTTAAGGTCATCGCTCCCGCGCAGGACCTTCCGGTTGCGGTCGATTTGTTCGTCGCTGCTGCGGCCATCTGCCCCACCCTCATACTGTTTGTATATCTTTTCGTCGTAGGAGGTGGTTCTGACCACGACCGGCATTGGCACGGCGTGGCCCATGATGAGGGCTTGTTGCTTACTATCGAGGGCGGCCAACACACTGCGCAGCTGGGCACCCCCACTGATGCCGGTAAACACGGCAGCAATATCTTTCTCGTCACTCAGAGCACACGTAATGCGCGTGCCAATCTGCGACATGACCTCCGCGCTGATCTGGCTAGGACGCTGATCAACGATCAGCAGCGTGACGTTGTATTTGCGCAATTCGCGCGCGATTGTGCCAAAGATGGTGTACTCGGCCACTTCTGGCTCCAGAAACTTGTGAGCCTCCTCGACCGCAATCACCAGCTTCTTGGGGCCTTCTCCGCCGCTGCCCTCGGCTTGCTCCTTCAGCTCGACATATTTGGCATGAATTCGGCGCGTTAAGAAATTTGCCACGAACAAATAGGCCGGTAAGTCGTTGCCGAAGCGCCCAAACTCCACGACCACACTCTCGCCACGGGTGAGGTAGTCTAAGATGCGCTGCACGAAATTGTCGGCAGCTTCCGGACGCAGAAAATCCAGCTTCTTGAGCAGACGGCCCAACTTGCGCTGCATGGCATACCAGGTGCTCTCGGTGATCTTGTTGCTCTCGAACAGCGCAGTGATCTCTTCATCAGCATCCTCAGCCATCAGCTTATTCAACCAGTCGTTGGGGAAGCGATACTTCAAGGTGTGCAGGGCGTTAGCCTGCACGTCGCTCAGACTAAGGATGCCTTTGAGCATCTCCAAATCTTCCGGCTCGATCTGGGCGTAGCCAATTTTGAGGGCGAACTCTGGGCGCGAGTTGCGCAAACGCGAGGAAGCTTCATCGATAGTCACTATGTTGACTTTGTTCTGGATCGCAGTAAGTTGCTTTAATCCCTTGAGCTTCTTGTTCTTGTCACCTTTGAGGGTATAGCCATAGTCGTTGTGCATATCGAAGATGAGGGCAGAGGCCACATCTTGTTTAATGACGCTGGCCAGCAGAGGCAAAGTAAGAAAGGTTTTGCCGGTGCCACTGCGGCCAAACACCGCGCTACTGCGCTCGACAAAGCGCTCCAGATTGATGTTGATCTTGACCGTCTCATCGTCAAGTGAGGTGCCGATCTCATAGGGCTTGCTAACCTCCTCACCTTCGGCAGCCGCAAAGATAGACTCAACCTCTTCGGGGGTGCTGCGATAGGCTACAGCAAAATGCGACGGCACAGTCTTGACCGGTTTGGCCGGGCCATCCCCTTCCTTGACCAACATCGGCTTAATAGCCAACATTCCAAACACAGCCGTCCCACGAAAGACCTTGGCCACGAAGTCATCGTTGCTGGTGATCTGAGGCGGTTGCTTGGCAATGTTATCGTCGGTCGCGCCAAGCGAGATATCGCTGATCAGGCCAAAGAACTTGCGGTGGGTCTGGCCATCAATCGTGACGTAGCTGCCGACCGCCAGCCCCTCGATCTGGGTTTGAAAATCGTCGACTTTGACCTCAACCCCTTCACTGAGCGAGCCGCTCACCACGACACCCAGGCGCTGACGCTCCAACTGTTTGGCGCGGTCGAGTGGGACTAACGGGTTGAGCGGGTCGAGCAGAGCGTCGAAACTGTTCGTGTTTGTCATATGTGTTAAGCCATACGGCGCAGCAGATTCTCCAACCGTGCACCATCATTGCCGATCAAGCGGGCCAACTCACGGCCACAGCGCAGCAAATAGGTGTCACGTGCCCCAGCGCTTTGGGCATCCGCGCACTGACGGATGCTGGCCGCCAGCAATTCGTCGCTGGGTACATCGCGGCTGTCGATCACCAAGCGGAAGTAATCAGATTTAGCGACGAAGTCACACATCTCGGTTTCGTCACAGGCATAGATCGGGTCGAGAATAATCGGTGGTTGGGCAGGCAGGTTATAGCGCATTGGTTGGCCATCTGGCTGATAGCCCACACACAACACGCTTGCTTCCACCGGCACACGCCGACTGCGCTGCCACTCGATCTCTTCCTGGCTCACATCGTCGGCCACCGACAGCATCTTGGTCATGCCATCATCCTGGATCTCAATATTGAATATCAAGCCATAGATGGTGGCATTCTGATATTGAATCGTCGTCTTGACGAGTGAGCCAAAGATTGGCACATCGCTTTTAGGGACCTTGGTGCCAAACACAAACTGTTGGGTGCTGGCGCGCAGAACCTTGCCGATGGGGATTCGATTAGGGTTAGCTGTGGATTGGGTCATATGAGTTGAAAGTGTCGAGAAGTGTCAGAAGTGTCGAGAGTATCGAGAGGTGTCGGAAGTGTCGCAGCGTGTTGACACTCGGACACACTCGACACTTCTGACACCGGTGACCTCATCGCGCATTCTTCGAGGCTTGCTTGAGCGAGACATCCGTAGCAATGCCACGGTCGCGCAGCTCCATTTGGATGAGGGTTTCGAGCGACTGTTGGTCTTCGCGGGTGACGACTGCTTCTTCGTGGGCGGCCTTTAGGATAAACGGGTAGCCATTGCCAACGTCAGACTGGCGCTGCAGAATGGCAGCGACAAGGCCAACATGCTGAGCACACCAGGCGGGCATCTCGATCCGCCCGATCATAGAACGCGCGCCAGTGCCTGTGCCAAAGTTCACATAGCAGGCGCGCATACCATGGTTGCCCCGGGCCAACCACTCTTTGCCGTTCACCATCCAGCCTGGGTCGAACAGTGCCCCGCGTTGTTGGGGTGGCAGCCAATCACGATACAGTTCGCGATCAAACATCGGCCATGCGCCATCCTCAAGCTGGCGCAGACTGGCCTTGCTGATCAGGCTCGGCGGTTTACCCGCCAGCCGAGCAGCTTTGACCACACCGTTGCTGTCGGGTCGATCCACATAGCCTGCAATAATCGCCTTGGCCTTGCGCATGACATTAAATGCTTCCACCAATCGATCCACGACTTGGCGCGCCTTGTTCTTGTCGCGCATAAAAGCTGGGTTCAGCAGCGAAAAGGGAACCAAACTGCCATCGGCCAACGCAATCGGCTGTACTCCTGCTTCGGCAAAGGCCTTGCAGCGCTTGGCCAATAGCTCAATCTCGAGGGCATCGCGCCGGTTGCTGACCACGCCAGCCGAGATCAACTCCCCATCTTCGTAAAGCTTGTTGAGGTCGAATTCGAGGTGATTGGGCTTGACCTTGCCATCCACCTCGGCCTTGAGCAGCGCCGCACTCTTGTCCGGCACGCCATACACAATGCAGGCCGTAGCGGCCTGGACAAAGTAGTACTGCACCGCATTGTGCCGGTTGGGCATGATCTGCGAGCCATCGCTAGCGATCAGGGCATATTGCTTGGGAATAGGGGCAAAGGGCAGTGCCACATTCACAGGCTCATCATGATTAAAGAGCGCCCCCACCCAATCCGCGGTCTGGGCGGCATACTGGCAGGTCGCCAGCCAAGCCGCATGATCAAACTCCGGCTGGAAGATGACCCGCAGATTGGCTGCTGCTTCATCCCGTTTGGGCAGGCGCTCCTTGGCCGCATCGGCCAACTGGACCACTTGTTCACGCTTAATCTGGATTGGCATAGTAAATTAGTAGCTTGATTGTAGAACAGGCGTTCATAGGTGTCCATATGCGACTCAACGGATGGGCAACGAATCAACAGATGCGCATATATCCGTTGATTCATTGCCCATCCGTTGAGTCATTATCTCTGCAAAACACTGGCCCATAGCTGACAGATTCAATCAC